>JAYYPZ010000107.1:0-25957 GCA_036128775.1 Bacteroidota bacterium
TATTGCTGCGCTTACCTGGTCATCCGAGAGACTGAGTGTAGTAGGAGAAGTACACGCTACTGGAGCATAAGGTATCGGTGTGACCACATACTGACCTGAAGCGGGAGGCAGCACCTCTGTAAAGAGATTTAATGAGTCTCCGGCACATAAGGTCGTGTCATTGGAAGAGTTGATAATTGGCTGGCTGCCCGACACAACGACTTCTACTGTATCAAAAACATTACATCCATCTACGGTAGTTACTTCTACTACATAAGTGGTCGTTGATGCTGGTGATGCAACTACGCTTAATGCCGTCGCATCGTTGAGCCCAGTGGCTGGTGTCCAAGCAACACTGCCGATGGGAACGGAAGCTGGACTTGGAACAGCAGTTAATGTTGTCGTACCAAATAAGCAGATGGTATCATCAGCAATTGGTGCCAAATCGATGGCAGGAACGACATCCACAAGCACACTATCCTCACCACAGGCTGACGTCATGGTGTAATATATATCATTAGCTGGGAATACAGTGGGTGTTAACGTATTGGCATTGATGATGTCTTGGTTTGGTGTCCAAACAACATTTACGGCACCACTACCCATAAGCATCTCACCCGGACCTGTTGGGTCGCAAGCGGCAATGACAGGAGGACCTGCATCGGTTGGATTCATTGTGTAAGAAACCGTATCTGAGCAGGTATCGGAAAGTCCGTTTGTATAAAACACTATGATCGTAGAGTCAATCGTAGGAATAACCACTCGTGTATTGGTATCCCCCACAAGTGGATCATCCCAGTAATAGTAATACGTGCTATCGTTTCCTGTAATTTGAATGTTATCTAATCCCCAGTGGTCAAATCCGGATCCTGAATCAGAAGTTTGAATCCATCGGATTTGGGTATTTGTCGTCCATGCTGCTGGTGGAAGCGTAAAACAATAATTGCCCCATGAAGTAAATCCACAACCCGCTTGACCTCCACAGCCGTTGGTATCAGGGTTGAAATAGTCAATAGTTACCCATGTGTTTCCGTTGTCCGTACTGTACTGTAGAAAAACTCCCTCGTCAGGTAAATCAGGTCCTTCACATGGTGCGGCCTCACTTTGTATAGCCATTCTTAGATCGAAGCAGATAAGTGCACCTTGACTTGTGTTAAGGCCATTGGTAGTTAGTGACCGAGGTACTGACGCTAGGTCACCCATCCATAAATGAGGATCATTGGCTGCACCTGATGGACCTGGTCCACATGGATTAGAGTATACCGCTTGTGAGGTGGTTTGCCAATTCGTATCAAGAGGGCCTGTTGGTCCAAATAACTCAATGACAAGGCCTTGACCATATCCTGCAGCGGTAAATGTAATGGTGTCTTCACAATCTACCTGAGTTGAAGACGAACTTGTGAAAAGGTCTATAATACAACCTTGGTTTTGTGCGGAAGCTGTCGATGCGAGTAAAAGAAAGCTGAAAATGTAAGAGAGATGTTTCATAGTTTGTTGTAGAGGTTGCCGGTCTTATTTTAAGTCAATATTTGTGAATTTCAGGTCGGTTAATGTGCTGTAGTTTTCTAAATCAAGGTGCTTAGAAAAGACTCGGAGATAACTTTCTGTTGTTTCACAACTACCCGCAATGGTCTCAAGAGGTCTTAGCGTGAGAGAATGATGCAAGCCATTGTCCTCATTATTACATGTCCGGCATTCCCCGTTTAGATATTTTTCCATATCAAAATGCAGGGTGATTTCCTCATTGGTCTTGTTTTCAAAGGTCACCAGGGCGTAAGCTCTATGAATACCGTTAGCAACGTCATGACAATCTTGGACTTCGTAAGAAATTTTGTAGTTATCGGATTCCACGACACTTTCTTGTGCCTTTGCAGATTGATGTAGAGTAATTCCGAAAAAAAGTAGGGTAAATAAGGTGTAGCGCATAATGTTTTATTCCTTTTGAATATAGGGTTAATGGGCAAAATAACCTAATGTTTCTCAATTGAACATCTAGATAATTACAAAATCTTCACCTGGACGAAAAAGTATGTGGATTTGTGTACATATCCTGTAGAATTTTTTATAAAAAAGGAGCCCACTTACGTAAATTCACTAACTATGGCAAATACATCAAATTATAGCGCTGATAACATTCGAGCTCTCAAAGGTTTAGAGGCCGTTCGGATGCGTCCCGGAATGTATGTTGGAGGAACGGATGCACGTGCGCTTCATCAGCTTGTATGGGAGGTTTTGGATAACTCTGTGGACGAGGCACTTGCGGGGCATTGCGATACGATAAATATCATTATTGGCGAGGATGGCAGTTTATCCGTTAAGGATAATGGTCGTGGAATTCCGATTGGAATGCATAAGGAAATGCAAAAATCAGCTCTTGAGGTTGTCATGACAGAGCTTCACGCAGGAGGTAAGTTTGATAAAAATAACTACAAGGTATCCGGTGGTCTGAATGGAGTCGGAGTTAGTTGTGTCAATGCCTTGTCTAGCGCCATGAAAGTCGAAGTTCACCGTGAAGGAAAGGTGGTCGTCCAAGAATATAGTGCAGGTAAACCTTTGTACGATGCCAAACAAGTCGGTGAAACGGACAAATCAGATACGGGAACGACAGTCACCTTCATGCCTGATGCGAGCATTTTTGATGATACGACATTTAAATACGAGACGCTTTCCAATCGCATTCGGGAAATGGCCTTCCTGAACAAGGGCATCAATATCACATTGACTGATGAGCGACGTAAGGATGCTGATGGAAACTTCGTGACGGAGCAGTTCTTTTCAGAAAATGGTTTAGTGGACTTTGTTCAATATCTTGATAATACACGCACAAGTCTTATTGAAAAGCCTATCTACATCTCAAGCGAGGAAGATGGTGTCGCTATGGAAGTAGCCATTAACTACAATACGGGCTATGCCGAAATGATCCAGTCATACGCCAATAACATTAATACCTACAACGGAGGAACGCATGTTAGTGGCTTTAAGCGGGCCATTACACACTATTTTAAAAAATATGGTGAGCAAAATGGTTTATTCTCCAAATTAAAGTTTGCTATGAGCGGTGAGGACTTCAGAGAAGGCCTTACAGCAGTTATTTCTATCAAGATTCCCGATCCTCAGTTCAAGAGCCAAACCAAAGACGAGGTAACGAACTCAGAGTTAACCGGTCTTGTGTCAAACTGCGTGGGTAAAATGCTTGAGATTTATCTTGAAGAAAACCCTAAACAGGCTCGACTTATTGTGGAGAAAGCCGTTCTTGCCGCAACGGGTCGCCATGCGGCGCGTAAGGCACGCGAGATGGTGCAACGAAAAAATGTGCTTACAGGAAGTGGTCTTCCAGGTAAACTTGCCGATTGCTCAAGCAAAGATGCTGAGAGCTCAGAAATCTTCCTCGTGGAGGGAGATTCGGCAGGGGGAACCGCCAAACAAGGCCGTGATCGAATGTTCCAAGCCATTCTTCCTCTTCGCGGAAAAATTCTCAATGTAGAAAAAGCCTTAGAGCACAAGATGTATGAGAATGAAGAGATCAAGAACATGTTTATGGCGCTTGGGGTCAAAATCGGAACAGAGGAAAACGACCGAGCACTTGACATTACAAAGCTTCGCTACCACAAGATTGTAATTATGTGTGATGCCGACGTAGATGGAAGCCACATTGTGACCTTGATTCTTACCTTCTTTTTCCGTTATATGCGGGAGTTGATCGATAGGGGATACATTTACATCGCTTCCCCACCGTTATACCTTGTGAAAAAAGGAAAGCAGTTTCAATATTGTTGGGACGATGACGAGCGAGATGCTGCCATTCAGCGATTTAAAGGTGATAAAGAAAACGTATCCGTAGGTGTACAGCGTTACAAGGGTCTCGGAGAGATGAATGCTGAGCAACTTTGGGAAACTACGATGGATCCAGATACGCGTAAGCTCAAGAAAGTCACTGTAGATTCTGCAGCTGAAGCGGATCGCGTATTCTCCATGCTTATGGGCGATGAAGTGCCACCACGACGAGCCTTCATCGAAGAAAATGCAGCCTACGCTAAAATCGATGCTTAGAATGCCATACGAAAGCCGAAGGTAGGCGTGAGATATCTCCTGCTGGCATAAGGCGTTTCAATCAAATTCATTTCGAGCCCTGCGGTAGCCCAAAAGCGGTCACCCACTTGATATTGGTATCCTCCTTCGAGGTAGACATTTTGAGTGCGAGCTGTGGCTCGATTGCCTTGCTGCCTTTGAATCAGGAAAAACTGTCTGGCAGAAGCTCGTACATAGATTCCATCAAATAGAAAGAGCGTTGCGTAGACTTGTCCTCCAGTCTGGATATAATGAAATTTCGAAAAGCCACTCCAATTATGATAATGCATAAACATGGGCCCGAAGCCTACCTCAAAAATCTCCTCCAAGAGCTGATAACCGATGGTTGGTTCTAAACCATAAAGCATTTCGTTGCCATAAATGGAAAAGTTAAATTTTGTGCCAAAACGGAGGCCTTGCACAAAGGTGGATTGGCTGCGATTTCCTTGGGATCGTCGATTAGGACCTTTAAATTCTTCTTCTTCAAAGGGCGCTTCTTCATAGTTCCCTTGGGCATTGGAAGTTAAGTGTAGGCCCGAAAGTATTACACACAATACAAGGGTTCGGATTTGGTTAGTACATATCATCTGGGCAATAAACTTGTTGACGTTCTTTGGTATTTTTTCTTAAGCTGCCAATATGAATGAGCGAGATTTCCAATCCACCATTCCCTCGACTTGCTTTCGACAGGGAAGATAAGTTGATATCATAATTCATCAAAATCCTAGTTCGAGCAATCTCATAGCCGATTACAGGGATAATGGCATCAACTGCTCGATAATGAAGCCCCCACCATAGTCGTTGTTTCGCGGTAAACCGATCTTGATCAATCGGCATGGAAAAGTTACTTCCTACGACAAATTCCAACGCTCCTTTCTGTGTGGTAAAGAGCATGGAGGGATGAATGGTAAAGCGATAGGGCCCATGAATGCTTCCTTGGAGGGTAAGCATAGGCCTTAATCCAATGCGATTGTCACTGTTTAAAAAGGTTTCCCTTGGTCGGTTTATATGATGGAGGGATAGATTTACAGCCAACCCATTGTCATTCCAGAACCTATGGCTCGATTGGATGCCAAGTGCTAGATCCCAGTAGCGATCGATAAACCCACTCTGAGAAAAGAATTCACCGGAGGGGAGGCTTAGGTCAAATCCTGTTCCATTTCTCCACTGACTGTTAAATCGGAACGCTTCAAAATCAATAGTACGTCGATTCGATATTGCGTTAAATCCAACGGATACAAAATGCCTTCCTTCGCGGTCGAGTTGCTTGTGAAAGGCTATAGAAGCTCCGTATTCTGTCATTCTGAGCCTCCCATCGCCGGCAATATCGTGTAATGTGATTAGTCCCACACCAAACCAATCTTTTTTCTTTCTCTTTCTTCCTCGAATACGCCATTCGGCGAAGGCTGAAGAGGTGTTATAGGTGAGGAATTGCGGTTCGATTGCCCACGGCCACTGTTCTTTATGATTGACTCCAACTCGATAGTCTCCGCGAAAGAATCCTGTGGATGCTGGATTCAGTGCAAGGGGGCTTGAAAAGTGCTGGGTGAAATGCACGTCCTGTGCAATGACAAGCGAATGACCTAAACAAGCGATAACGAGGCCTGTAATGTAAAGCCATTTGTTCATCGAATCAAGGTTAGATTTCCCCGCAATACTTGCCTGCTGTTGTCGATAAAACGAGCTTCTACAACATAGACATAGACTTCCTGTTCTTGCAATACTCCTCTAAATCGACCATCCCATCCTAGATTGATATCATTGCTTTCAAAGACAAGTTCTCCCCAACGATTGTATATCCTGTAGGATAAATCGGCAATATGTCGCCCCTCAACATAGGCCGTATCATTCAGGCCATCTCCATTAGGTGTAAAGGCGTTGGGCATTCCAAGAAGAGGATTAACTTCTATCGTTATTGATTTACACAAGGTGTCAGCACATGGTAGTCCGTCTATCACGGCCTGCAAGCACGGCTGAATTTCCCCGAACCGTTCATAGAGATATTCAATGACTTCATCATCATTGATCACGTTTCCATCTCCCAGATCCCATACAAGCCCATCATAATCTTGGCTCAAATTGGTAAGGGTGACCAAACTTCCATATTCAATTACTGAGGAATCTAGACTAAAATCAGCTCTTGGATTCCCATAGATCTCAACCATTAATGTATCGGCGTCTTGGATGTTACAAGATGTGGAGTCGGTCAGGGTAAGGATAACTTCATACATTCCTGGACCTCCATAGATGTGGCTTGGACTCTCTAGATTGGATGTACTTCCATCCCCAAAACGCCATTCAATAGCATTAAAAGATCCAGCGGTAAGCACAGGTTGAATGGCTTCTTCATCACAAACAGGCCCTAGGCTAAAAGAAGCCTCGATTTTTGGTTGTACTTCAAACTGAAAAAACAGCGTATCAGGTCTTCCACAGAGCAAGCTCGGATCAGACGCAATGTATGATGCGGTGTAGATTCCAGGGCCGTAAATATTCGTTGTTGAGGAATCCGTTGAGGTGTTGCCGTTGCCCCATAACCATTGACGAAGAACACCACTATTTAGACTAGATCCTTGAATTTGCAACTCATCACAATCAAAAAGCAAGGTATCGATTTGAGCTTCAGCCAAAAAACTATCAATACGCGTTTGAACGGTTGCGATGGCTGTGTCGCTTGGTATACAGCCACTTGAGTCATAGGCGATAAGTTGGATTTGAAAGCTTCCACTATCCTGAAATGTGTAGATTGGATTGAGCAGAATAGAGGTGTCACCTGTTCCAAAATCCCACAGCACATCTGAAAAATTCGTGCTTGAATTCGTAAAGTCAATGGTGATCGGTGCGCAACCCACGGTATCCAATAGATTAATCGATGCTAAGGGAGAGGTTGGAATGGTTACATCTGTTGTAAAACTATCGGTGAGCGAGCAGGAGTTACTATCCAAAAGAGCAAGGGAAACAGAGTAGGTTCCCGGACTTAGGTAGGAATGGATGACTAGAGAATCTGAAGAAGTCGTCCCATCGCCTAAATCCCAGTTGTATTGAGTCGTAGGCAATACAAAGGGTGCGCGAAGAATGACCTGATTCGAATCGCACACAACGGTTAAAACATCGTTAAAGTCAGCACTTAGGCTGTCATCACCTACTTCAACTTGTAAGGTCGCCGTATCGGTTATATTACAAACCGTGGTGTCAATTCCAATTAATGTCACTGTATAAATTCCTGTATCTGTATACGTATGCAATGGACTCTGTCCTGTGAAAGGAGGACTGCCATCGCCAAAATCCCAGATCAATTCTTGAACGTTAAATGCACTATCACTGAACTGCACAGTTAGGGGTAGACAGCCCGTAGCTCTTGGAAACGCCTCTACCACTACTTCGGGTTGAGGTATACCTACATCAACTTTTAAGAGAGCGGTATTACAGCGAAAGCTAGGTGCCATGCCATTATTTTCTGCATAAGCACCTGTGGTCGAAGGAAAGAGGCTTCCTCCAGTACCGCAATCGGCACAAACAGCCTGGTAAATCACGCCATTGTCATCAAACCGAGAGGTTCCTCCATCGACATGTTCCGTGCTTCCATTCCCTCCAAAGTAAGAGCCAAATAGGTGTCCGGTCATATCGCGATCAAAAACAGTAAAGTAAAAGTCGCTTCCATCCTCTGGGTTTGGATTAAACTGGTCTGGGGTAGTGACGAAACCTGTAGTAGTTCCGACACTGGCATTTCGATTATTGTTTACAAGTCCACCCCAACCACTGACATAGACTCTTTCACATTTGTCCACTAAAAAAGCAGTAGGAGATAACTTAACCTGTCCATTACCAGGGCCAAAAACCGTGGAGTAAATCGTTGTCGTTAAATCTGGACTAATCTTATGAATAAAATGGTTGCCTCCTGCTTCAATATAGGCGGCATTGGCCGTAGGGTAGTTCCCTTCGGATTGGCCTGTTACATACACGTCCCCATCGCGATCGACTTCCACGAGATAACTTTGATCATAGACCGCCGTCCCGAGAAAAGTGGTGTTTCCTTGACTGCCATCTCCTGCATCAAACAATCCTAGAAATCCATCGGTTATTCCTGCAAAGCTTGGCTGGATTGTAGTGGATGTCGCTGGGAAATCAGCACTCTTTGTTCCTCCAGTAACGTAGACTTGCCCGTTCCCATTGAGTTTGAGTGAATAGCCTCCATCATCATCACTTCCTCCGATGTATCGGCTGTGTCGCAAGGTGGTTAAGTCACTCGATAGCGAGGTTAAGATCGCGTCTTGCTCTCCGCTAAGCCCTGTTGTTAGGCCATCACCTCCTAAGGGGAAGTCAAGAGAGTTGGTGGATGACGCAATGAAGACATTATCGGCATCGTCGAGGATAATTTCACCGCGGAAGGCATCGCCATAATTGTAATGAAGATCTGTCCCGTTGTATTGGATATTAGCCACATTATCGTTGTCGTCATTTAATCCATCATTCCCGCTGCCGCCTAAAAAGGTGGAGGAAAGCATGGCGCCTCCCGTTGCGTCAATTTTAAACACTACCATGTCCGACCCTTGGGTAAACAAGATTCCATTTCCGCTTGTAAAGTTTGCTGCAGGACTACCTGCTGGATTGTTAAATGTAATATCAAAACCACATTGTTGAGCGACAGGGCACATAGGAAAATCGCTAGACCCGGTGGTTGCTAAGACATAAAGTTCTCCGGCATCATTGACAATCATTGAATTGGGTAAATCTCCATCACTACCCCCAATAATCAAGCTATAGAGTATGTTCGCTCCATTGGCATCAAATCGAGTAATCCCTATATCTACATTTCCTTGGTAGCTATTAAAAACCCCTGATGTTGTGGGGTATTCTCCTCCGGCATTTTGTGTATTGAGAAGCATTCCACCAGCATAACCATTTCCATTATTGTCATAGGTTGCTGTGAAGCCAAAATTATCACGCTGAGATCCGGTATAGGTGGAAAAGATCAATGTGGGGTCGATAACTAAAGGCTTGTTTACATCAAATGCGGCTAGGTTGTATGTTATCGTGTCCTGTGTCAACTCAAAGGAACAAGGTATTTTTTGTTCTGCTCTAGCGTCCAATTGAAAGGCCACAGGATTTTCTTCAATCATTGTGGCTGCTGTGGTGTTAAAGACAAGACCATCTTGGTTTTGCTGAGGGGTGATTCCGTCCACTGCTATCCTGAGTAAAGAGGGGTCTCCACCTGGATGAACAATAAAGCTGTACTTCAGGGTGGAGGCATTGCCATCAAAGACAAAGTCAATGTTGGGGTAGATGTTGTGGAGGGTAACTTGCTCATAGTCATAAGCCACTGCCCCTTCTACAGAATGGGTTGACGACGTAAAGTAACGAGTGGGCATAGGGCCGGCATTCCCCCAAGTGATATCGTCTGGAGGATCACTGTCTAAAAATCGCATTGAAAATTGATGCCCCTCTAAGGCACTAATGGTCTCGTGACCTAGATTATCATAAAAAACGAAGACAAGTCCATCCTCCTCAATCCATATATCGCCAAAACTTAGTGGGATGTTGCCCACAATTTGATCACTCCATTGACCAGCATTAGCACGTATTTGTCCTTGAGCTGAAGCCTCATGCGCGATCCCAAGGAAGAGGCTGAGGCAGATAATCCATCGCATAGGTCTTTCCAACATTCCTTGTGTTGGAAAACAGCTTCTATTCAACGAATCTACCATAAGTATAAAATAGTAAATTTCAATCTAGAGACGAAGTATTTTAAGTTAAAGCAATACCATAGTGCAGAATATATCATCAAAATGGCCTAAGGGAATCCCATATATCATTGGTAACGAAGCGGCAGAACGCTACAGTTTTTATGGAATGAAAGCAATTCTGATTGTTTTCCTGGTCGGTCTTCTCCAGCAATCGGGCATGGCTGAACTTGAGGCCAATGCTAAGGCTTCCTTTTGGGTTCATTTATTTGTGATGGCAACCTATGCCACTGGGATAATGGGTGCACTGCTCAGTGATATTCTCTGGGGTAAGTATCGCACCATCATCAATTTATCTCTTGTGTATTGTGTAGGTCATTTTGTCTTGGCCTTTTGGGAAACGCCTCAAGGTTTTTTTTGGGGATGCACATTGATTGCAATAGGTGCGGGAGGAATTAAACCTTGTGTATCTGCTCATGTGGGGGATCAGTTTGATGCTACCAATAGTCATTTGATTGAACGGATGTATAATTGGTTTTACTTTTCTATCAATGTGGGGGCTATCATCGCGTATCTAAGTGCAGAGAGAATTCTCAGCAATCCCTATTTGACAGAAATTGGTTGGAATGCGCGCGTAGCCTTTGGGCTTCCTGGGCTGCTTATGCTCATTGCTTTGATTGTATTCTATCTAGGAAGACGAAAGTATATTTCTGTCAAACCAGCCGGGTGGTCGGTGTACAAAAAAGAGATTTTCTCTAGCAAGGGAGCTTCCCTAGTTGGTCGACTTTTACCCTTCTATATCTTTCTTGCCATTTTCTGGTCGTTGTTTGATCAAACGGCCACAAGTTGGGTAATACAAGCTCAATCTGATTT
The DNA here is from genome assembly GCA_036128775.1 of Bacteroidota bacterium. Classification (GTDB taxonomy): domain Bacteria; phylum Bacteroidota; class Bacteroidia; order Chitinophagales; family UBA8649; genus UBA8649. The sequence goes on from JAYYPZ010000107.1 coordinate 10,599, forward strand.
GATGATAAAGACGGTAGATTTTGGATTCTTCCAATTTGAGTTTTTACCTTCTCAGATAGGCTTTGTAAACCCACTCTTTGTCCTGTTATTTATCCCTTTATTTACCTATATCATTTATCCTCGTTTAGGTAAAATCATGCCCCTCACGTACTTTAATAAGATGTGCCTCGGCTTTTCCTTTGCCGTATTGAGTTTCGCCTTAGTCGCCTGGGTTCAGGTGCAGATGGATAGCGGATATTCTATGAGTTTTCTCTACCAAATTGCCGCCTTTGTGCTCTTAACTTTTGCAGAGATTTTGATATCAATTACCTCCCTAGAATTCTCCTACACTCAAGCCCCTAAGGTGTTAAAATCCTTTATCCTCAGTTTTTGGCTATTGGCCGTCGCTTTTGGAAATGGCTTTACAGCACTTATCAATGGTCTGATTGCAGAGACTTCGTTAAACCAATACATACAGAACGGAGAAGCGGAGTACTTTTTGTTTTTTACGGCCTTAATGGCTCTCGGAAGCATTGGATTTTATATTGTAAACAGGAATTATAAGCAAACTATGATTCTTCAAGAAGCATCGGATTATGAAATGGAATAGATCCCTAATTGTTGTCGTCACCATTACTTGCTTTACTTGGCTTATGGTAGGTTCTAATGGGTGCACTTTTTCTCAGGATGAAAAGGATTCTAGTCCATCCATGGATTCTGATGTAACGGAAGATGCGATGGACCAAGAAGGTGGTGAAGATGGCTCGGCAGGCGAAAGACGCAATGAAGATTGGCAGGAAGAAGTGGACCGTGAAGAAGCCATACGGGACTCTCTGCAAAAGGCAATGGAGGCTGAAGAAAGAGCAGCAGCTGAAGCGCGGCTAAGAGAACGAGAAGAGGCCTTTATTCGCAATGCACCCACTAAGTTGCTTGAGGCTCTATCGGGATTGGATATTCCGATAGATATCAAAGAACGACTGACTATTCTAGAGTTGAGCTACTTTGGTATGGATAGTGTCTATCATCACGATGGGTTATTGGTGGTAGAGAAATCAAGTGCTCGGGCAGTTGAAAAAGTATTTAATCAGCTCAAACGTGATAGCTTTCCGATAGAATCAATCATACCAGTTAATGCCTTTGGCTGGGATGATGACAAATCCATGCGAGCAAACAATACCTCTTGCTTTAACTACCGAAGTGCTGTAGGGTCGGGCCGTTTGTCTGAACATGCTTATGGACATGCAATAGATATTAATCCGCTGATTAATCCCTTTTTCAAGGGAGGAAAGGTTTACCCGAGTAATGGAGTTTATATCGACACGATTCCGGGAACTATTCTAGCAGGAGATCCTGTGATCCAATACTTTGCGGAGATTGGTTGGAAGTGGGGAGGTGATTGGATTAACTCAAAAGATTACCAGCACTTTTCAAAAAATGGCCGATGAGTCTTTCCGATGGTATTACTTGGTCTAACTGTAGTGTGATATGTTAAGTCCTAAGCATTTTTTCAGGGGATCAGCGCTTGCCTTAGTTGGTCTTCTTATTCTTGCATTGCTTGTTGTTCAACATTCAGACGATAGTAATGATCAAGATCAAGGTCACTCATATACTGAAGATTCTCAATCAGAAGAAAATGGAACGAATAAAAGTACAAGTGAAGCGCGCAGCCAGCCTTCTGGCGGAGACTCGTCCTTGCCGCTATCATCCAATCAGTTTATAGAGACAAATGATTTGCTGCCTGAACTTCTTCAGGGTGAAAAGCTTGTTCATCACTTTGCCTATGATTTAGTCTACAACGAAATGCACGAACAGGCCCAATGGGTTGCCTACACACTAAAGCCCGAGAGTCTTGTAAAGCGATGTAGTCGAACGGATGATTTTCGCCGCGACCCCTTAGTAAGAACGGGAACTGCCGATGTCGCTGATTACCGTGGTTCAGGCTATGATAGAGGCCACTTAGTACCTGCGGGCGATATGGTATGGTCAACGACTGCGATGTCAGAGTCCTTCTTTTTTAGCAATATATGTCCTCAAAATCCAAGTTTTAATCGGGGTATATGGAAAAAGCTTGAGGAGTTAATGCGAACATGGGCAGCCAATGCTGACTCGCTCTGCATTGTCACGGGTCCGCTGCTTAGTGAAGGATTACCCACCTTAGGTGGGAATAAGGTTTCAATTCCTAAGGATTTTTTCAAGGTGATTCTCCGTTTTAGACAGGGACAAATGGAAGCGATTGGCTTTGTCTTGCCCAATCGAAGAAGTTCGCAATCCCTCAGATCTCTAGGATTAAGTGTTGACCGTGTGGAGGCATTAACGGGAATTGATTTTTTTGCTGGGTTACCTGATGCCACGGAAGAACAAGTGGAAAGTAGTTTATGCTCATCCTGCTGGACCTGGACGGCCAATCGAGACGTTTACCAGTATGAAGAATCTAGCGGTCAAGGCAATAGTGGACGATCGTCAACGTCAGTGCAATGCTCAGGTACGACGAAAAAGGGTAGACGATGTCGCAATCGAACTAGAAATGCAAGTGGATATTGTCATCACCATGTGGGTCAGCGGTGAGTGGGCATGGAAGTGATTTGGTATTGACACCCCTTTCGGCCCCCTCGGGGGACAAAATAAAACATGGTAACTATAGCACAGAATGGCATTGAGCATTACTATTCTCTCAATGATTTTTTGCTACTTCTCGCATAATATGTGGAAAATGTAGAGCAAAAAAAAGCCCCGCAAAATGCGGGGCTTTGAGTTTGCGGAGAGACCGAGACTCGAACTCGGGCATCGCTATTAGACGATGACGGATTAGCAATCCGCTGCATTACCACTCTGCCACCTCTCCTTTAGGATATCCTAGCGGAATGCGAATATACACCATCGGCGTAACATTCGCTATCTATCCAATACTCATTTGAATTTTCTTCTCGATTTCATCAACCTGCTCTTTAAAGTCAAGGTCGGTATCGATAAGGTTTTGAACCGCTTGGCAGGAATGAATCACTGTACTGTGATCTCTGCCACCAAAGTGCTTTCCAATAACCTTAAGGGAATTCTTGGTGTAGCTCTTAGCAAGGAACATCGATAATTGACGTGCTTGAACGATAGCACGCTTGCGTGTTTTTTCTTTGAGTTGCTCTTGCGGAACTTCGAAAAATTCGCAGACTGTTTTTTGTATGTAGTCGATGGATACTTCTCGAGAAACGCTCTTGACAAAGTTTTTGATAATCTTTTTTGCAAGATCTAAATCGACTTCCTTGTTGTTGAGAGAGGACTGCGCTAATAAGCTGATTAATGCTCCTTCAAGTTCTCGCACATTGGAGTTGATGTTGTAGGCCACAAATTCAATGACATCTCTGCTTAGCTCGATTCCGTCCGAATACATTTTCTTCTCAAGAATGGCAATGCGCGTTTCGAAATCAGGCTGCTGTAAGTCTGCAGAAAGTCCCCAACGGAAACGACTTAGTAGACGCTCTTCCATTCCTTCAAGATCTCTTGGAGGACGGTCAGAAGTCATAATCAATTGCTTCCCATTTTGGTGGAGGTGATTGAAGATGTGGAAGAAGATATCCTGCGTCTTAAGCTTGTTGGCAAAAAACTGGATATCGTCCATGATTAAGACATCAATGAGTTGATAGAAATGCACAAAATCATTTATAGCATTATTCTTTAACGCATCGATGAATTGATTGGTGAACTTGTCACTAGTAACATAGAGAACCGTCTTGTTACCATAAAGTCTTTTGATTTCGTTTCCAATGGCTTGGGCGAGGTGCGTTTTCCCTAATCCTACGCCTCCGAATAGCACTAATGGATTGAAGGCAGTTCCAGCAGGCTTTTGGGCAACCGCGTATCCTGCTGAACGAGCAAGTCTATTACAATCCCCTTCAATAAAGTTATCGAAGTTGAAAGAAGACTTTAGTTGAGAATCAATATTGACCTTTTTTAGTCCTGGGATGATAAAAGGATTCTTGATTTGTGTTCCAACAACTAGAGGCACCGTAGACTCTTGGTTTTTTGTATTCCCAGTATTGTAATTAGGGTACTCAACAGTGAAAGGCCCTTTATTTACATCGCTATTTTCAACGACAATGCGATATTCTAATCGAGCATCTGCGCCTAGTTCTCTTTGTAAGGTTTTACGAAGGAGTCCTACGTAGTGCTCTTCAAGCCACTCATAGAAGAATTGGCTGGGAACTTGAATCGTAAGAACGTTTTTCTGCAACTCTACAGGAAGAATCGGCTCAAACCATGTTTTAAAACTCTGTTCGCTGATGTTGTCGCGAATGATGTTTAAAACACTGGACCAAACTGATTCAGGAGTCCTTGACATAGTTTTTAATTAATTAGAGTTACAGAATTGGTTAAAACCGTAGCGCTTTCGAAAATGAGAAAAAGAAATCAAAGAAAAAAATGAAATTCATTTGTTTTTTAAGAAAAAATTTCCCTATTAACTGCCGAGCGCATTTTGCCTTTGAATCGGTCGAATATCAGGTCCACTCTTCCCAATTGCACCCCTCCCCAACCTACTTGATTGATAATCACAGGATTGCCCTCTATATTTTCCACTAAAACGGGGTCTTCTAGGAAGGTGTGGGTATGACCTCCGATGATCATATCGATGTTTTTGGAATTTTTTCCGAGGACTAAATCGGATACTTTTTTTGAGGAATAATCAAATCCGAGGTGGGATAAACAGATTACAAAGTGACAATTTTCCTCGTTTTTAAGATGTGCTGCAGTTTTTTCAGCGCACTCCATGGGATTTTGGTAGTGGATTTTTCCGTAAAGTTCTGGTAAAACGAGTCCTTCAAGTTCAACCCCTACTCCAGTGACACCAATTCGTAAATCTCCCAATTGAAAGATTTTATACTGCTGTATCTTATCATGAAGAGGAGTATCATCAAAGCGATAGTTTGTATTTAAAAAAGGGAAGCTTGCATGAGGTAGTTGTCTGACTAGCCCATCAATGCCGATATCGAAGTCATGATTCCCCAAAGTAGCTGCATCATAATGCATTGAGGACATCGCTTTGAATTCTAACTCGCCGTGGTAAAAATTAAAGTAGGGGGTTCCTTGCCAGATATCACCGGCATCTAGAAGCAATACATGTTCTTCCTCTTCTCGAATCCTTGATACGATTTTTGCGCGTGCGGATACCCCTCCAAGGCCAGGAAACTTGCTATCTTTTGGAAAGGGATCAATTCGACTATGGGTATCATTGGTATGAAGAATGGTCAGCTTCTGTATGTCTTTTCCTTGCGCTAAGGCAAGATTTGGAGCCAATAAAAGACCCCCGCCTGCTAAGGTTAACTCTCTAAGAAATACTCTTCTTTTCATCGTAGGACAATATGTGGGTCTGGCATAATAGCCTGGCCCGCTTGATTAATCATTATGAAATATTCTATAAAGGCATCGCGTAAGCCTAAACCTGTATTCTTTTGCTCAAATTGCTTGAGAATCGTCATCTTGTCTCCTCCATTGGCTATGTAGTCCGATAGAGCCACTTGATATATTTTCTGGCCATCGATTGGTATGCTGTCAATCTTTACATCCGTTGCTCCGTCATCATCTATTTTGTAGGAAATGCCATAGGCTGGCCATCCTCCTTTTAGGGCAATAACATCGAGTACTTTTTGCAAGCTGTCTCCAGGAATCTCAAGTACCACGAGGTAATTATCAAAGGGCATAAGTTCGTAGACTCTTCCAAGCGCTAGAGGACCCGCCTTGAGCACAGGGACTCGAATACCTCCTCGGTTCATGAAGGCGCAGTCAACCTTCTGATTTAAAATGTTTTCTGCTCGATTGATCATTGCTTTGCTCATTAGGATGCCTAGTTTCCCGTTGGCGTCCGCTTTGAGTAAATCTTCTGCTACTTGGGCAATGGGTTGAGCCATGCTATCCAAAAGAAACTCTTGATAGGGAAGTAAAAGCGAATCTAGAAAGCCCAGTGTGTTTCCCATCGTACTGTCGACCTGAACTTCAATTATACTCTCTTCAAATCCTATAACTTGCAGGGGCTTTTGACAGGCATTAAGGAGGAATGTGATGCCAAGTAGGACGAATAGTTTTTGCCTATGGATCATACGTCAAACATATGTTTAACCTCTACTTGTAGTCTTGTAATCACTTGTTCTGTAGTGATTACGTTTTGGTCATTTTCGATATAGAATTCTAAAATTCTTTTTCCCAATTCAAAGCCTGGCGCCTTGGGGTCTAAGTCTGTTGAACATTGCTCAATAATTTGCCGTAAGCTTTCTTGGTAGGCGTAAATGGTTTCCCATGCGGTTCTTGATAGATAAATCTGCTGGGTAATGTTATGTTCAAATTCAGCGCGCATTGTGGTAATCAGAGCCTGTTTTAAGGTGCTTGCTGTCATTTTAGGACTTTGTGTCCTTCGGATTAGTTCTGCAGCAGACATTCGATGCATAAAAAGGGCCATTCGCTCATAGGCTTGCAGGCGGATAGGAATTAGATCTTTTCGGGCAAGTTCTCCCAATTCTCGTTTCAATTGAATTTCTTCCCTACGAATTTGCTTTTTTGTCAGGGTATGTACCATGGCTAAACTGATGCCACCGATGAGTAGTGCAGGCAAAATACCTAGTAAAAGGAACAGGGTTAAATTATCCATTTTTGTAACTTTCCGTTAAGGTAATTCTTATTCAGTCTATATATGGCAAAAAACCTTAAAACATTAACATCTGCTTGCCCGGTCTCTTTCACGCCGATGGCACTCAAAGAACTCAAGCGTTTGGCATCGGATGAAAATGCTCCCTTGCGCATTGGTGTGAAACGCGGTGGTTGTGCTGGTATGGAGTATATCCTCAATTTTGAAGCCATGAATGAAGATGACGAGATGTGGACCTTTGAGGAACTTAAAGTCGTAATGCATAAAGAGCACAGGGAAACATTGCAAGGCGTTGTAATCGACTTCGAAATGGGACTTTCCAATCGTGGTTTTACCTACCAAAATCCAAATGCATCAACAACTTGTGGCTGTGGTACGTCATTTAGTTAAGATTTTATGTTGCCTTTGGGTGACGAACCTGCTCGCTCAGGAGATTGTGCCCCCCCTTCCCAATGATTATGCTCAGGTCACATTATTGAACTATTGTACTAATGAGGTAATCATTCAAACATCGTCAATCGGCGCCTTTACTAATCCCGGCAATGAAGTTATACTCATCCAAATGCAAGGGGCACCAAGAGATATCAGTGATGATCAAAATCATGGGAGACACCTAAATGATTTAGCTACGGCAGGGTACTATGAGATTCATGAAGTAAGTCAGGCACTCACCACGGCAAATCCAGGAGAACTACGCTTGCGTTTCGTACATAATATGGAAGCAGTCTTTGACGTCAGTCAAGCTGTCCAAGTCGTCACTTTTCCCAAATACACCACGGCCAACGTAAGTAATGCGGTAACGGGACAACCTTGGAATGGAGTGACAGGAGGTATCGTTGCCTTTCAAGCTCAGGATAGTATTTCTATCGGCGCAACGATTAGCATTGCAGAAGGGGGATTTCAGGGAGGTATAGTCCAGCCCGACTTTGATTGCTTTGGTATTTTCGGTTTCCCAGGTTTTGATGGTACATCGCTTGACAATGGGGGAGAAAAAGGAGAGGGAAGTGGCGATGCTTGGACTCAATATGGACGTGGAAGAAATGGCAGTGGCGGCGGAGGTGGTAATGATCATAATTGCGGTGGCGGTGGTGGCGGTAACACCGGTCAAGGAGGCCAAGGTGGATTGTCTTCTGGATTCTTTTGCAGTGCTGGCTTCGGTGGTTTTGGTGGGGATTCTATTCCTTCCAACCAAGGTGATAGAATCTTTATGGGGGGTGGCGGTGGTGCTGCTGATGTGGGTAATGGTGATGGGACTTGGGATGGCAATAATGCAGGTAATGGTGGGGGCATTGTGATTTTATCTGCGCCAACCATTCACGGATTAAATGGCCAAATCACAGCACGCGGTGCTTCCGTAACGCAAACGACTAATGATGATGGAGGAAGTGGCGGTGGTGCTGGAGGCAGTGTCTTTTTAGATGCAGATACCTTATCAGGTGTGCTTACTATTGATGTGCGTGGTGGCGATGGAGGGGATGTCTTTGATGGTATACGCTGTCCGGGACCAGGCGGTGGCGGTGGCGGTGGTGCTGTCCTTAGTAATGTGAGCAGTCTGCCAGTGTCTTTTATTGTAGATCTTAGCCCAGGGGCAAATGGAGTAAATCTTGTGGCCTCGTGTGATGATGTGACAGGGGGCGCAATTGCAGGAGATCAAGGAAAGGTTTTTATCGAGCGAACGTTATCTCGAATGGATATTCCATTTCAGCCGATTACGTTAAATAGTCCTTTTTTACCGGACACGCTTTGTCCTGGAGATTCAATTGTTTTAGATGCTAGTGCTACGGCAAGTCATCCATTGATTTGGTCTTGGAGTGATAATGCTTCGACAGAGTCAACAGCAGTCTACCAACCAAGTAACACATCATTGATTGCCACCACAATTTCCTATTCAGATTTAATAGGGTCTTGTGATTCTTCCTTTGATGTATTGATTACGGTCAATCAAGCCTTGATATCCTTTGATCAATTTCCTGAAGACCCATTACAAATTGGGGACACGGCGAGTGTGACAGCTAATGTAGCTTCGAGCGAATCCATTGCTCAATGGAATTGGGATATGGGGGAAGGATTTCTTAGTGCCGATAGTAACCTATTAATTGTGAGCCCGCCCTACAGCCGATCATTTTGCTTAGATGTCATCGATGGAGAAGGTTGCCTATTCCAAGCTTGTGAATCGGTTTTTATTGACCGAATTCTTGTAGTGCTACCTGATGCCTTTAGTCCCAATGGCGATGGATTAAATGATGTCTATGAGGTATTTCCTCATCCCAACCTACAAGTTGTTTCCCAGAAAATCTATAATCGTTGGGGAGAAGAGGTGGCGTCTATTGATGGCCTCAACTTTTGGGATGGCCGTTGGGAAGGGGAGGACCAACCTGTAGGGACCTACCTCATATATATTGTTTCGGAAAACATTTACACGGGATTCCGCCAAGCGCAGTATGGTCGCTTGAGTCTTATTCGGTAGGGTAATCGAACGAATGTGATACATTGTATTAATAATTTAACAATTGTTCATATATTTATATAATGAAAATTGCTGAACTACCTGATATTGCCCTAGAGGATATGGCGCAGACCTTAAAGGTGATTGCTCATCCGGTACGACTGGAAATTTTACTTCACCTTGCGGATAGCACAAAGATTGATGTAACAACCCTATGCGATAAATTGTCTTGTGGATGTGAGGCTTCTATGATGTCTCATCATCTTACGAAAATGAAGGCACATGGCATTCTGACTTCAGTAAAAGAAGGGAAGCAAGTGTATTATCAAGTGGCAAGAAAAGAGGTGCTCAACCTGTTTCAGTGTATGCTAAAATTTAATGCATAGACCATGGAAGGAATTGTGCTCATCGGATATATAGCAGCGGTTTTTATTGGATTAGTTGTTGGATTGACAGGTGCCGGAGGGTCTATATTGGCCTTACCCATTTTAACCTATTTTTTCGGCGTTCCCGTAGAACTCGCCACCGGCTATTCCCTTTTCGTGGTGGGATGGGTGGCTGCCGTTGGGGCTTTGCGCAATGGTCAGAAAGGCAATATTGATTACAAGATTGCTACGGTCTTTGCGCCACCGACGATTGCTGCAGTCTACTTCACTCGAAAAATTATTGTACCGGCTATTCCCGAGACCATCGTTCAGTTTCAAGGACTTGCTCTAAGTAAAGACTTGGCCATTATGTTGCTTTTTGCCGTCGTTATGCTCTTTGCAGCGATCTCTATGTTGCGCAAGAAAACACAAAATACCTCGGATTCTAGTGGCTTACAATGGAATGTGTCACGCGTGCTAAAAGTAGTTACTGAAGCCACCGTAGTTGGTGTGCTCACCGGGTTAGTTGGTGCAGGAGGAGGCTTTATCATCGTACCCGCGCTTGTCTTATTAGCTAAGCTTCCCATTCATCGGGCAGTAGGAACATCAATGTTTATCATTGCTACTAAATCGCTGATTGGTTTCTTGGGGGATGTCACGAACCCAAGCCTTACAATCGATTGGACTTTTCTGATCGGATTTACCTTCATCGCCATGCTTGGTCTTGCTGTAGGACTTCCCTTTAGTGCCAAAGTGCCTGCACCGAAGCTCAAAAAAGGTTTCGGAGTCTTTGTACTTGTTATGGCCGTCTTCATATTAATTGATAAAATTTCATCTTTATAACCCTGTTTTATGCCAGCTACAATACAACAGATTTACACTAAATGTCTTGCTCAAGGTGCCTACTTTCTCATGAGTGAATCAGAGGCCATTGTCATTGATCCTTTGCGAGAAATTGATTCTTATCTAGCACTCGCCCAAGAACATGGAGTTCGTATCAAATACATTTTAGAGACGCACTTTCATGCTGATTTTGTAAGTGGACACCTCCATCTTGCTGAAGCAACTGGTGCTACCATTGTCTTTGGACCACAAGCTAATCCGACCTATGAAGCGCACATTGCAAAAGATGGGGAAGAAATTTCCTTTGGAGAAGCCAAAATCCGGGTTATTCATACGCCTGGACATACGATGGAATCTACAACCTATGCCTTATTAAATCATGAAGAGAAGGTAGAAGCCATTTTTACCGGGGATACCCTCTTTTTAGGTGATGTGGGTCGGCCTGATTTAGCGCAAAAGGGAGCGGACCTAACCATGGAGGATCTTGCGGGTATTTTATACGATAGCCTCCGAGACAAAATCATGCCGCTTGATGATGAAGTTATTGTGTATCCCGCCCATGGCGCAGGTAGTGCCTGCGGTAAGAATATGTCGACGGACACCTTCGACACACTTGGTAATCAAAAGCGCGAGAATTACGCTTTACGCGAGGATATGACAAAAGAGGAGTTTATTCAAGAAGTTACCGATGGCATTCCATCACCACCGGCCTACTTCCCTCAAAATGTGGGTATGAATAAGTATGGTTACGATACTTCTCATCGTCCTGATCTCCCTGCGTTAGCGCTAAGTGTTGATGCCTTTAAGGAACAAGCGCTTGAAGAGGATATCGTCGTGTTAGATGTGCGAAGTCGCGATGAGTTTGTACGTGAATTTATACCAGGGAGTCTCTTTATTGGCTTGGATGGGCAGTTTGCTCCATGGGTGGGTTCTCTTTTGAAGGATGTACAGACGCCGATTCTTTTAGTGGCCAATCCTCATCAAGTCGAAGAAGCTGTAATGCGCCTAGCAAGAGTTGGATTTGATCATGTGCAAGGATATCTCGATGGAGGAATTGCGGCATGGAAAGCAAGTGGCGGCACCTTAGATACGATTGCCTCTGTATCGGCAAATGCCATTGAACCAAGCTTGGAAGAGGGTGGGTTGCTCTTAGATGTTCGCAAGGAATCAGAGTTTATAGCCAATCACGTTGTCGGTGCGGTAAGCGAACCGCTTGACTATTGGATAGATCCTTCTATGGTCGCATCTTACCCAAGCAATTCAACCTATGTGCACTGTGCGGGCGGCTATCGGTCGGTCATCGCATGTAGTTTACTTAAAAAGCTTGGATTGTCAGACGTGATTAATGTAGAGGGCGGAATGGATGCCATCGCACTTACACCAATTCAACGCGCGCAATCTTCTTGCCTCTAAATCCCACTAATGGAAGATAAATCAAAGCCCTTTGATCCGGACTTGCTGAAGCGCATGATGATGGGAGATTTTGATCCTAATGCCAATGAGGATTGGTCGCCATCCAAGAAGTCTTCTCGTAGCAATTTTTCCAAGAATAAGGTCCCTTTACCGAGTATTGATCTCCATATTCAAGTGCTTAATCCAAGCCTCAAAGAGGCGTCTGCTTTAGAGATATTTGACTACCAAATGGAAGCCTGTCGGGGATTTCTGCGGGATAGCAAGGCGCAGGGAGCAAAGAAGATTAAAGTGATTCACGGTGTAGGCAGTGGTAAGCTTGCAGATGCAGTAAGCAGGATAGCCAAGGAGGAGTTTAGAGCATCTATGGTGAGTCGCCATACGAAGAAGAAGTTGCGCAGCGGGGAAACGATTATCGTATTTTAAATAGCCTTGGTCTCGTCACCAGGTTAAAAAACCCATCCTAAGCTGAAGGTTACATTTCTTGGATCACTGGGAAGAATACCCGGGCCGGGATATCCAGAGGCACGGCGCGTAAAGTAAGTCGCATTGAGCGCATTGTTTACATTGATTTCCGCACTGAGCTGTTTCCATTGGGTTTTTGCATAGAAATCTAAAATTTGATACGCAGGAATAAGGCCATGCACAGCATCAGGGGAGAAGGTGGCATTGGTAGCATCGGCAAATTGCTCTCCTGTCCAGGACCACTGAGCTCCGACCGTATATCTATTATCGTAGGATACCGTTAGAGCAGTTCTGAAGATTCCCTGGGGAACAAGTTCGATTTTCTTGCCATCAACGGCTGGATTTTCGTCAAGAGCGTAGCGTCCATTGGAGTAACTATAGTTCAGCATGGTGGTGAGGGACCACAATTGTTGCTCGTCGCCGTAAGATTTTAGGTGAAGCCAGTCGATTTCAAGCAGCGATTCGATGCCATAGGTATTACTTTGGCCAATATTACTTCGAAAACGATAGGTAGAGAGCAATTGAGAGTCGACTTGTAGCAAAAATCCGATGCGATTTGCATAGCGGAGGTAGTAGGCCGTCATATCAAACCGTATTCCTTGATAGCTTCCGCGAATTCCAAGGTCCATATTGTAGCCTTTTTCGTCTTCGAGGTTAGGATCGATGCGAAAATTTGGATTGACAATGCGTAAATCATTGAAGTTTATCGCACGATAGTTCTGCGACCAGTTTGCATAAAAATCTAAGCCATTGGGTAGGGTCTTGCTGAGGCCAATTCCCAGCAAAAAGAAGCTTCTTGGGCTGGAAAACGACTCATTTGTAATCGTATCATAAAGGATATTACCGGCTAAGTCCGTATTAAATTGCCGAAATGACCCTTCTCCATTGCTCTTGACAAATTCATAGCGAATGCCAGGTACAATCTTCCATGATTTCGGCAGACGGAAAATGTGTTCGGCGAATAAGGCATGGTTAATACTCGGGAAATCATACTGCGATCCATCGATGACATTGGGTGTTAGATATTCATAGCTCGCTGTACTCAGTGAATCGGTTAATCCTTGTCGTTTCGAGGTGTTTCCTGTGTAGTTTCGAATCCCAATTAGAAAGCTTTGAGGGCGATCAGACCACGTCCATTGACTGATATAACGGCTCTCATGGCCGAAATTTCGGTATGTATCCTTAAGTAAGTCTCGATTTTCGTCAAAATCGACGCGTGCAATGCTTCCAAGGAAGCCAACAGCGTCTCTACCTGCCCTGAGAATCCAAAATTTCGTGTTGAATCGGCCATTTTTTCCAATTTTTCCATTCAGCGTTACTGCAGGTAGGTGCCAATACACTCTAAAAAAGTTCCTATTTCGAATCGATTGGTTTGGATTTTGAGCAAAAAGGGCATCGGTTAATCCACCGGGTTGCTGGGCTTCGTAGAGGTAGGTCGTGTGCTCTAATTGCGCCGTCCAATTCTTTGATAAAACAAAGGCGAGCTGGCTGTGATTAAATCCTGCTTGGAATCCACTGTTCGGTCTCCAACCATTACCTTGTCGGTAATTTCCAAAGGTGTAGAAGGCTACCTTGTCTCCTCCGTAGCCAAAGCCTAAACTCTGGTTGTATAGACCGAAGCTACCTATTGAGGATCGTATTTCATGACGCCATCCACTGCTGTATTCAGCACCTTTGAGATGATAGTTAATTGTTCCTCCAAATTGAGGTCCATATTGAAGTGAAGATGCTCCACGCACGATGTCGATGCGCTCGATAGCTTCAGCGGGTGGGACATAATACGCATCGGGATATCCTATGGCATCGGCCGCAATATCATATTGATTTTGACGTACGTTAAAGTTGCTCGATCTCGCGGGGTTAAGGCCTCGGGCACCAATTTCTGTGTTTAGCCCAGACCCACTACTTTCCCAGACGTTAAGCCCTGCTACTTTGGCATAAATCTGTCGCTGAAGTCCAATAGCTTTATTGCCTATTACCTCATCTAAATCGATGCGTTCCGTTTTCCGTGCTGCATAGATTCCCATACCGTCAACGTCTCGTAAATAGGAAGAGGTGACATCGGTAACCATCGTTTCATCCAAACTCTCCGATTGAATGGCGGGAGGCCTCCGCATATAGAGATTTAAGGTGTCTTTTGATCCTCCTTGAATCGTAAGATAAAGGTCTTCAAAGCCCCGGTGTTTGCACTCAATAAATAGATTTTTTGTCGTTGTAATTATGCAGGGTTTTGTGGGATTGCTTTTACAGATTAGGCTGTCTTCATAGACGTCATACACACTAACATTGCGCAGGGAAGTTGAATCCTCACGGGACATAACATTAAGCATGACTTGGGCATGGCTTAGAGCAGGGAGTAGGATAAACAGCCAAAGGATGATATGGACTCTGTGCAAACGCATTATTCGAAGGGCAAAATCCATGTTTTCGGGGAAAAACTGTCTTTTTCTTTTGCAAGATTTACGTCAGAATTGATGTAAGGTGTACTACCTCGTCCATTGAGTGAACACCAACAATGGGCGTACACTTCCACCTCATTCTGCCAATCTTCTGAGTACTTTCTGCTGAGGTAATGGGCATATTGCAAAATCATATCCGGTTGAGTGGCCATCATTTTTTCTTGCTGTGGGTTTAGGTGGTCACTTGGTCTGACCATCGTACGGCGATCACCCGCTGTATCGACAACCTCAAATTCACAGTAACCCGCTTTTTCCATAAGCATTACGCGCCATGAAAAGCGAAAACCCTGCTCATGCCAGAAGAGGTTTCCGCTGTAGAGATGATGTCGTAAGGGAATAAATACTTGCAGCATAAAGTATAGTGAGAGCACATAGGGTGCGATGGATTGTATTAGGGGGTTAGCAATTTGCTTAGAACTTGATTCGGATGAGATTCGATGCGTCAGTTTTGTCCATGGGAAATAGACGAGAGTGCCTACGATCATGACATAGGGGAATACACCAATTTGCGGGAAAATGATGGCGGTCAATCCATGAAAAACTGCGGCCATAATCCAGGTAATGGTTCGCGTTTTGGGAATCAGCAAAAGGAATCCTGCCAAGACGTCAAATAGCATGCCTCCCCAACTCATTAGATAAGCCGTTGCTTCGTAATCGAGCAGGGGCCCAATGAGTG
The DNA here is from genome assembly GCA_036128775.1 of Bacteroidota bacterium. Lineage (GTDB taxonomy): Bacteria > Bacteroidota > Bacteroidia > Chitinophagales > UBA8649 > UBA8649. Next base: position 25,867 of record JAYYPZ010000107.1, read on the forward strand.
GAAGGTCGGTACGTGCCTTTAACCAAATGCTGAGTGGCATGGCCTCCAAAAGCCAATCGGGCTGAATCTTCGCGATGCCGGCAAAAAAATA
>JAYYPZ010000108.1:0-4374 GCA_036128775.1 Bacteroidota bacterium
CTCATTATGCAACATGCAGGCAAGTCGGTTCAATGCAAGCATGTTCCTGGACCGACAGGAGTACGGGGGAGATCTAGCGATAATGCGCTAATAAATGCTTCTTTGTCATGGCAACCAAAAATTTCATTACAAAAAGGAATAGGCATTACCTATCAGTGGATAAAGAAGCAGGTTGTTGAAGACGGAGGTGCACAATAGTATACCTGGTTTTTGCATTCTTTTACAAGGTGGTTGGCTAAATTAGCCATCAAATATTTTATGGCTCCTTCTTTTCAGTTAAGTATAGTTGTTGCTGCACGCAATGATAACTATGGAGGAGACTTCAATCAAAGATTGAGTCGCTCAATTCTTTGGAACGCTAGTTTGCTGGAAGAATGGCAGGTTGCCACAGAATATGTTATTGTCAATTGGAATCCCGACACCAACAAGCCTACGCTGCAGGCTGCCATATCTTGGCCTGTTAACCTTAAATATGTTCAGTTTAGAATTATAGAGGTCTCTGAAACATTACACAAAAAGCAAGTAAAACGCCATTCTTTGAAACCTGCAAATGTTTTAGAGTTTATTGCAAAAAATGTGGGCATTCAAAGGGCAAGGGGCCATGCGATTCTTTGTACAAACGCAGATGTACAATTAAGCGTTGACGTGATTAGATATATTGCCAAAACGCCATTAGAAGACCAGGTGCTATACAGGGCCATTCGCCTAGATATCGATCAAAAATCTGAACGACCACCGAAGCGATGCATAACTCGTTGGTTTTTGCAAGGAAGCACAATTCGAACGCCAAGGTATTGGCCCTATGCCATTCAATATGCGTACGCCCACCTATTGGCGGCGTTAAAAAGGCTTTATTATAAAAATGCTCCGGATTGGTACTATGTACCTTCAATTTCTCGAGCAGAGAAAGTGCTGTTTGATTATCCATTTAATGCGAGCGGAGATTTTGCGTTAATGACAAAATCATCTTGGCTCAAGTTGGGGGGTTACCGCGAGTCTTGCATTATCTCTACGCATGTTGATTCCATGCATTTAGTTGACTGTTTGCGCAGTGATATGCGAGTTGAACTTCTTACAGGGGCATATGTCTATCATCAAGAACATGCTCGTCGTTATTCCTTTGATTCGCCAAGTAAGGAAATGCATTTTATGTATAACTTATTATGCAAGACCATTACTAGTTATATTATGGGAGAGGCTAAGGACAAGATATTGGAGGACCAAGATGAATGGGGCATGTCAGGTGAACAATTAGAATCAGTGTATGTCTAGCATGAATAATCCGCATCTGTCTATAGTAGTTACTTCCCGCAACGATAATCATGGAGGGGATATGGCAAAACGCATGAAGTATTTTCTGCAAACGTTATACGCCCTCGCCCCTCGTCAGCAAATGGGCCTTGAGGTGGTTTTTGTAGAGTGGAACCCTCCACCGTCAAGACCATTATTAAAGGAGGCGCTTCCTTTACCACCAAAGAATTTGGATCATTTTGAGCTACGCTATGTGGTGGTTCCTTCTAGCCTTCATGGAAGGCTAGATAACTCGGATAAACTATCTATGTTCCAAATGATTGCTAAAAATGTAGGCGTTCAAAGAGCGAAAGGACAATTTGTGTTATGTACCAACGTAGATGTTATCTTTTCCGAAGCATTGTTTGACGCGCTCTTTTCTGGCATTCTTCAAAAAAACAGGTTGTATCGTGCCAATAGAGTAGATGTCCCTAAAGACATACCAGGAGATTTAAGCCATTCAGAGTTATTGGCCTTTTGCCAGAGCAATGAAATTCAAAGGATGGGAAAAAATGCGCTCTATCCAGAAATATCGGATACTACACCATGGTATTTTTCTTTGCCTTTTCTCGGCTGGTTTTTATCCTTACCCAAAAAATGTAGTCGCTTTCTAGGACGAGAGTCGCTTTCTTCTCGCTATGCCCGAATGGATACAGATGCCTGTGGCGACTTTACGTTAATGCACAAAGATCATTGGATGTCTATTAGGGGTTATATCGAATTGGAAGCTTACAGTATCCATATAGATTCCCTGCTGTTGTATTATGCGCTTGCTCTAGAAATTGAGCAATATATATTCCCTAGCAAGGCTTGTATTTACCACATATCTCATTCAAGTGGCTGGGAGCTTCAAGATCCTAAGGAAAAATTATTTTGGGATATACGTCAACCCAAACTGGATTGGAGTACAGCAGACCGTTTTGGCCGTCATATTGTAGAACATCAACTTCAATATGTCAATAATGAGGATTGGGGACTGGCAGATCATGATTTAGAAGAGTACACCTATTAATTTTATGGGGTGACAGATATTACACAAATCGGCATTATAGGTATTGGAAAGCTTGGCTTGTGCTTCGCCCTGAATTTAGAAAGATCAGGGTTTAAAGTGTATGCTACAGATATTGACCCTAAATACCTTGCTTCTTTAGAAAACAAGACATTTCATAGCGATGAGCCTGATGTAAATGTATTGTTGGATAGGGCTTCTAATTTTATTTTAGACGCTTCCCTCCAAACGTTTCTTGATAATCCAATAAAAGACATTTTTGTCATGGTGGCAACGCCGACCTCAGCAGACAATGGATATGATCATAGTCAGGTAAATAGTTTATGTGATGATTTAATCGCTTTTGGCCGCCAACCAACACAAAGGCACCTATACATTGGATGTACAACTATGCCTGGATACTGCTCTGAGCTCGCTGAAAAACTCGAGCCCTATAATTGGACGGTTTCTTATAATCCCGAGTTTATTGCTCAGGGCACGGTGATCTATAATCAACGCTATCCTGATCAAGTATTAATCGGCGAAGCTAATGTGGAGGTAGGGGATAGGCTGCAGTCAATTTATTCCAAGATGGTCCAAAACGCCCCAACGTATTGCCGCATGGATGTTTTAAGTGCAGAGATTACCAAGCTAGCGACGAACTGCTTCTTAACAACAAAGATCTCTTTCGCAAATTCAATTGGAGATTTGGCAAAAAGCGTGGGAGCAGATCCTGATAAAATTTTAAAGGCGGTGGGGTCTGATAGCAGAATAGGGGATAAATACCTCAATTATGGATTTGGTTTTGGTGGTCCGTGCTTTCCGAGAGATAATCGAGCCTTGGGTCAATTTGCCAAAACCCAAGGACAGCAGTTACATATAAGTGCTGCCACAGATGAAGTAAACAAACAACACTTAAATTTTCAAATCCAAGACATCCTAAAATTAAAAGAGGAAGATACACCAATTGAATTTCAAACAATTACCTACAAACCATCATCAGTTCTGCTTGAGGAGTCCCAGCAGTTGGCCCTTGCTGTGGCATTAGCTAAGCGTGGGCGAACTGTAGTTATCTATGAGCGACCATCTGTGATTAAAAAAGTTGAGGAAATGTACCCGGGTCTTTTTGTATTTAAAGAATACAACACCTAGCAAGAGCCTAGATTTCCATCCAATCATAGTTTTCGGCAACCAATCGTTTTTGGGGTGGCGAAAAGACAATCATATCCCAGTTTGGATATTCGACTTTGGCCAGTCTAAGCACTAAGCCTTTGCCCGGCTTGGCGTCATCGTGGGTATTGGTTACGTACTCGGCACCGAGTTGTTGGGCCAGTCTCAGCGCGGCATCTGCTCCTGGATTAATTACTCCGCCAAGGAAAAAGGGTAGCCTAAAGTCAGTGAATGTTGTAATCAGAAGGCGACAGGTCTTGCCCCTAAACACTTCCATTTGACTTGGATGTAAGCCAAAGCCATGGGGTGCATAGAAGATAAAGTCATTGTTCCACGAAATGACAAGAGCTTCATAAAGTGGTGGCTTTGCTTTGTAGGGCCGCATAACAGTCACCGTTAAGGATTCATCAAAGTCACCTATGGCGCCAACACCTGAAAAGCCCTGCTTTGTCAAGCGTTTAATGGCTCGGTCCACCCCTTCAATATGTACAGAGGAGGGCATTTCATGAAGTGTTAACTCATGGCAGTGATCAGAATAGGGCTGTGAGATCACAATGCGATTGGGTTCGGCAATCTGATCAAGGGCAACAGCGGGTTGACTGAGCCACTGCATGTTAAACTGCTTAAATCCATCAATCTCTGGACCGATGAGCCACGGGTCAAGCAGAATACGCTCTTCTCCCCAATGGATTTCCCATGAATTGTCCATGTTTAACCGACGAAGACGAATCGTAGAAGAGGGTGCTGACATTATCACAAAATAGGGAAATAAAAAAAGCCGCAATACTGCGGCTTTTGCGCCCCCACCTGGGCTCGAACCAGGGACCTGCGGATTAACAGTCCGTCGCTCTAACCAACTGAGCTATGGAGGCTTAAATCCTTTGAAAGGACGTCAAAGATAAATTTTAATTTTTAATTCTGTTAAG
>JAYYPZ010000109.1:0-5880 GCA_036128775.1 Bacteroidota bacterium
AGCGTATACAGGATTTTCTGACGTAAATCGTCAATTTTCCAAATGTTTTGTAAGGTTTGTAGGAATTTCACAGTCGTTAATTATGCTTCTACCTTTTCAAATGATCCACCAGCAGCCTCAAGTTTTTCAAGAGCTTTTTTACTCGCAGCGTGGAATTTAACTTGGACAGGTTTTGTCAACTCTCCATTACCCAACAACTTTACGAGCTCTGATTTCTGTATGATATTCATATCGCGTAAGAAATCTACACTTAACTCCTTTACACCAAACTTTTCTGCATAGTGTTCTACCATGCTTAAGTTCATTGCCGCATACTCTGTGCGGAAAGGATTTTTAAATCCACGCTTAGGAAGACGACGTTGGATAGGCATCTGACCTCCTTCGAAACCGATCTTTCTTGAATAACCTGATCTCGACTGAGCACCTTTATGTCCACGCTTAGACGTACCGCCTTTACCTGAACCTTGTCCACGTCCTACACGCTTGCTGTTATGAAGCGAGCCTTTCGCCGGTGTTAACTTATTTAATGCCATTTTATACTTCTTCTACTTTTAGTAAATGGGCAACAGAAGCTATCATACCCTTCATCTCTGGAGTGTTAGCAACTTCTACTGTTTGATTCATCTTACGCAAGCCAATCGCCTTCATCGTGCGCTTCTGACGCTCCGGACGATCAATGATACTGCGTACCTGGGTAACTCTTAACTTGCTCATGATTATCCGTTAAATACTTTAGTTAACTCAATACCACGGTCCTTAGCCACAGTGTAAGGATCTCTCATTTTGTTCAAAGCATCAAGTGTCGCTCCAATCACGTTACCTGGATTAGTAGATCCCTGTGACTTAGCAAGAACGTTCTTGATACCTGCAGCCTCAAGGACGGCGCGCATAGCACCGCCTGCGATAACTCCCGTACCACCAGAAGCCGGCTTAAGAAGAACCTTGGCTGCTCCGAACTTACCGAGTTGCTCGTGAGGAATCGTGTTACGAATGATGTGTACACGTTGAAGATTTTTCTTCGCGTCATCAATACCTTTTTGGATAGCGCCTGTTACTTCACGTGATTTACCCGTGCCATATCCAACGATACCATCCTTATTACCTACTACAACAAGTGCGCTGAACGAAAACGTACGTCCCCCTTTGGTAACCTTAGCTACACGGCGGATGGCAACTACCTTTTCTTCGAGTTCGATTTCTGCTGCGCGTAATATGCTTGACGATGAATTCGACATATCTTTTAATTAAAATTTTAGACCTCCTTCACGTGCCCCCTCGGCGAGAGACTTCACGCGACCATGATACTGATAGCCACCACGGTCAAAAACCACGGTGTCAATTCCTGCTTTTTTCGCACGCTCGGCAATTGCTTTTCCAACTTCAGCGGATTGACCTGCCTTAGCGCCACCACCACTAAGCTCACGGCTACTTGCCGATGCTAGCGTAGTTCCTGTCAAGTCGTCGATCAACTGAGCGTAGATAAACTTGTTGCTTCGAAAAACCGAAAGACGTGGGCGTTCAGCCGTGCCTTTAATTTTTCGACGTAGTCCGAGACGGATGCGTTTTCTTTTTGAAATTTTAGTCGATGCCATAATCTATTATTTAGCAGCAGTTTTACCTTCCTTACGTCGTAGAACTTCACCTTTAAAGCGAATACCTTTACCTTTGTATGGCTCCGGCTTACGAATAGATCGGATTCGTGCTGCAACCTGACCAATTAATTGTTTGTCGTTTGACTCAAGAATCACTAACGGAGGTGAACCTTTCTTCATTTCCGTAGTCACTTTGACTTCCGCTGGAATCAAGAAGACAACTGGGTGAGAGAAACCTAACGCCATTTCAAGCACTTGACCTGAATTGCTTGCGCGGAATCCTACCCCGACTAACTCGAGCTCAATTTTATATCCCTCAGAAACTCCAACCACCATATTGTTGATCAATGATCGATAAAGACCATGCATCGCCTTGTGGCGTTTTTGATCCGTTGGACGCTTTACTGTAAGAACATTATCCTCAATTTCGATAGAGAGGTCTCGATCGATCTCTTGAAAAAGCTCACCTTTTTTTCCCTTTACTGATACCGCAGCACCGTCGACTTTAACCTCGACGCCTTCCGGTAAATTAATGGGTGCATTTCCTATTCGTGACATGACTTCCTCGATTAATATATTTCACACAAAATTTCACCACCGACATTCATTGCCCGCGCTTCTTTATCCGTCATGATTCCCTTAGACGTTGAAACAATAGCAATACCGAGTCCATTAAGAACGTGTGGTATATCAGCAGAAGCTGAGTAGTTTCTTTTACCTGGGCGACTAGAACGCTTTAGCGCACGGATGACAGGTACGTTGTTCATATCGTACTTAAGGGCGATTTTGATTACACCTTGTGTTCCGATAACATTCTCTTCGAAAGTATACTTGAAAATATACCCTTGATCGTACAAGATCTCCGTCATGCGTTTCTTCACGTTAGAAGAAGGAATTTCAACAACACGATGTCGCGCCATTTGAGCGTTACGGATTCGTGTCAGAAAGTCAGCTATAGTATCTGTATTCATGATATTCTACTTTGTGGTGATTTACCAACTTGATTTTTTAACTCCTGGGATTTTACCATCAGAGGCTAGTTCACGGAACTTGACACGAGAGATTCCAAAGAATCGGATGTATCCCTTACCACGCCCAGTGATACCGCAACGATTTTTGAGACGCACAGGAGAAGCATTTTTAGGAAGCTTATCCAAGCCCTCATAATCACCTTCTGCCTTAAGCTGAGCTCTTCGTTCAGCAAATTTTGCAACGAGCTTTTCTCGTTTTGCCTGGCGTGCTTGTACTGATTTTCTAGCCATAATTATTTTTTAAAGGGAATTCCCATAAGTTTTAATAATTCATACGCCTCCTTATCTGTCTTGGCTGATGTTACGAATGTCACATCCATACCATTGATGTTGGAGATTTTATCGACCACTATCTCCGGGAAAATGATTTGCTCCTTGATTCCCATAGTGAAGTTTCCACGGCCATCAAAACCCTTGTCGCTTACTCCACGGAAGTCACGGACTCGTGGTAGGGCAACACAGATTAAGCGCTCGAGGAATTCATACATGTTGGTGCGGCGCAAGGTAACCTTGGCACCGATCGGCATCCCTTCTCTTAGTTTGAAGTTAGAGACCGACTTCTTTGCAATCGTGGACACAGCGCGTTGACCAGCGATTAAAGACATCTCTTCTACCGCTGACTGAACCAACTTCTTGTCGGTTACAGCACCATTAACTCCTTGGTTAAGGTTGATCTTCAATAGACGAGGTATCGCCATAGGTGAAGAATAACCGAAAGTCTCCATTAAGGCAGGAGCTACTTCTTCTTTATATTTTGTCTGTAAGTTGGGTGTATGCGTACTCATGATAACCTGACTTTATATTTCTTGACCTGATTTTTTAGCAATACGCTTCACACCATTTTCATCACGCTGAATGGAAACCCGGGTTGGTTCTCCCGAACTCGGATCAATCAGCATAACATTTGAAACATGTATTGGTGCTGGCTTCTTTACTATACCTCCTTCTGGATTTTTTGCATTCGGCTTTTCGTGCTTAGAGATCATATTTACCTCGTCGACGAGCACCTTAGACTTTGCAGGATATACTTCAAGGACTTCTCCTTTCGCTCCCTTGCTCACTCCAGCGATAACCACTACCTGGTCACCCTTTTTAATCTTCATTTTGTTTTCGAACCTTCCTCTTGCCATGACGTAGGATTAGAGCACCTCAGGTGCAAGTGAAACAATACGCATGAAATCCGTCTCACGCAGCTCGCGAGCTACAGGGCCGAAAATACGTGTACCTCTGAGGTCTCCTCCTTGATTGAGTAACACCACAGCATTCTCATCAAAACGGATATGAGATCCATCTTTTCTTTTGATCGCTTTTTTAGTACGCACGACAACCGCCTTGTGCACGGTTCCCTTTTTCGCGTTACCAGAAGGCATGGCCTTCTTAACCGTAACAACTACTTGGTCACCAATAGACGCGTAGCGGCGCTTAGAACCACCTAACACCTTGATGACGAGCACTTCCTTAGCTCCACTGTTGTCTGCGACATTTGCTCTTGACTCTTGCTGTAACATTGTCTATTATTTCGCGCGTTCTATAACTTCTACCAAGCGCCATCTCTTGCTTTTGCTCAAGGGACGCGTTTCCATGATGCGCACACGATCACCAATACGGGCCGTATTCTCCTCATCATGAGCATGATACTTCTTTGTCTTCTTCATAAACTTCCCGTAAAGTGGGTGCTTAACGCGACGCTCAACAGCAACTGTAATGGTCTTTTCCATTTTGTCGCTGGTGATAATTCCAATACGCGTCTTACGAAGATTGCGTGTTAATGTCTGTTCACTGCTCATGATTCAGTATTTGCATTTTTTCTACGATTGTATTCCGTCATTAAACGAGCAATATCTCGTCTGCTGTCACGGATTTTCATGGGATTGTCGATCGACGACACCTCATGGTTGAAACGCAGCTTCTGGAGCATACGCTTCTCCTCCTGGATGCGCTCTACAAGCTCAGCTGGAGATAAATCAACTATGTCTTCTTTTCGTACCGCCATGATTTTATTTTTCTACGTGATCGATTCGTGTAACTGTCTTGGTTCTCACCGGAAGCTTCTGTGCAGCAAGTCTTAGTGCTTCACGCGCTACGTCTGCAGGGACACCATCCACTTCGAACAGAATGCGGCCTGGTTTTACAACAGCCACCCATCCTTCTGGAGCACCCTTACCTTTACCCATACGTACCTCTAAAGGCTTACGAGTGTAAGGCTTGTCTGGAAAGATTCGGATCCAAACTTTTCCTTCCCTTTTCATGTAACGCGTTAAGGCAACACGAGCTGACTCAATCTGGCGATTGGTGATCCAGTGAGAATCTAAAGACTTAAGACCATAACTACCGAAATCTACGGTATGTCCACGTCCAGCGTTTCCCTTCATGCGCCCTTTCTGCTGCTTGCGCCATTTGACTCTTTTAGGTAATAACATCGTTACTAGTTTTGTCTACGTGGTCGACGATTCCCGCCATCACGCTTCGATTTAGGTTTCTTATCAAGCATTGGAGTAAGGTCTCTTTTACCAAGAACCTCTCCTTTACAAATCCACACTTTGACTCCAATCTTTCCGTAGATTGTTTGAGCCACTTTAAGTGAATAATCAATGTCTGCACGGAAGGTATGTAAAGGCGTACGGCCATCTTTATACTCTTCCACACGGCTCATTTCAGCACCGCCCAAACGACCGGAAACACGAACCTTAATTCCCTCAGCTCCCATACGCATTGTAGAGGCAACAGCCATCTTACAGGCGCGACGGAAATTAACACGAGCTTCAAGCTGCTTAGCAATTCCTTCCGCCACAATGTTTGCATCAAGTTCAGGACGACGAATCTCAATGATGTTGATTTGGACGTCTTTTTTAGTGAGTTTTTTGAGCTCTTCGCGCAGACGATCTACTTCAGAACCCCCTTTACCAATGATGATTCCAGGACGAGAAGTTGAGATCGTTACCGTCACTCTTTTGAGTGTGCGCTCAATGATAATACGGGCAATTCCGCCTTTAGAAATACGTGCGTGTAGATACTCGCGAATCTTCTCATCTTCGACGAGTTTTGCACTTGACGTTTTCTTATCGGCGAACCAATTAGAATCCCATCCTCGGATGACCCCGAGACGATTCGCTATTGGATTTGTTTTTTGACCCATATTCCTTGTTTTTTAAGGGAAGGCGAAATTACGGAGATTTGCCTTCCGAACAAAATTTAATATTTACGTTCTATTAACCTGTCTTTCAGTGTTTAAATACGTTTTCTTTCTATTCAGTTTC
>JAYYPZ010000110.1:0-4452 GCA_036128775.1 Bacteroidota bacterium
AGTACAGTCTTTAGATAAAAATGAAGCACTCGCATGGGAAAGAAATGATGAATTTGGTCGATTAGTAAGCGCTTACAATGCGTTGTTGGTCCAAGTAGAGGAAAGCGCACGAAGATTAGCTCGGAATGAGCGGGAAAATACGTGGAGACAAATTGCTAAGCAAATTGCCCATGAAATCAAGAATCCTCTAACCCCAATGAAATTAAATCTTCAACACTTAAGAACCATTCGAAAGGACAATGAGGCTGATTATCAAGAGCGCGTAAATCATCTGAGCAAAAGTTTGCTGAGCCAAATTGATAATCTCACAGCAATAGTTGATGCTTTTTCGGCCTTTTCACAAATGCCTAAGGCGAATGCAGAGTCATTCGATATGGGCCAGCTCGTAAAGGAGATTGTTGCACTCTTTAGACACCATACAGGAGTTCGATTGGAATGTAAGTATGGCGAAGGAATCACCTTACGTGTTTTCGCCGACCGCAATCACTTTGTTTCAGTGCTCAATAATTTAATCAAAAATGCAATCCAAGCCTGTGAGCAAAAGAATACTGAAGTTGATGTTCTTGTTCGGTTAAGTCGAGAGGATAAATTTGTTCGTGTGGATGTAATTGATCAAGGAATAGGAATTGCCGAAGTGGATAAGGTCAATGTGTTTGTTCCCAACTTTACAACAAAAAGCACAGGTAGTGGCCTTGGACTGGCAATAGCTAGACAGATTATTGAGAATGTGGAGGGAAGCATTGGATTTGTCTCAAAAGAGGGGGAGGGAAGCACATTTTACTTTTTAGTCCCCTTGCAAGATGTGTAGTTTTGCTATCATTGAGTGATGCGTCGATTTAACCTATACTTTATTGCGCTTATCGTCTATTTAGTGGCGTTTGCTACGTGGTGGATTATTCTTTTGAATAAACAAATAACTGAGGTTGCTGAGTTGAGAAAAAGCGATCTTTTGGAAAGTACCGCCTGCCAAGAAAAAGATAGTTCAGATTGCGTGGCGGCCCTTGAGGTGAATGCCAATGACTTGAAAAGAGAACAAACCATGATTGCCACGGAGGGTTTTGTCTTTTTGTCCCTCCTCATCGCTGGGCTTGTTATGGTCCGAAACACCTACATGAAGGAAAGAAAGCTCAATCTTCAGCAAAAGAATTTTATACTGAGTGTGTCTCATGAACTGAAGACGCCGCTTGCAGCCATGCGCTTGTCGACTGAGACTCTAAAAAAGCGGGAGTTGACCAAGGATCAAACTGAACGCGTTTTGTCTGCAAACATGGAGGAGATTGATCGCTTGACGGGGCTTTTGGACAAGGTCTTTGTAACCACCAAGCTTGATCAAGAGTCCTACACCCTTGATATTACATCCATTGATTTAAGCAATCTTATCAGTGGCTTAATTTCCCGATTCCAAGAAATAAAACAGGTCAAATTATTGATGGATATTCAAGACGATGTTCGAGTGGTCTCAGATCCTCAAGTACTGGAAATTGTCGTGATGAATCTCTTGGACAATGCTGTAAAATATGGCATGGGTAAGGACGTAACGGTGCATCTTAGTCAAAAGGGTGATACGGGACTCCTTAAGGTTGTTGATCAAGGGTTAGGTATACCAGATGCTGAAAAAAAGGAAGTCTTTCAGCGCTTCTATCGTTTAGAAGATGAGGAGTATAAAGGTGTCGAAGGAACGGGTCTCGGCTTGTTTATCGTTAAAGAGTTGTTGACAAAGATTGACTCGACTATACATATTGCGAACAATTCACCATCAGGTAGTGTTATTACTGTGAAGGTGAAGTGTTTAGAGGAAAGAAGTAAGTAGACTTGCGGCTTGAGCCTCAGAGAGGTAAGACAATATTAAGGTCAACAACGTACAATATGGATATTCGCATTCTTCTTGCTGAAGATGAAAAAAACTTAAGGGATACCATTACCCTCAATCTAGAACTTGAGGGTTATGAAGTTGTCAGTGTAGCAGATGGTAAAATGGCCCTTAAGATGTTCGACGAGCAACGGTTTAACGTAGTGATATTGGACATTATGATGCCAGAATTCAACGGTATTGAGGTATGTCGTAAAATCCGACTTACCAATAGCGATACACCGATTTTATTCCTCACTGCGAAAGGGACGACAGAAGATAAACTCAACGGTTTTAAAGCTGGTGGAGATGATTACATTACCAAGCCATTTAATCTAGATGAATTTCTTGCTCGTATTCGAGTATTAGTCAAGTTTAGCTTGCGTCAGCTTCATCAGGACTCTGGCCTAAGTAGTTATTCATTTGGTCCAAACCATGTGGATTTCAAAACATTCAAAGCGGTTGGGCACAGTGGTCAAGAAATAAAGTTGACAAAGAAGGAAGCATTACTGCTTAAGCTTCTTCTCGATCGTAAAAATCAAGTCGTCTCAAGACAGCAGATTCTTCAATATGTATGGGGGTATGACGTGTATCCTTCAACCCGTACGATCGATAATTTTATTTTATCCTTCCGAAAATACTTCGAGTCGGATCCCAAGAATCCACAGTATATACAAAGTATTCGTGGGGTAGGCTACAAATTCGTAGAGTAACTCAGTTTTACGGCAATATTCTCTGTGAGATTCGTCTCTCAGCAATGCGTTTGATTTGTCGTCTTACGCACGTACTTACTAGTTTTTAGTGACCTGTGACTCATTTTGTGCAACAGGTGTCAAAAGTATCTTCGATCTTCCCCTTAGGGAGGCGGGATGTGGTGGGCCTAGCTCAAACTTAACCCTCAAGTCCCACGCAATCTACCCCCAGCGCACAGAAAAACCAAGTCGATACCATCGCCCTGGTAGAGGAACAATTCCTTGCTCTTGGTATTGCGTGTCGAAGATGTTTTGAATATCAAAGAATACAGAACTTCTAAGTTTTGAATCGCTGTAGAACTTTTCATAGGCAATGCGGCCGTCCCATAAGAGATACCCACCATCAACAATCGTATTGCTTCCATCGCTTGTTCGGATCTGGTATCGAAGGTCATTCGTCCATACAACAGGACCCTTTTGCATGCGAACATAGCCTAGTGTCTGATGGCGAAAATGATTTTGTGCGTAACGCGTTTCTTGACTTGCAAGTAAACTTGTAGTCAAGTCGCTGTTTAGCCATGTGTAGCTTCCACCAAACTGCAGAGGGCCGTATGTTTTACTGCGCCAGGTCAGTTGTAATCCTTTATGTCGAATCTCACCAAAGTTGTTCGGTTGCCAATCGGTTGTATCACTTGGGTTTAGGCTTCTCGTCCATTCAATTAAGTCGTCGGTTACTCGATCAAAATAGGTTACACTGATAATGTTTCCTGCAGGTCGAATTTCCAATTCAATCTCTCCACCAACGGCAACTTCAGGCGCGAGGGATGGATTACCAATGTTTCTTGGTCCGTCATAATACAAATCGGTGAAGCTAGGATTTCGGAAGCCCATACCATACATGCCCGAGATTTCAATCATTAGCGAAGGACTAAAGACAAAGCTTCCGCCAGGATAGAGCCTTGTGCCATAATCCGTGTTGTGATTAAGGTATAACCCTGCATGAACTACTAATCGCTCTTGTAGGAAATCAAAACGTTGCATAGCACGCAGGCCTATGTCTGCTCTTGTGGTATCTGCAAGTGGACTGCTAATAATGGTATGCCGTGCTTCAGCCAAAAGACTGGATTTCCCAAGCTTAAAAAGGTCATTACCTAGAACGAGTTTGGGTTGAAAGGCATAATTAGCACTAACATTGTTTTGATTCGTTCGATGGTTATTTTGAAAAATGCTAGGATCCTGACGCACAAAGGTGTAGATGTCTTTGTTAAGACGGTGCATAACACGGAAATCAAACGAATGTTGTTTGTTCTTGAATACATAGCCTAAGCCTTGCATGGACGTATTGACTTCTTCTTCGGCTTCTCGGTCTACGGGTGAAGCGTAATAGTCTCTCGCACCAAACTTATTGTAGAGCGATGCAAGAATCCATTTTAGCGCATGCTTTTTATCAATATTCCAGGTTCCATTATATATCGAATTGAGGTTTCGGTATCCGGAGTTATATCGAAATCCATTGCCCCATTCGCCACCTACAGACCAATACTGCACGGTCTTTTTGGTAATCCAGTCACCATCCACAGTGAGTCCCTGTCCGAGGTAGGTTTTTCCAGTCGAATCATCTTGTTGAAAAGAAGACCCGATATAGCCATGAAGGCCAAGTGTTGATACTAAGCTGTCACTTCCTCCATTTATTCGACTCGCTCGGCTTTCGATTTCTAACATACCGTTAGCTGCTCCTGCACCATAAACCCAACTGTTAGGACCGCTGTGCATAGAAACCATACGCACACCCATTGCATCAATGGGTAAGTTCATGGTGTGGTGCCCGGTTTGTGCATCATTTAAAATCCATCCATCGAGTCGTACTTGGGTCTGCTCGAAAGTTCCACCACGATAACTCAAATCAGCCTG
>JAYYPZ010000111.1:0-3363 GCA_036128775.1 Bacteroidota bacterium
AATGAAAGTATTACGATTTATTCTTCCTCTTGCCATGGTTTTTGGCTTTACGTTAACGAGCACTGCACAGACTAGTAAAATGGGTTTGGTAGACCAACAGGCTATAGTTTTAGAAATGCCAGAATATAGTGCCGCACAAACGAAATTCTCAGAAAAGGAGAATAGCAAAATGAAAGAAATCGAAACACTGTATCTCCAGTATCAGACCAAGATGCAGGAGTATGAGGAATTGATGATGTCAGGCACGCTATCTAGTGGTGCTCAGCAAGCTAAAGAATCTGAGCTTATGGACTTGCAAACGCGTATTCAAATGGCTGAGGAAATGGCTCAAGAATATCTTTTGGAATATAATGCCGATCTAATGGAACCTATATCTGAAAAGGTTAATGCAGCCATTCAAGCTGTCGCTCAGGCAAATGGTTTCACCCATGTTACGGATTTGTCGCTGTTTTATGTGTATCCTGAAAGTGACGATATCACTGGTAAGGTAAAGGCCCACTTAGGCATACAATAAGGTAGGTTGAGCTCGTCGAAGATTGGTGTTTTTGATTCGGGCATAGGTGGACTTCCCCTTGCTTTTGCGATTCGCAATACCTTTCCTTCCCATGATATCATCTACTTTGGCGATACAGAACATTTTCCTTTTGGTGATCGCTCAGCTGAGTCTGTAGAACGTTTTAGTCATGCTATGGCTAGCTTCTTACATGAAGAAGGGTGTGACATCCTTGTTATTGCCTGCAATACTGCCAGTGCTGTGGCTTACGATTCATTAAAGCAACGTCTTAAAAACCGGGCTACTGTGCTCAATGTGATTGATCCAGTAGTTCAAGAAGTATGCAATGCGTCAGCTACACATATCGGAGTTATTGGAACATCTCGCACAATAGAGACTAACATTTTTGAACAAAAGATTTTAGCAAGTTGCCAGAATAAGAAGGTATATAGTTTGCCAACCCCGTTGCTTGCTCCAATGATTGAAGCGGGATACTATAACCATCCAGTAAGCGAACTTGTGGTGCAAGATTATCTAAACCATGCTTCTTTTGAATCCATCGAGGGCTTGGTGCTTGCATGCACACACTATCCTCTGATCCGAAAGGATATAAATGCGGTGTTTGGAAGTCGATTTGAAATGTTTGACGCGCACAAGGCGTTGGTTTCTGCCTTGCACGATTGCATCCAAGATACTTCTAGTGAAACCAAGGGAAGTACTACCTTTTTTGTGAGTGATTTAACCAAGAGTTTTCAGAAAACTGCAGAAATCTTTGCTGGCGGAGCAGTAGACCTTAGACAACACCGATTACAATTATGAGAATACTATCCTTCCTATTGACCTTTTGCTTTTGTGCTTCGTTAACTAGTCAAGGCATCTCCTTTTTTGAGGGGAGTTTCGACGAGGCAAAGGAACTTGCAGCCAAAGAGGGCAAGTTGATATTTATGGATTCCTATGCCAAGTGGTGTGGCCCATGTAAACGGATGGCACGTGATGTATTTACTGTAGAAGAAGTAGGGGACTTCTTTAACGCAAATTTTGTCAACTTGAAAATGGACATGGAGACAGAAGAAGGACGTTTGCTAAATAAGACGTATCAAGTAGCTGTCTATCCAACGCTTTTTGTTCTCGATGCAGATGGAGAAATTATTCTTCGAGAAAAGGGCTATCGCGACGCGCGCGGACTTTTGCAAGTTGGTCGCAAGGCACTCCTTCCAAGTGAATCGGAAATGCTGGATATGGCCGATCAGTTTGAATCTGGTGAATATGATGTACTCTTTTTAGTGGATTACCTCCAAGCATTGCAATGGACAGGAAAGGAAGGGCAGTCCAATGTAATGGCTAAGCTGGCGGAAAGCGTTTCCTCAAGCGATATGCAACTTGAAAAAGTTCAGCAAGCATTTTTGAGGTATAGCCCTCTAGCTTCTGGATACTATCCAACACATATTCTCAAGGACTATCAAAATGTCTTTATCGGCCAAGTGGGTAAAGAAAAATTTGAGGAGACAGTGCTCTCTATTCTCAAAGGGCTATGGCAAGGAGCGACCAAAGAGGAGTATGGTAGGTTTATGACTCCCGAAGATTTTGACACCTATTATGACGTGTTTAAGTCAATCAACAACAAACGCTATAAAAGAGAAGTCTACTTATGGAAAATGGCTTTTTCTGAAGCCTTTGGGGATTGGGATGGCTATCTGAAGGCTGCAAACACCTATTTTAAATCAAAAGCTGGTAAAACAGATGCCGAGGCGCTTATGAATGCATCGTGGACTCTTTACCACTCTGATCCAATCTACGACAATCAAGTCTTAGCTTGGACGAATCGGGTTATGGAAAGCAGCGCTAACCAGAGTGCACCATATTTTCTTCAAGCCTATCTTTTTATGCGTCAAGCGAATTATGAAAAGGCCGACGAAGTGATGCAGCGCTGTATGGTATACTTAACGGAAGATAGTCCCGAGTATAAGGATGCATCCATAATTAACACAATTCTAGATACTCAATTGAGCCGGTAGGTCTGATAATGCTTCTATCAGCCTTTTGTAGGAGAGCTCTTCTTGGGACAACATCGTATAGTTTGATTTCTTCGCCATTTGTTCGGCGAGGTAAACTTGTTCAGTTTGCCCTGGTGTTGGGATAACTAGAGCATCGATATCTAAGCATAATAAATCCATTAATGTACTATAACCACTTCGGCAGATTAACACCTTGCAGCCATTGAGCTTTGCGGCAAGTTCCTGGCCATGAAGATGATTGAATACATGTATATGAGGCGGCAGATTGAGCGAGATTGTGCCTTCTTTTGGAAGTCCTCGGACTAGAAAAATTTGGAGATGTTTGAGGGGTTTAAGAAGATGAATCAAGCGTTCTTCGAGGTGACTACGCGTAGGCTCAGGACCGGATAACATAAGACCTATATCATAACAATACGAGCGTTCTTCTTTTGGAATTTTATAGGTGGCTAGGTCAGATAGGAATCCTTTATATATTTTGTCTCTTGAATGCGTGCTAAGGTGCCCACTTAAATTATCCGGTGGCGCATTATCAGGAACCCAGAGCGATGTAAATGGGGCCATATAATGATCCAACTTTTTGTAAAACCATCGCGCAAAGAATTTAGAAGTTGGTACAATAGGTCTTAGCTGATGGCTTAAAAAATGAGATGGCAGGTCATGATGATAACATCCATAGCGATTATCAGAGATTATCTGTTCAATGTTATGGTCCTTGCAAAACGCTGAGACAACGCTGTGTTCATCTTCAATTGCTCGAAGGATTTTTCGAGCTTGAAAGGCCATGTTGATTATCATGCTACTTGAAGCATATCGAACGCTGTAGGCCGGAAGCTCTAAAAAGGAATAATCGGGGAA
>JAYYPZ010000112.1:0-9515 GCA_036128775.1 Bacteroidota bacterium
GCGTTTGGATTTGTAGAAAACTATCAATACCAGCAATTCTACAACTACCCAAGCTACGGTGTAAATGGTTTAGTAGGTGCAACCTTTCAATTCTAACATAAATAACGATCTCGAGGAAGTCTTACAAGAAGTCCTAATAAGGGATGGCAACTTGGTTTTACCTTATTTTGGTAGCCTACAATATCAAGCCACTGAGATTCTACATGTTCAAGAACGCCTTGAGTTCAAACGCAATGTTGTCTCTTTTGAAGCAAATGCGAGCGCATCGGTAAAGACCGACCAGATAAAGACCATTTCTCGCCGTTTAAAGCTCAGTGAGTTTGAAAGCAAAGTGGTTTTGAACCGGTGGCTCGGCAATGTAAAGAGTTCCTTACGAACAAATGCTGTTTGGTCATCGAATAGATTTGGAAAGATTACCCATACAGAACATGGTATACAAGTTCTTTTGAATCAAGAGGCCTTCAAGAATGAAGATTATACTTACTTCGGATTTGCCAGTGTGGCGATGCCCAAAACACTCGTATCGAGCGATTCCATTGCGACAAATTCGGCCGAAGAAAAAGAGGAAAATAAGCAATCTAATGCCAAAATCATCGCTATTGGCCATGACGTAGAACAAGAGCGTAAGGAGAACAAAAAAGAAGTAAGCAAGCAAGTAGCGCAAACCTCTCCAAGGGCCCTCGCAGCAAGCTTTATTCTTGGCGTAATAACGCTGAGCCTCTTTAGTTTCGAAGGAAATCGAGTAGGAAGTCCAGTCTACAATATGTTACACCCCGTGCAACAAGCGTCACAACCGATTAGCGAAAAACCTTCCGAAGATCATTCATTTGAAATTAAGGTTGAAGAAAATACCCCAGAATCAACGCTTGATCACGGACTTCCTTTGGATACAGAGGAAATTGAGTCAACACCAGATATTCCAGCAGCAACAAAAGAGACGAAGGATGATATCATTTCAAATGACGAGGTCGTAGTCCCAGCAAGGGATGGCCAGGACAACAGGCCTAAGGTTTACGTGGTCTTAGGTTCGTTTAGTCAAAAGGAAAATGCTGATCGAGCAATCATTGAATTTGAATCACTCAACGTAGCTGATAAGATTCAATATAAATTCAATGGAACCTATTATCGTGTTGGACTGTATATCTCAGAGAATGAATGGCAACAGGCAAACAAAAAACATGGATTACCCTTCTGGATCCTGCAATAAGGTATTTAAACTCTAAACCCTTTTAAAAAGGAATACAATACCGTTCGCTTCCTCGATTTTTCGGTTTTCCAACATACACCAGACTAATTTCTGGTCCGCCATTACTTCGCGAAGCAGACGACAAGCTAGAAATGTTAATGTCATAACTAAATCCTATAGCAAGGGTTTCAAGATTTACTCTCGTCAGTAATGCAATGGCATCCAATGGTCCTCTGTACATCACACCGAAGGCAACAGAGTTTTTGTCAAAGGGCTCGCGATTAAAGGAATACGACATTAACGTCGACAAGTTGATTTCAGTGGACGGTCCTTGCCTGTTCACAATAAAGCTGGGTTGAAGATGCATGCGCTCGCCTACGGGCACCTGCATTCCTCCCATAACGGAAAACTTAGCATACATGTGGTCACTTGCCCCTATAGAAGTAAATTGGGAAAGTTCAGGCTGATTGAGATGGTGCATAGCTGTACCCAGATAGAAACTACGATCTTTGTTAGGAGAATAACTCCACAAAAACCCCATGCCTACATCAAACATAGCGTAACGCTCACGATCAATTGCTTCTCCACCCAATGGGTCAATGCCGCTGCCTTGATTAGCGAACACAGCATTGGTAAGGTCGATACTACGCATACCAAATCCGCTTTGAATTCCTGCAGATATAGAATTGGTTCCCTTGTTATCCAAGATAAAATGGTAGGCTACATTAAGATCGACTTTATTCGTGCTGTAATTCAAATCACCAGCTTGGTCTGAATAGAAGTTGATTCCAATACCTGCATAGTTACTGTAATAGGTGGGTTTACCTAAGGCGAAATCTGAAAACATATTGAATGTTCGATATGTATTGCCTGTAGATACAGCGTTCCACTGCGTTCTGAAGTTAGCCCCTGCTCTGTAATTAGATCCGTGGAAACCACTCATTGCTGGATTAACATATACCGGAGTTGCGGTGTACTGTGTGAAGTGCACATCTTGGGCAAAGACAGACCCCACAACTAAACACCCTAGGATGTATAGCCAAATGCCAATTGTTTTTATCACATTTTTCATCGTATCAATGTTACGTTTCCACTACCTTGAACGCGATCTCCATTGGAACACTGGACTTCATATCGGTAGATATAAACTCCCTCATTACATCGTTCTCCATTTTTACTTCGTCCATCCCAACCATTCATTTCATTGTTTGGCAGAGTATTGAGCGATTCAAATAAAAGAACACCCCATCGATCATACACAGCAAACGAGTTGACATTTGTCAATCCCGAGCCCTGCAGATAAAAGTTATCATGCAATAAGTCACCATTTGGAGAGAACGCATTCGGAAGAAAGATATACCCATCGGCACAGCTATTCTCCACACCTACTAATACGAAAGAATCTAGGGTGCAGGTTACAGAATTGACACTATATTCAATATCAAATTCATAAATCGTTGATTCTGAGGGCGAAACTAGCAGTGTTTCATCATCTACAATGCCCGAATTTACGCTCAAATCCCAAATTAGTGTATCATATAACCCATTGATTTCCACCGATAATAAAGATGAGCTCCCCTGTAATATAGTATCAGGTTCTGCCTGAGGACTAGCTATTGGAATCACAGGAACCAAAACGGAAAGATTGGGCGAAGTATCCCTTGGACAATAGTCATTTTCACTCAGTCCTTCAAAGAAAAATACACTCAGTCCTTCAATTAATGGTTCGACCTCTAATTGAGAAGATACCTCATTGTAGGTCACCTGAAGATTTGGATTGAAAACGTATTGAATGGAATCAAAGCCATTCACCGAAAAAACAGCGATTTCCCCATAACATACCGTATCCACCAATGGATCAACCACTACCTGTGGAAGCACATCTTGAACCACTTGAATGGAGTCCCTGTCCACGCAACCATTATCATCCTCAATGTATAGCTCGGCCGTAATATCATTCGGAGAATTGTGCACCGCGGAGAAGCCATTAACCCCTACTACATCATCAAAAATCCAATTAGCCGATACGATGGGAGCATCACCCTCTACAGAAGCCGAAGTAAAATGAACAGGAAAGTCCTCACAAGCTGGGCCAAATTCAATAATAGCTTCCGGATTTTCAAAAACAATGATATCCTGAAAAGCTGAATCTATACATCCATTTTCATCAACTATTTCTAGTAAGATCGTGTAGGCTCCTATTGGATAGATTTGTGTGTATCCAGGATTGACGACATCCACTTGATCAAATCCAGGTTGAATATTATAGTCGTAATCCCATGAATACGTGGCCGTCGGAGTAAAGACCTGACTGGATCCACCGAGAATCACCGAGGTGAGCCCTTCACAAGCTGCTGTATCACTTGGCGTGATTACGGCAATTGGGGCAGCAACAAGGTCTATGGTTTGAAAAGCTGTATCCCGACAACCCACAACATCTTCAATAACAAGCCTAATATTATGAATTCCATCCTGAGCAAAGGTGTTAGTTAGTGGAGGCACAATCACTTCATCACCGCTCCCCTCGTCAAAATCCCATATCCAAGTCCCTAGAACTTGAGTAGCATTAGCGGGTTGACTTAAATCATTGACTGTCGATACAGTTTCTGTACACGTTGCCAATACTTCAAAATCAGCCTCAGGCAGATCATATACAAGTGCAGTATCTCTTCCAATACCCACACAGCCTAAACTATCTGTAATCGATAAGGATACCAAATAGGTTCCAGGAATAGGATTAACTCTGAATGTATCAGGGTTACTAGGTGCTGAAATTGTGAGCAAATCAAAAGGAGAAATACCAAGATTCCATGTGTAGGAAGCAAATGGAGCTTCTGCCACAGAAGATAGCTGGGCGTATGAAGTAGCAGTCCCTAAGCAAACTGAATCAACTACTACATTTACCGACGGGAGTGAACGAATATGAACCAACTGACATACTGTATCCTGATTGCTTGCACAATTTAAGTCTGTCTCCACAATCAGACACACATTATAATCTCCTGCTACAGTAAAAGTATAACTCGCGTTCACACCTATTAGCGTATCCTGCGTATTACTTGGATCGTTGAAAATCCAGATGTAATCAGTGATACTTCCTGTGCCACCAAGCGATGCACTTGCATCAAAGGATGCCGGCTCATTTTGACAGGTATCATTAAATGTAAAACTTGCTTGGGGTCCCTGCCCTACTAAAATATTTCCCGTGGTATCAAAAGAACATCCATTATCATTTTGAACCGTTAAGGAAGCTAGGTAGATACTATCTACGGCATAACTATGTTGAGGGTTTTGGAGAGCACTTGTGTTATTGACTCCTGAAGCAGGATCTCCAAAGTCCCAATTCCATTGTACAATGGACCCCAGCCCACCAGTACTTTCGTCCGTAAAGCCGACTGGACTTCCAGCGCATGCCTGACCAACACTAAAATCCGCGATTACTCGATCCACTGTAACTTGCACGAATCCGCCTAGCTGACTTGAACAACCATTGCTGTCGACACCAAATACAACATAAGTGGTTGTGGTGTCTGGATAAACCAATGGGGTTAAGGATAAGGTATCATCTATAGCATAGTTGGGTGACCATACTACCGTTTCAATATCTGTGGAGAAAAGGCGTATTGAGTCTCCACGACAAATCGCAGTATCATTGGGAATACCAATAACAGGATCCGCGAAGATTTCAATAAATGTACTATCACTATTTGCACACCCTCGCGAATCAGTAAGACTTACTTCTACCCAGAACAAGCCAGGGCTAGTAAAAACATGTTGAACTGAATCATTAGCTACGGTTAATGGACTTCCGTCTCCAAAATCCCAAATGCTCTGTACAATTGATGCACCGACCACGGTATCTCCAAAGGATGTATACGTAAATGTCGCATCAAAACCACTACCATTAAGACAACCGGCACTGTCACCCGTGAGACTAATTATTGGAGCCTCTGGGAGATAAATAGAATCCACATAGGACTCTGTACAGCCAATACTGCTTGTTGCAGTAAGGGTTAACTCGTAATATCCTGGACTTGGATAATTATAACTTGTTGCGATCTGGGAGGACGTATCTGTAGTTGTATTGAGATCTCCAAAGTCCCAAAAAATATCGGTTAAGGGAAAATTCCCAGGGAATGATACCGTATTACTTACCAAGTCAACCAGTCCTCCCCCACAAAATGCCGAATCATTCAAACTATAATCAAAATCAAAGCTGTCAATAATGATTGATGAATCAGGCAAAAAATAGGTGTAGGAACAATTTAAATCATCGACAAATACACCAGGAGCAAAGACCCCTAGATTGCAAAAGGCAACGTTAAACAATGTATCGGTTATTGTGTCTGTTGAACTACCCGTTACAGATAATGGGATTTCTGTTCCATCACCTAATACAAAACTCGCCGAAGGTGTCCCATATAGGGAATATTCAATATCAAAAGAGTCACATACACATCCCGTGTTATTCCCGAGAACTCGGAGATTAGCCCAAGGCCCTCCCACTGTGACCGTATCCCGGATAAGGGTATCGGAACAACCTGTATTCGAAGAAACCGTGAGAGAAATGGGATAACTTCCCGCTCGAACATAGATTTGCCCGGGATTCACTTCGGTAGAGAGGAATCCATTTCCAAAATCCCACAGAAGAGAATTCGTATCGACATTATTTTGCGAAAGATTTGTGAATTGAACGACCTGAACGGGGAATGGGCATGGAAGGCTTGTTTGGGAAATGGCATAATCCGCAACAACATCAAACACCGGTAACACAAAGGTTGTATCCGCCACGCAGCCATTATTATCCAATATCTGATATTGAATGGTCTGGTTTCCCTCTACAGGAAAACATGCCGTTACATTGGATTCATTCGCCCCTGATATGGTATTAGGGACGCCTTGATCAAAATTCCAGGAATAATTCGTAACATTCGTACCTGTCGAGTTATCGGTAAAGGTTACGCAGGCATCTTGACAAATAAACGTATCCGATAAGGTCAAATCAATTGTTGGATCAGACACATTGATAACAATTGAGTTATCGTTTATTACACAACCCGCTGAATCAAGCAGTGTAAGACTCACTTGAAATATTCCAAAGGTATCATAGACAAAGGACGTAACCGCTTGGTTACTCGTATCTGATGTTGTATTGTCTAGCCCAAAATCCCACAAATAACTTTCAATACCAGATAAGGGTGCCGTTGATGTGTCCGAAAAATTTACCGTAAGCGGAGCACACCCTGATACTACATCGGCAACGGCTCCTGTAGATACTCCTGCCACATAAAGGGAAGTTGAAAAGGTATCCGCACAACCGTTAAGATTCACGTAGCGCATATTGATGGGATAGACACCAGACTCTGCAAACTGGACGGTGAGCGCTTGGCCCGCGCCACGTATTCGGGGAGGTACGGGACCATTTTCAAGTCCACTAAAGAAATTTAAACTTCCATCAAAGGTCCAACGTGTATCTCCCCCTATACCTGTAGCATCGGGAGAATTCTGAAAGAGAGAAATCACTTCACCAGCGCATATAGAATCATCGCTTAGTCCTGCAATAATAGTGTCCGGATAAATCCTTACAGTCCTTGATACATCCTGAACACAGCCAGTACTAGCATTTGTTAGGGTAAGTCTCACTACAAAATCAGTAGTAACTGAGACCGGTGGATACGTATAATTATCCGTAATGTTTGAGGAAACATCTGAGGTAGTACTCGGATCACCAAAATCCCAACTAACCGAAGTATAATCAGATGAATTCGATGCATCAAAGAAGACGATGTTTTCATTATCGCACCCAATGCTATCGGTAAACTCCGCAAAGGGGCCCAACACATTGATAGCTGGTAAGAATGTTGGATTGATATCATTGGGGCAGTTATACTGAAGCGCGGTAAAGGAAGGGATTGATGGGCCAATACCATTCATGTAGCTGTGACAAACCGTATCAAAGGGAGAAGCACTTGTTGTTACCCCGTCTCCGAAATCCCAAAAAATCGTATCCGCATCAACTCCATTGTAAAAGAAACACACTTGTTCCGTCTGAAGACAAGCTTCCAACGTATCAGTCATACCCATTCCAACTGGTGGACTACCTGCACAAATAGCATCTTCCAACAAAACCGTATCAGTGCAACCTGTTGTGGTAATCGTAATGAGCTCGACATCAAAGCATCCTGTATCTGTGTAGGTCACCGATGGGCCAGGACTGCTTGTACTTGTCACAGATGCTGCTCCAGGAAAGTTCCATGCATAGGATTGAATACTCTCACCAGTAGGCAAATTGTTAAATAAGGCCGTATAATTTACATTCAGCGGAACGCAGCCATCCAAGACATCCGGTACTATCGAAGAGGTATAGGGTTGTACAACATGGAAGTTATTTAACGTCTCAGTTACTTGACAACCATTAGACGCTGTCTCAGTTAGTACAACCTCGTAGGAACCAAAGGCATCATAGGTAACGAAGACGGGGCCTACTCCTGTTGCACTAGCAGGTGTCCCATTGGGAAAGGTCCACTCTGTTTGTGCCGTGTTGATAGAAGTTGACTGTACGTTGAGCGTGGCCGGCACCTTACAATCCTCATTTACCGTATAAGTGGCACTCGGAATAGGAATATCTAATATCTCAATAGCATCCGTTTGAATCTGTGTTAAAGAGCAACCTCCAGGGAACTCGACAGTCAGCGTAACATCATAACTCCCTGCATTCGCATAGGTCCCATTTACGACAGGAGTAGATGCATTGGAAGGATTAGCTCCGGGCATCGTCCAAGACCACAAATCAGCTGTTGGAACCGACAAGTCCGTAAAAATTACATTTTCCAAGGCACATGAGGTATCCGTAGATATAGAAAAATCAATAACAGCATTGAACACACGAATCACCCGGTTCTGAAAAAAAGTGTCCACGCAACCACTTGTTTCCGCAACGAGCTCCAAACTATACACTCCTTCATTAAGAGTTACTAAGGGTTCAAATCCCGTTTGGGTGGATACCACATTACCCAGTGTATCAATAAAATTCCAAGTGTAGGTTGTGGAAGAGCTTGTTAACAACGACAAATTGGTTGCAGTTACGACTGCAGGAACAATACAAAAATCTGTTTCTGGAAGGCTAAACTGAGCATTAGGCCGTTGAGTAGGTGTTACGATAAATGAGGCGGTATCCTGAGTTATACATCCACATGTATTGGTAAGAATAGCATTCGGAGAAAAAACACTTGATGAAGTGTAGGGCAAAGTAACTGCGGTATCGCAGGCATCTTGTATTAACACCCCGGGAATCGGCTGAAAAAATGACGTTGCAATGCTACCGCATCCTGGATTGCAGGATAAATTGACTGTTATGGAATCACCAATACACAGGAACTCTGTATTTGCAGTGAGTGACGCACTTGGAAGCTCGAAGACCTCGATAACATCATTTTGAGTAAGTGTGCTGGAGTTACCTAAGTTATCAGTAACCGTAAGACTCACAGTGTAAAAGCCGGGATCACTAAGTGCAATAAATGGATTCGCAGCAAAGAACGGACTATTGGGAAGTACACCATTAGGCCCAATAACTGTCCAAACATAACTTTGAATAGGATTCGCTGAAGTAGAAATATCCTGCAATTGGGTGACCAAAGGTTCTGGACACCCTTGACTTCTAGATACCGTAAAATCCGCCGTAATCTGTGCAGAAACACTCTGAGCTAAACCAAGTAACGAAAGGCTTATCAACAATGACCAAAACATCTTCGACGATGGCCTGTAAAGCTTGATATTTTTATGTTGTACAATATCCCACATACGCAAATCCCTCATGTCGAACCTTTCAATATGCCATGTATCCAATTCAACCGTCTATTTCGAGCCAAACGACTCGAGCGATGTGGTATCTATGGTCCTATTTGGAGAGAATGTAAAGGTAATTGATTTCTCACAAAAATGGTCCCAGGTTCAGATACATAACAACCAATGCAAAGGATGGGTTCACGCAGACCATTTTGTTCCTTCAGAGGAGTCTATTAATAGTCCTATTCGTTGCATCGATTTTACTGAATTTGTTTACCACGAAGAACGTAGAATCCCCATATTTATTGGGTGTCAACTTCCAAATTATGATGGCATACGTCTCCAATATGGAGACTATCAATGGAATTTTTCGGGTCAATCTATTCACGCCAACAATCTTGGTATGGAGCGCTTCAAACGTCTTGGCCAAAAATATATAGGCGCTCCATACCGTAAGGGAGGCCGATCACCCTTTGGAATCGACGATTCGGGACTTGTTCATATCCTTTACAGTTTTTTGGGCAAAAGCTTGCCGAGATCAGCA
>JAYYPZ010000113.1:0-20355 GCA_036128775.1 Bacteroidota bacterium
TATAGCATTCGTAGACTCATAAATCACGATCTGATGTCGACTTACCAAATTGGTGCAACTGTAATGACAGACATTATCAAAGTTGACCACAAAGGTTCTGCACGGATAACTACCCAAATTCGCATAACGAATAGCACCGCATACCGAGGGATCGATATCGTGATAGATACCCATTATCGAGTTGGTAGGCAACGCGGCACTTGGCATAGCGTCGGTAAAGGACCAACTATTATAACCCCCTGCCTGACTAACATCAAAAGAAATAACACCATTACTACCTATGACCAACTGATTATAGGTATTTCCAAAAAAACAGAAAGTAAATGGCAGGTTGATAACATTACTCCATACGTCATCCGTGTTGACCGAGGTAGGCGTTCCTAGTCCATAGGGATAAGGTGGAGCATATGGAATAGAAGAAACCCCGTAGGTCGTTGTTTCTCCCGTAGCCAAGAAGGTAGACGATAGTTGCGTGCAAGAATCCGTGCATTGTAGAGTAATAGGAGGACCAGTAACTATATTAGGACAACCAGGAGCTTGCGCTTGAACATTAAGGGATAGAAATAGGCATAAAAGCCCTGACAGCACAAGTTTTCTCAAGAATGATGATTTTAAAACTTAGGACAGAAGCGGTTATAATCAATTGCCATAGGACCTTGCTTGTTATGCGTATAGATCAATGACAACTCTAAGGCTCCATTGGAGTTTGTAGGAACGCGAAGGTCTGATAAGGTTACGTCATAGGACAATCCGGCGCGCATATTGTAGGCTTCCACGCCGATTACTCCAATAAGTGCGTCGATGCCGAAACCATTGATTCCTCCTACTAATCGAGCCCATCCGCCAGCAAAGGCTGATACATTATCCGCCAACTCGTATTCAAAGCCAGAACCTACGTTCGCTTGCTGCGCATTGCCCTGAAGCATGTAAAGCACCGTAGGTGTGATATAAGAATAATCACCGACCTTGATTTGCGCTGCTGCATGAGCATTAATGCGCGTGTTGAGCTTATTGTCCTCACCTAAAAAACTTTCGTTAGGCTGATGAACATGATTCACCCCTACACCGAACATGTAGCCAAACTCTTCATTGGGTTGAGAACTAAAGAGAGCCCCCGCATTAACTTCTGGATAACTGATGTTCCCGTTTTGAAAAGATTCTCCGTTAAACGCTAAGGGGTTAAATGCATTAGCACCGGCATCCCACTGTTGTTCAAAAATTAGATCCCCTTCATTCACTCGCTTGGCAACGTATCCTGTCTGTAAACCTAAGCCAAGGTTTGAGCGCCCAAAGCGATCAAGTCCTTGATGATAGGATAGAGAAAATAAGCCTGCACGCGTTGTTAAATTTCCGTTTCCAGCGGCATCATTATAAAATGCTAATCCCATACCCAGAATGTTTTCTCTCATTCTTTCTGGAAAAAGTCGAGCATCAAAAGACGCTTGAACTGTCGTGTACGGAGCCCAAGATGAAAAGGTCGGAATTGCAAACCACTGGCTTCTGTAATTGACCACTGCTCGGAAGTCTCCGCCGTGGAGTCCTGTCAATGCAGGATTAAGGGTAAGTGGTGATGCGTAATACTGACTAAAGTGAATGTCTTGAGAATTCGCTGTACTGAGTAGAGTACAAAAAGAAAGAAACATTAAAAGTCGACGCATCATCCTAGATTTTGGTAGCTACTAAAGATAGTAAGGATTTTCTATCTATGGGTTATTTACGCTTCTTTCTCTTGGAAATTTTTCGCAAGAGACTATAAGGAAATGGCAATGCTTCATGTTGAAGAAAAGCATATTCCTTGCCTTCGGCGCCAAAACCTTTGTAAAATCGGGCTACTCCGTCTATGGCAGAGCCTTCGAAATCCAAATATTTCATCTGATCAGCATTCTTAATAACACACTGATTCATTATAACATGCATCGCATTGACCTCCTTTCCTTTTGGTGAAGAAACCGGCATAAGATTTATAATGCGCATCGGACCTGATAAAAAAAAGTTTGCCGCAATAAGCTCATCCTCTAAATAGGCACCAATAATACTTCCTAAGCCATAGGATTGAGCCTTATAAATCAGCCTATGCATGGTATGCTTTGTTGTTTGGTCTATTGAAGAATCTTTAGATCGCATATGCTTCAAATAAAACGACGTAAACGTCTCTGGAGAGATGCTTTGTGTGGTGTGAATAGGAAACTTATCGGCCTTTTTTAGCGAGCGCTTTAGATTCCCCGAATACTTTGCTTCGAGCGCATCGTAGGGCGCATTCAAGGCCAGTTCAAAATTGGGTCGAGAAGTAACATTAAAATGATCAGGCACTGTATTGCCTGAGTTAAGCTGTATTTCAACTAATGGAAAACGTTCGACAAGTAAGGAGAGAGCCTCTTCAATATCGATGACTTGACTTCCCTGCTGACTGTACATTCCCAATTGCTGGGTAAACGGGGGCTGATAGGCGTAGGATATACCCCACTTTTGGCGAAAGGGGACCGGGAAAACGGCTTCATAATCTCCTGCGATAAGTCCCTCCCATTCCATGGCTACCGCATCGAGATACCACGTGTAAGCATAAGGCATAGCATTGGGTGCGAAGTGCACCACGCCATTCCATCGTTTATCGTCAATTTCCTCACGCTTTACCCAGCGCCAAGTTTTGTGTAGTTGTGGTGAATTCTTCAATGGGCTAAACGTTTTCTATGGACTTTGTAAAGGCAGCCCAATACTCATTATGGTCGGCAATAAGGTTGTTATGCAGGTTAAACACTAAAGGATAAGCATGGTTCTCCGCATGGCCAAGGTACGCTCCCATCTTTTGCTTCCAAACCTCCAAACCGTTGGAAGCCATGTGATGAACAAAGGTCGAATCCATAAGCGGTAGAGGATGAATTCGCAGGAGTTTGTCAAAGGGTTTATCTTCTTCAAAGAACCGATATGGTCTGCTTATTCCTGCTCGAAACCCCGGACGATTACCATAGCCCATCGACCAATCATTTTGTATTCCAAAGCTTGAAAATTTTGGATAATCGTAATGGGGCCTGCATCGCAAGTAAT
Source organism: Bacteroidota bacterium (assembly GCA_036128775.1). Classification (GTDB taxonomy): domain Bacteria; phylum Bacteroidota; class Bacteroidia; order Chitinophagales; family UBA8649; genus UBA8649. The sequence continues at coordinate 3,043 of JAYYPZ010000113.1, forward strand.
GCATACGTACATGATGGCAAGGTTGATTTACTAATTCTTCAAAACGCTTGATTTCATCTGCAAGGACTTCCCACCGCCGAGGTGAATCCCAAGAGCCCAAGGCGTAGGTTGGATGAAGTCCAAAATCCACTACCTCACTCCATGGCTTCAGCCACGCTATAAAAGCCCTGTTGAATGGGTCAACATGTCGATCCATGCTACTTCTTTTTCCTACTGGAAGAAAAATTCGTAGGGATACTCCTTGGGCTTCAGCCCATTGATGCACCCTCTGCATGACATCATAAGGATCTCGCTGTTTCCCCTTACGAATAGAGCGTAAGGTTTGCCATCCAGGATAACGACTCGGTGATTTAATAAGGGATGCCAGAACCATTGGAAGGGGCCTTGCATACCATTGAAAAGCAAAGTCCAAATCCATAGTCAGTACATGACGAGATGGTTTACAATCTACCACTACGTCCTTTTTTGTCATTTGTGCTACAAGAAACTGAATGTATTCCTCTAAAAAGGGACGATCTAAAAGATGGTGAGACCCAAGAAGGGAATGCTCATAAGGATAGCGTCCATGGTTATCCAAATTTTCAGAATTGTAGGTTTCCTCCTTTCTTGTTAAGGTGAAAAAAAGTGTCGCAAAAAAATCAAAGTCAAGCGCTCCTTGCACTACTTTTTTAAAACCCACAAGTCCAGCATCTGATATCAGCGGCAAGTTCATCCATTCGTCCGCATGAAAAGACCAATCACTCCGACCAAGACATAGGTCAGCTTGGCTACTGGGCTCTTTGGCATACGAAATCGTAAATGCATATTGACCTGAATTCAGGTCAGACGAATCGGCATAAGACCAGCCTATACCCAACCAATCAGTAAATACTTGATGGAAGATGTAGGAGACTTCCTTACACTGTATATCGGTATGAATGCCTATCTTTTCTTGCACAACGTAAATCTAAGTCATACACTATGAAAAAAGTTATTGAAACCTCAAATGCTCCGGCACCAATTGGGCCATATAGTCAAGCCATTTTAGCAGGAAACACCTTATTTATAAGCGGTCAGATCCCTTATGACGGGGCAATGAATTATGCCGGCGGTGACATTAGCGACCAAGCCCATCAAGTCATGAAAAACTTGCAGGCCGTGTTAGATGCCGCAGGGATGAACTTTGACCATGTTGCAAAGACTAGTATTTTCCTCAAATCCATGGATGACTTTAATGCGGTCAATGCCGTCTATGGCTCCTACATAGGCGAAGATGCGCCAGCACGAGAAACGGTAGAAGTGAGTCGACTTCCTAAAGATGTAAAAGTTGAAATCTCAATGATTGCTCTTAAAGGTTAAGCATCCCCATAAACAAAGGCTTCTATCGATCGAAGTTTTTGATAAGCATCTTCAACGGTAGAGACGTGATCTACAATCAGAATCAAATGCTTTTCAGTTTGCTTCAAACGCATAGCAGCAGGATTGGAGTTTACATAGGCCATGACCTTGCTAAAGGCATCTGATGCATAGAACATTGCCTTTTGATTAGAGGTAAAGTAACAGGTGAGCTTTCCCTTCTTTGCTATGATTCGTTCGAGCGCTAAGGTTTTTCCGACCCACTTTAGTCGGATCGCATTGCACAACTCTTTAACTTCTTCGGGGACCTTTCCAAAACGATCTTGCACATCTTCTAAAAATGCTTGAAGCCCTTGATTATCCTTGAGTGCATTAAGTGAAGTGTATAACGCAAGGCGTTCAGGTACGCTATTTACATAGTCATTTGGAATATGCATGGGAAGGTCCGTATCAATCTGGCAATCCCTTACGTATTCTCTTTTTTCAGCGATTTCTGCTTTATAGAGCTCAACAAATTCCGTGGCTTTAAGCTCTTGAATGGTCTCATCTAAAATTTTGTGGTAGGTCTGAAAGCCTAAGTCGTTCATAAACCCGCTTTGCTCTCCTCCCAATAGATTGCCCGCACCGCGAATATCTAAATCGCGCATGGCGATATTAAAACCACTTCCTATATCAGCAAACTCTTCAATGGTCTTTAAGCGCAGTCGGGCATCTTGAGAAAGTGTGGATACTGGAGGGGTAAATAAATAACAATACGCCTTGCGACTCGAACGTCCTACCCGTCCGCGCAATTGATGTAAATCCGACAAGCCAAACATATGCGCTCCATTAATGATAATGGTGTTTGCGTTGGGAATATCCAATCCCGTTTCAATGATGTTGGTCGATAAAAGAACGTCATATTGACCATCAACAAAGTCTACCATTACGCGCTCAAGTGCTTGACCCTCCATTTGGCCATGCCCCACAGCAATGCGCACATTGCCCAACATCCGTTCAAGCATTTGCTTGATTTCCTCGATATCTTTTACGCGGTTATGGACAAAAAAGACTTGCCCTCCTCGATACAACTCAAACTGTATCGCATCAGCAATAACTTCCGTACTGAATGTATGGACTTCGGTATGTACGGGTTGACGGTTTTCAGGAGGCGTTCGAATCACGGACAAATCCCTTGCCCCCATGAGGCTGAACTGCAGAGTTCGTGGAATCGGTGTGGCCGTCAAGGTCAATGTATCCACGTTAAGCTTAATAGTCTTAAGTTTTTCTTTGACGCCAACGCCAAACTTTTGTTCCTCATCGACAATGAGAAGTCCAAGGTCTTTCCATTGCACTGCTTTACCCACTAAGGAATGGGTTCCTATACAGATGTCAATTTTCCCTTGGGCAAGTTTTTCATAAATCGCCTTTTTCTCTGCCGCACTGCGAAAGCGATTGACATATTCGATGGTCACTGGGAAATCGCGAAGTCGGTCAGAAAGCGTCTTATGATGTTGCGCGGCTAAAATAGTAGTGGGTACTAGAATGGCGACCTGTTTATTGTCTGTGACCGCCTTGAAGGCTGCGCGTATAGCAACCTCCGTTTTGCCAAATCCTACGTCACCACACAACAAGCGATCCATGGGTACATCGCTCTCCATATCCTTTTTCACCTCTAGACTGGTTTTTTCTTGATCAGGAGTATCCTGATAGAAAAAGGAGGCTTCTAACTCATGCTGCAAATACGTATCGGGTGAAAAGGCAAATCCTTTTTGGGTTTTTCGCTGGGCGTATAGCTTGATTAAGTCATAGGCAACCTGCTTAATTTTCTTTTTCGTTTTGGTTTTGGTTTTCGCCCAAGCATCTGACCCTAGTCGATGAATTTTGGGTTTCTTACCATCCTTGCCCGAATACTTTGAAATTTTATGCAGCGCATTAATACTGACATAAAGCAAATCATTGTTTTGATATACAATCCGAATGGACTCCTGCACGCGACCTGCAATGTCTAGCTTTTCTAATCCTGAATACACCCCAATTCCGTGGTCTATATGAACAACATAGTCTCCCGGTTTCCACTCTTTGAGTGTTTTCATCAGTTGTGCGCGACTACTGCTTCGATTTTTTCGAATATTAGCCTTGTGGTAGCGACTAAAGATCTGATGATCGGTGTATACAAGAATCTTGTTTTGGTGGTCTACAAAGCCCCCATGTAAGTCCAAATTGAGCGGATGCATGGTGACATTCGCCTCGACATCTTGTAATATCCCCTGTACCCGGTTATAGTGCTTGGCATGTTCTGTAGCCAAGATAAGTTTATACCCAGCCTCCTTTTTAGCCTGTAGATCCTCTACCAGTAAATCTACATTCCGGTTGAAAACAGGTTGGGGATCGATACCAAAGTCGAAGACCCCCATGGCCTTGGAATAGATCTTATTGCCCCACTCAATAAGGTGAATATCTTCAAGGTGTCCCTTGATGCGCGGAGAGGTTTCAAAACGCTTTTGAGGATGAACCCGAATGCTATCCTCCTCATCAAAATCCTCCTCATCAAAATCAAGTTTTTCATAGCACGCAATTGCTTTTGCCATCCCCTCATCTATGGTCTCCAAACACATGGCCACATCATTAATCCAAAATGTGGTGTTGCTAGGAATAGCCCTGAAAAGCGAGACCTGTTCCTCAACGGTGAAATTTTGTTGACCATTAGGCAAAATGGAAATCCGAAGGACCTTTTTTTCTGATCGCTGACTCACAGGATCAAAAAGTCGAATACTCTCAACCTCGTTATCAAAAACTTCTATCCGATAAGGGTTCGCGTTCGCAAAGGAGTAAATATCAATGATGTCACCACGAATTGAAAATTGACCGGGTTCATAGACAAAATCTACGCGCTCAAAATTGTAGGTAATTAGCAACTCTAACATGAAATCAATGTCGAAGGTCTCCCCTACTTCAATATCCAGACGCGTCTCTTTGAGCACTGATTTTTTTACCACGCGCTCGAGTAAGGCATCCGGATACGAAATGATCAACATGGACTGAATGGCATTGCTCGTCAACTGGGTAACAGCCTCTGTGCGCATTTGAATATTCCCTGAATCCGATTGATGAATTTGACCTAGCTGCTTAAAGGAAGAAGGAAAGCTGTAGATCTCTTTTTTAGGAAGCACAAACTGCAAATCCTGCATTAAAAACGCTGCCTCCTCCCGATCTCGGCATAAAATGATATGATTTCCTTTGTGCACCTGATAAGACGCCGCAAGGATGAAGGCTAAAGAGGAGCCATGCACGTCATTAAGGTGGATTGCACTTTTCTTGTCTCCCTCGGTTAAATGGGAAACCACATCTTGCAGCATGGATGACTGCTGATATTGTTGTATCAATTCCTCTCTTTGCACGCCGACGGGGCTTTACAGTGTATAATTAATAGCCATTGACTGAAGCATCCACAGAAATGAAGTGGATAAAATTCACCGCGTAAATATATTGGGAACCTACATTTATAGTGAGAATTATGTCAGAAAATCCCGCGCCCAATACCTCTATGTCCGATTCAAAAGTAAGCGGGCTATATAAAGACTGGTTTTTAGACTACGCAAGCTATGTAATTTTAGAGCGCGCTGTGCCTGCGCTTAAGGATGGGATGAAGCCCGTTCAACGCAGGATACTTCATGCGATGAAAACTATGGATGATGGACGCTACCACAAGGTGGCTAACATCATAGGTCAAACCATGCAATACCATCCTCATGGTGATGCAGCGATTGGTGACGCCTTAGTTAATCTCGGGCAAAAGGACCTGCTGATTGATTGTCAAGGAAACTGGGGAGATGTTCGTACGGGGGATCCAGCTGCTGCACCCCGATATATCGAAGCACGACTAACCAAGTTTGCTCTTGATGTATTGTTCAATGGAAATACGACCCATTGGCAACTATCCTATGACGGAAGGAAAAAAGAACCCATTCACCTACCCGCTAAGTTTCCTTTACTGCTTGCCCAGGGAGCGGATGGGATTGCAGTAGGACTTTCCACTAAAATATTACCTCATAATTTCAATGAGCTTTGTCAAGCCGCCATTCACCACCTGAAAGGTCGCTCCTTTAAGCTTGTGCCAGACTTTGCCACAGGTGGACTTATGGATGCTAGCGACTACCAGGCAGGAAAAAGAGGCGGACGGATCAAGGTTAGAGCACGTATTGAGGTTGAAGACAAAAAAACATTGCGCATACGCGAAATCCCCTACGGCACGACGACTCAAGCCATCATTGACTCAATCATTAAAGCCAACGACAAGGGTAAAATTCGCATCAAGAAGGTTGTCGATAATACCGCCAAAGAAGTTGATATAGAAATTGAGTTGCCGACAGGAGTAAGTCCTGATGTAACGATAGATGCTCTCTATGCCTTTACCAATTGTGAAGTTTCGCTCGCGCCCAATGCGTGCATCATTTATGAGGACAAGCCCCATTTTCTTTCAGTCCACGACATCTTAAAACTCAATGTAGAGGAAACCAAAAACCTTCTTCAATGGGAATTGGAAATTGAAAAGGAACAACTCGAGCAAAAATGGCACTTAGCCTCTTTGGAGAAAATATTTATTGAGCAAAGAATCTATAGAGATATAGAGGAGTGTGAAACATGGGAGGCTGTTATCGCGGCCATAGATCAGGGAATGCATAAACACGTATCGACCCCTTCTCGCATCAATAAAAGCGCCTCTGCCTTCAGCTTAATGCGGGATATTACCGAAGAGGACATTCTTAAACTGACGGAAATCAAAATCAAACGGATTTCGAAGTTCGATAGCTTCAAGGCAGATGAAATTATCCATGGCTTAGAAGAGAAACTAGCCGAAGTCAAAAATCACCTAGCCCACCTTACCGACTACACCATCGCTTATTTTGAACGCATCAAAAAGACCTACGGCAGTGATAAAGTTCGACGAACGGAATTACAAAGCTTCGAAGCGATCAAAATAAAACATGTTGCGGCCAACAATGTAAAACTCTATGCAAATCTCAAGGAAGGTTTTGTAGGCATGGGACTCAAAAAAGACACCTTTATCACGGACTGCTCTGATATTGATGATATCATTGCCTTTAAAAAGGATGGGAGCATGATTATCTCTCGCATTGAGGATAAAAAGTTTGTAGGGAAAGACATCTTATATGTCGCGGTATGGAAGAAAAATGAAGATCGTCGGATTTATCATATGATCTATGCTGACCTGACTTCTGGTAAAAACTATGTGAAGCGCTTTGCTGTGACTTCCATGGTGCGGGACAAGGCCTACCAAATTACCAAGAGCGATAAAGCCAAGGTGCTCTATTTTGCCATGCACCCCAATGGGGAATCTGAGACGGTTCGCATCAAACTCAGTCCGAATTGTACAGCACGTCAAAAAGAGTTTGAGTATAACTTCACCGACATAAACGTCAAAGGAAGAATGTCCGCGGGGAATGTGATCACAAAGTACCCTATCCGAAAGATTGACCAAGTCTCAATCGGTCCTTCGACCTTTGGAGGAAAGGCCTTTTTCTTTGATAGCGCAACAGGTCGCATAAATGGCGAAGAGCGAGGACAAGCCATTGGTAGTTTTGATACCTCAGACAAGGTACTCGTTGTGCACCAAAATGGCTGCTACGAGACCTTTCATCCCGAGGTAAACAAAAAACTGCCCCTGTCGGGCATTGCCCATATTTATAAGTGGCAGCCGTCGGATGTAGTTACCGCAGTCTATCTCGATGGATCGAGCAAAACAGAATATGTTAAACGCTTCCATATTGAAACAAAGACCGATGATCAATTATTCAACTTTATTGGCGAACACGCGTCATCCAAGCTCCTTTTTGTTAGCCTTCATCCCGAGCCTCAAGTAAAAATTACCGTGCTGAAGGGCAGTGCAAAAGAAAAGACAGAAGAGGTCATCGTGCTAAGCAGCTTTATTGATGTTAAAGGATGGAAGTCACAAGGAAATAAGTTTACAAGCGACCCTAGACGAGGAAAGGTTGTTGATATCAGTCCAGCCTTAGAAAGTCCCAAGGAGGAAAAGCCCTTGTCAGAGGAGAATAAGGCGGCTTCCGAAAAGAAATCACCCCAAGTCGGAGGAAACTTAACCTTAGATTTTTAGGCTAGTGTCTTCATTATACGCTTCGTTTTAATAATGCTGTGTATCTTTCACGAAAGAAAGAATCCTATGAAACGCTTTTTAACTTATGTTGCTCTGATTCTTGTAGTCGGTCTTACGGTTACAAGTTGTTACTCATCTAAAAATTGTCGCGGAACCAATAAATCAATGGGTCAAGGCATCCATCGATAGTTTATCGCAACATTTTTCTATTCCTGACCTGGAATTTGTATCTCAAAGTCTACCCACTCTGGAGGTAAACACTGCATGCTGTCGCATATCATAAATTCGTAGTGTCCCTTTACGGAGGTAGTAATCGGTTGTTGCGATGGAAGAACAAAGGGAGATGAGATAAAAGATACTTCGTTTACAAACTTCTTAATGGGTAAATCCCAGATGGGGTCGTAGCCATCTGACCCAAACACACTTTGCTCGTTAAATGACACGTGCGGCACATTCGATACATTTATCGACGTAGGAAGAGGGCCTGTGCCCTGCTGATATTGGCTATAGATTGCCCACCCAGGAGCAAGTTCTACATGAAAGGTGATTTCTAGGCTATCGGTCGAAACATACTTTATGGCTGAAGACCACTTAACCAAGTCTCCGTATGCCTCAGTCTCTGGTTTTGTTGATTGGCCATATAACGTAGGTACACCCGTGCAGAGGCCACCTAGCATTGCTATTATCAAAATAACGCGATTACTTTTCGCCATCCTCTACCTCCTTCTGCTCTTCCTTCCATTGCTCAAAAGCCTCAAGGCCATCTTCTAAGAATTCCTTATACTTTTCTACAGTATTTACCTCGGAATACCCCACAGCAGCGGTGAGCTGGGTTTCATCAGGCGCTAAGATTACGTATAGCGGTTGGGTTACCGACTGGAAATTTATGGCCTGCACCGTTGCCCAAATGTCTCCTTCTGTGCGAATGAGTTTTTCCCTTTTTTCATTACCATCAATCGTAACAACACATTGCTCTTCCTTCGGAAGGATGGTCCGTTCATCAACATACAATGAAGTCAGAATAAAATCTTCTTCAATTAGTTGATGGACTCCCTGATTAGTCCAAATCTGCTCTTCCACTTTACGACAGTTAACACACGCATGACCTGTAAAATCAAACAACATGGGTCGGCCCAAGATTTCTGCCTGTGACATGGCATCCACTATATTGTTTTTAAACTCAGTGATTTCCGTCTCTTCACTATCCGATACATTCTCATCACAACCTAAATAGCTGTAGCATACAGGAGGTGGAAACCCAGAGAGCATGGTTCTAGGTTTATAGCGCCCCGTAGAACTATCAATAGTCAAACCCATCATAAGATAGCATGCAAAAACGAGTAAAAGGCCGGCAAAAAAACCTTTTGTTGTAGAAGGGTTCTTAGGCATGCTTTTTTTAGATAACCAACCGAAGAGATATGCCATTGCCAAAATGCTAATGATAGCCCAAGCAATGATAAACAGTTCATACTTCAGAAGGCCTAGCTGTAAAACAAGATCAGCATTGGACAAAAATTTAAGGGCTAGGGCGAGTTCGGCAAAGCCTAAAATCACTTTAAAATCTTTCATCCAACCTCCACTTCTAGGCAGCTTGTTTAAAAGACTTGGGAAGGCAGCAAAGAGCGTAAATGGCAAGGCTAAGGCCAAACCAAAGCCTAACATGGCCATAGTAAGTTCTACTGCCCCACCCTGAGAGGAAAGTGCAGTGACAATGGCTGATCCTAGAATTGGCCCCGTACAAGAAAAAGAAACGATACAGAGCGTAAGCGCCATAAAAAATGTCCCGATTACGCCTCCAAATTGTTCGGCATTGCTCACGCGATTTGCAAGAGATGGCGGTAAGGTGATCTCAAAAGCGCCAAAAAAGGATATGGCAAAAAAGACAAAGACAACGAAGAAGAAAATGTTTAATGCAGGACTCGTAGAAATTTCATTGAGAATGTTGGGGTTAAGCCCATCAATCAGATGAAAAGGTAAGCTGATCAGCACATAGACCAAGGTGATAAAGAATCCATATAGCGCCGCTTGCAGCCATCCTGATCCTTTGCCTCCATCACCTTTAGTAAAGAAGGTAACGGTTAGAGGAATCATAGGAAATACACAAGGCGTTAACAAGGCTAACAGCCCGCCGCCAAAGCCCAACAGAAACAATGTCCAAACACCCCCGTCGCTTTTATCCTTCTTTTGGTTATTCTGCCCCTTCTTGCCAAGATCTAATTGATACTTAGCTCGAAATTCCTTAGCACAGTCCGTCTCCTCTTCGTCTTCAGAGCTTGTTGGGCTGCTTGATGCCGTGTTTTCTTCAGTGACCTCAGTGAACTCGTCAGGCGCCTGTCCGCTAAGGCTATCTAAGCCAGTCGGGATACTATCCGTCATCGAGTCAGACATGCTATCTGCGGCTGCCGTGTCCTGATCTAGATTTTCGTCATCTGTTGAATCCGTTTCCGAGCCTTCATCCGAAAGATCAATATCAAGGCTAAACTCCACATATTCTGGTGGCATACACGACTCATCATTACACGTCATGTATTCATAATACCCTTCAATAGAAGTTGATTCTAATACCGTGAAGGACTGCACGAAGGTCACCTCATCACTGTATTTTTTAATCACCTGATTCCATATCGGATCGAGACCTTCCTTGAGATGACTTGATTCTTCGACAATCCCTCCCTCTAGTGCAATGTCAGCATTTTCATTAAACTCAATCGTAGTTGGAATAGGCCCTGCGTTGGGATCGTTATCTTGGCTGTAGATATACCAACCTTCCGCTATAGAAGCTTCAAATCGTATTTCATATTCATTGTCTTCCTTTTGAACAATCTCCACATCCCATGTCACAGGATTGTCTCCAAACTGAGCGAAGAGGCTCCCAAAAGCACACAGAAAGTATGCGAAAAATACCTGTCGAATTCTTGATCTTTCCATAGCTATGCGTGCATTAAATCAAGCGTTTTGGATAAGCATTCTAGTAATACCTTTCCATCCGCATTACCCAATACATTTTCTGCTGCACGCTCTGGATGGGGCATAAGGCCGACTACATTGCCATGCTTATTGGATACGCCTGCAATATCATCCATAGAGCCGTTCGGATTAGATGCATGGTCAATTTGGCCGTCGGCATTACAATAACGAACTACAATTTGGTTGTTATCATGAAGTTCTTGAAGGCCTGAATTGGAAATTACATACCGACCTTCTGCATGAGCAATCGGTATACGTAACACCTCACCGCCTTGTAGGCCGCACGTGAGTGCAGAAGTCGTCGACTCGACTTTGAGATATACATCCTTGCATGAGAAACGCTGATTATTATTTCGTGCCAATGCACCTGGCAAAAGGCCCATTTCACACAACACTTGAAAGCCGTTGCATATTCCAAGAACCTTTCCCCCAGCCTCCGCATGCTGTTTGATCGCGTCAACTATTGGAGAAAACCTTGCGATCGCTCCCGAACGGAGGTAGTCTCCAAAACTAAATCCTCCGGGAAGGATGATACAATCCTCTGGAGTGAAGTCTGCAATTGCCGCATCCTTATGCCAAAGCATTACTACTTCATGACCCAATTGCTCCATAGCATGGGCGGCATCGCGATCACAATTTGAACCTGGAAAAACTACTACACCTATTCGCACAATTCTTTGAATTAGTTATAAGTCGAAAAGTACAAAAACCCCTAGTAAATCGAGAAGAATTGTTCCAAACCAAAGGATACTAATCATTTCAAAGAAGACGCGGTTTTGGATCTGCTCAAATCCTCGTACAAGAACGATAATTAATGCCGGTGCGAGGAGTAAAAAAAAGGCCCTTTCATCTTGAGGCCCTATCCCAATCAAACAAGCAAGTAAGCCATATACAAAAAGTATGTTACGTAAAACATGGCGAAAGCGCTGTTGGGGAATTTCCTTAAGAATTATGGAAAATAGCGCTAGTATCCCACACCCTATTGTAACTATCAAGGATGGTGTCCACGCAAACGCGCTATCACCCGATAAGTGAAACAAAGGCAAACCATGACTCATAAATGCTCCCAGGGAAAATCTCTCTTCCTGAATCAAGGGGATTGATTCTAAAATTCCCCAAACTAAACACCCAAAAAACAGAAGAACTAAGGTATGGCGAAAGCGCTCACGACTCTCTTGCAACCTCGGACTGTATCCCACCACTAGAACAGGGAAAAGAGCAATATGTACCCAAGCCATCAAACCCAACAAGACTCCATGATTTGCCGTGTAGTTGAGGGTAAAATCCTTCCTGCTCAAGGTAAAGTTCCCTTCTAAAAAGAGCACCATCAATAGGATCAATGCAAGAAAGGCACTCGCATGAGATAATACAGGATGCGCATGCAATACTAAAAAAGCAAACCAAAGAGCAGTGTGTCGCGTTCCCTGATAACAACCAATGGTATACATCCAGTCGTCAATTCGCCACATAATGATTATCTGCATGACCATACCCAAAAGCAAGGATAGAACATACCAATTCGATACATCATAGGTAAAAAAGCCTTGAAACGCCCAGCCTGTCCAATCCTTCGAACCAAAAACAGCGACGAACACATAGACTACCTTACATATCAAAAGTACGAGCAAGGATTTCGATAAATCTGGCTTTTTAAATGAGCTAAAAATCAAAACCAAGTAATTTTTAGGAGCTTCATTTTATTGTTGACATAACTGGGCATGATGCATTCATTAACCGCAGTCTGCTGGGCTAATTTAGTAAGCGGAAGCACCTCTTTTTGGCCCAGATTAAACAAACTCTCTTTGGCTACAATATCTCCTGTAAGCACAAAGCGATTGTAATTTCCATCAAGCGTTATTGCATCGGCATACAATAAACTTAGCTCCTTTCGGCGATTCATTAGAAAAATACCAGAATATCGCCCATTGTCATTTTCTGAAAGCTGGCTTTTGCGCAGAATCGTATAGTCGTCTACCTCATAATAGGGAGAGCGCTGTAAGGCAATGATGTCATTGTAATAATAGAGCTCCACCGTGCGATAGTTCGACAGGGTCGTCGTAGCAAAAACCGACGGGACAAAAACTTGTTCCTCTTCCGAATAGAAGGATTCCATCAGCAAAGTATAGGATGAATCTAAGGCACTAGGAATAATGCGATTGACATAATAGGTCTTCAAACGGTTATCGCTTTGCCGGAGTGCCTGCCCTGTCAAATCGGTTAGCATATTATGTGAAAATTCCTCCTCTTCAAGATCCCAATATTGACCATCAAAATAGCCGTGAATCAATCCTGTGGCGCCATAATTTTCATCCTCCTTCCGATCCGAGTAAAGGCTGGCAAAAATGAGTTTATCCTGCATTGCATCATACTTGATCTTTCCAGGATGATAAGGAAATGCCTCCATAGGGACATTGTGTCGAACGAGGGAAGTTGAGCCCTCAGCGGCTAGGTAGAGAATAAAGGGCTTTGGTCGGGCACTGTTTTCTGTAAACAAAAGATAGACATCCCTTGATTGAGTAATCAAGATTTGATTAAACCTATCCTCAGGACTAATCGTAATTGAATAGGAAGCGATCGCCTCAAAGCTCTTGTCATAAATAGCTACCTGTTCTAACTGACTACTATTGCTCGCACTGCGCAAAACAACATAGGCATTTCCGTATTCCGACTGATATACCTTGTACCGTCCATCAGGACTCCGTCTGCTCTGAGGTATCGCATCTAGCGTAATATTTATCTCATTTTGCAATTGCAACTGATTATTTAAACGAACAGCCACTAAGGTTGAAGAATCTTTAGTCGGTCGGTGGAGAAGCACCCATCCGCCCTCGGCATCGACAAAGGCGTCTTCATAAATTGCCTGATTGAGCTTGACAGTTTGAGAACGCTGGAGGTTTAGACGGTTGTTGTACAAATCAAAGACTATTTGGCTTTCTCCATAACGCAAGGCGGCATAACCCGAGCCCGTCTTTCCCAAAAGCTTAAATCGAGGCATTTTGGTGTTTAAGCGAATCTCTCGAGAAACCGTCACATCTTGGGCTGATAAACTCCCCCCAAGAGTAAATACAAGGAGTGTCCAACACCATAAGACCGCTATGTGCTGATTTGCCATGTTTCGAAGATACGGAATTGCTTTTGGCGTGCATAAATGTGGATAACTCTGATCATTGAATTTTTACTTTATTCATTATCAACACTTTATGTATAATATTTTTTTATATATATTTATGTTGAAAACTAGAAATTATGAAAAAGAACACATTCATTCCGTTAAACGACCAAGCGTCAAAAGCTTTAAAAGGAGGTAAAACGACTATTGAGGCATTTGATCAACCTTCAGTTGAAATGAATAAGATTAAAGGATCAAAAGTTACAATTGAAGCCTTTGATCAGCCGGAATTGGCCTTCAATTCCTTTGCTAGAAGCTAAGAAAAAATCAATCTAAAGGACGTTCCGCTGTGGCCGTCACTGGTCACAGCGATTCGTCCATTATGCTTTTGCATAATCTTTGCGCATAGGGCAAGACCTATGCCGCTACCCTCTTTTTGCCGGTCGACTTGCTGGAATAGAGAAAAAATCTTGGCTTGAGCTTCTTGGGGTATGCCAAGTCCGTTATCGGCAATTACTACCGCTCCATCTGCACCTGTATCTAATGTTATCCTCAGCCTTCGATCGGGATGCGCAAACTTCAGCGCATTAGATATAAGGTTTAAAAAGAGTTGACGAAGCATGCTCTTATGACCACGAACTGTGGGCAATTCTTTCAGATCTATTTCAGCTCCAGATGCCTTTATCTTATCTGCCAAGTCTACTATGCTATCTTGAGCTAGGGACAGAAGGCTGACTTCTTCCTTCTTTTGTTCTCCTTCACCTACGGTGGCAAAGGAATACAAATCGTCAATCATTTGGTGAGCACGATGGGAACCGTCTAAGACAAACTGCACCATCGTAGCCTCTTTTGGTGACAGTTTATCTTTTATGGGCGTTAATGCAATGTGGGCATAGTTTTTTACCTGTCGGATGGGCTCTTTTAAATCGTGAGACACAGCATAGGTGAATTGGCGCAACTCCTCATTGGCTTTTTCCAACTTGATGTTTGCTTCTTCAGTGAGGCGGGCTTGGGCAAGTAAAGCTTCTTGGTGGTCACGCTCGCGTTGCAATGTTTCGATCTCACGATCTTTTTCCTTGGATTCAAATTGCATTTGAAGTTCAGAGATTCGGCGTTCACGCTTATCAATTTCTCGAGCTCCAACAATTTCTAACAAGTCCTTGGCGTGCCCCAAGGCGATATTTGGTTTTCCCTGATTTTGATAAAAATCAAGAGCTCTCTTTATGACTAACTCTTTATGAATAGGTTGGAGCTCCCTGCAAACATCTAATGATTCCTTAATTAAGTCCTCAGCTTGTGCGATTTGGTCTGTATGCTCATAGACATGTGACAAATGAAAAGAAATTCTCAATTTATCAATAATGTGTCCAGCTTTGTTTACTAAACTAAGAGCTTCCTCCAAATGAAATCTACAATTAACAAAATCTTTTAACTCAAAATAATAAAGCCCTAAATATTGATGACTTCTTGATTCAGCAATTGTATTGTTACACTTTTGACTAAGCAACAATGATTCATCGAGCATTACTTTTGATTCACGGTAATCTTTCAAGCTCAACAAGCATCTACCAATATTTCCTAAAATGAATGGATAATTTGGGGAGGCTTTGTCTTCCATATGTTGTAAGGCCTTTTTATAGAACTTTAAAGCTTTCTCAAACTCTTCTTTTGTATCATAAATTACTGCCAGATTGTTGTAAGAACCCGCTAAAACTTCTGGAGACTCACCAGGGTATGACACGGCTTCTGTTAAAGTTTGAATGCTCTCCTCGATCCGACCAAGGTGGCGCAAAACCATTCCTGTAAAACTCATCATAGATTGAACAATCCCAGGTAAGCCATTTTCAAAAGCCACTTCCTTGGCGTTGTTTCCAAACGACAGGGCTTTGTCTAGTTCACGCCTATGAAAGAAACAATAGGCAATATACTTTAGGGCAAGGGCTTGATGCATGGCATCTGCTGCATCTTCAGCTGCCCTATGATAGGCCTTACTCTTCTTGAGGCCCTCTACTTGATCTGCAACAATAACCGCTTCTACCTCGTCTCGTAACCGATCGAGTAACGCACTATTGCTATGGGTTTTAAGCGCATTTGCCATAAATCAAACACATTATAAAAAAGGGTATACGTAAATTCTTGGAATTCGTAACACTATTGAGCTAAAATTGTCAAAGCCTGGGCTCGCTTTGCGCGACTAACAGGCAGCATTTTGCCATCGTACAAAAGAATTGACTGATCACTATGGATATAACGATGAACAAAAGCTTTATTGACGAGGTAGCTTTGGTGGATTCGAACAAATTCTGAACTTGCTATCGTATTTTCAAGCCACTTCAACGTTTTGGAAATACACAATTCTCTGCCATTTTGAAGGCGTATATGCGCGTAATTATTATCCGCCCGACAATAGACAATATCTGTTAGATTTAAAAATTCAATACCCTCAAGCGAGTTTATCGCTAACCGTGTCTTTAAATTCTGCTGATTTACCATGGCCATCACCCGATCTAGGCATACTTGAAAATCTTGTTGACCCAAAGGCTTTAGTAAGTAGTCCATGGCCCCTAGGCGTATAGCCTCGAGCATAAAATCATCATGCCCCGTTATAAACACGATTGGATGTTGAATGCGGCCTTGTTGGGTCAAGTAATCAAATGCACTTCCATCGGGCAGGGAGATATCTAAAAATTCCGCATGAAAGGCATATCGACTTGCATTGTAGTGAGCCTCTTCAATGGATTTTGATAAGATAATGTTTGTCTCAGAAGATCCACATTGCTTCATCATATGGTGGAATAAGGCACGTGCGTGAACTTCGTCTTCTAATAAATGAAATAAATAAGGCATTTGTCAAGGTTTAAAGTGTAATACAATATGGCTTCCTTTTTTACTTGAAAAAATCCGCAACGCAATGGACCAATGGGTGTGGGCATTGTATAGCTCCATACGTTCCTGATTAAGCTGCATGCCCATTCCTCCAGTGCCCATGTCTGCAGAAAAGGTGCCTGATGTAAAACCAGGGCCGTTATCCTGTATATGTATAAAAAGACCCTCTAGCCCTGGCCTCACGGTCACATGAATTAAGCCGGTAGCATCTTTAACCGCATGCTTTACAGCATTTTCAATATAAGGTTGAATCATAAACACCGGGACGTGATATGTAGGGATTAAGGCCTCTCTTAGACTGCATTGTAAGGAAAACGCAAAGCCGACACGAATCGCTTCCAAGTCCAAATAACTTTTAATAAATTCCAATTCTTTATCTAGAGTGGTCTCCTGAGACTTCGAAAGACGCATCATTTGACGAAGAACCCTGCTGTACTTTGCTAGATAGTCTGAGGCAAGCTCCTTTTGGGTATTGAGTACAAAAAACTGAATGCTATTTAATGCATTGCTTAGAAAATGTGCTGACATTAGGGAGGAATTCGTGTTATAGTTTCTTATACCAATATAATTTGAGATCATCTCAGTCACACGATTATTATATTCTAGTTTCATTTGTCTGCTTGTTTGAGACTCTGTCTTATCTAAAAAGCGGATACCATAAGGAAATGAGTTAAGTCCGAGACTTCCATTTGTCAATATCTCACCTTGAATGTTTCTTAAATCATTATCAGAAATGAGTTTTAAATCTTTAACCCTTATCAGTCTTTTTAACAGATCAGGCTTTTTATAACTGAAAACATCTTTCTCAATAATCAACTTTTTTAATGTCTCTTGAATTTTGCAGGCATCATTAGCTGCTATATGAGCGTCGAGCTGTAAAATCTTAAATTTGCAACAACCC
>JAYYPZ010000114.1:0-6399 GCA_036128775.1 Bacteroidota bacterium
CAGGACGCTTACAGCGTAGTTGTATTGACGGATGCTGAAGGCATGATCGAAATGATTGCTATGGATGGTAAGCTAGTAGCTTCGGCTCTTGCTAACCAAGGTGCTAACGTGCTTTCTACACAAGCTCTTGCAGCGGGTGTATACGAAGTACGCTTAAGTTCAGCCAATGGTGTTGTAGGCAGCCAAAAAGTATTGGTTAAGTAATCCTACTTCACTCAAGATAGAAAGGCCCCATCTTCGGATGGGGCTTTTTTATTGCTGATACTTTTCTACGATTCTAGTGGAGAAACAATAGGATGTTATTTGCTAAATGCTAATGGGTATTGTGTAGTTACTCATTGTGTCGGACAACTGTCAAAAGTAAGTTAGATCTTCCCCGAAGGTAGGCGGGATGTGGTGGGCCTATGGGAAATGATGCCAACACTCATTGCTCTCATTTCCAAAGCTTATCATCCACTTCATGCGTACCCTTGATTTATAGCAATCCCTTTCTATGGCTTACGAAGTCAGACTGAGCATCAGCCCATCGCCAAGGAAGTAGCGCATCTTGGCCTGCATAGTCAATCCCAATTCGAGGCCCTTTAACTAATGGTCTCGCTGATTCTCCTTCCTGCAGCGTAATTAGGTCTTTATCTAGGAGCAATCCATTATGCTTGGTCTTAATGCCAAGCGCTTGGGCTACCTTGCCAGGTCCACTAAACTCTTTGGCATGGAATTGATTTTTTCCTCTTCGTTTGAGCTGAGTCGGGATTCCCTCTACAGGCTCAATAGAGCGAATGAGCACAGCCTCAGGCCATTCTTTAGGTCCCGTTACGAGATTAAGCATAGGGTATATGCCATAGATAAGGTAGACATAAAGGTATCCACCTTCTTGAAACATGGTGGACGTTCTCGGTGTATGTTTTTTGTTGTACGCATGGCATCCACGTTCTTTAAAGCTATAAGCCTCAACTTCACGGATAATCCCAGACGTCGTTATACCATCAATTGTTGTTGATAGTATCATGCCAATAAGCTGAGGAGCAATGCGCTCAACTTCGCTTCCTCGGAGAATAGCTAGCGGATCCGTAATCTTAGTTTGACGGAGTGATGGCAACGACAGTTCCTGTGTTGAACGGAGCAGGATTGTTAGCACTTGGATGTTGCACGGTTAAGAACATGGTCTTTTTATCCGGTGTAAAAGCAATTCCAGTGAGTTCGCATCCTTCTGGCCCAATGGCCAAGCGCTTGATTCCCTCTCGGTTTGCACTTCCATCGGTGTTTATCGGTATAGCATACAACTCATCGTACGCTGTTCCTGCTTTCCATGACTCTTGCTCTATGTCCACCAAGGAAGATGCTCCATAGTCTTCGCATACAAAAACATAGGGTTGACCATTGATGGTCTCGACTTCTAATCCGTCGGGTTGCTTGAACACAGAGCCATCACCTAAAGGACCTCCTTCAAAAAATACGTCCATGTGATTGGTTTCTATATCAAAAACAAGAATTCTACCATAGGGATCGTATGTTGTGTTGTCACCAATATATAGGGGGGGTTGTCGTAAGTGATAGGATAGTGCTCCACCGCGTTCGACATCCTCACTGTAGTCTCGACTTCCTCCCGATTCGGCAATGTAGAGCTTTCCATTATGCGCATCGATCCATTCATGAGACTTAAAGAGGGTAGCTCCCATACGATGGGCTACATGTCTTGCATGGATCAATGAGTCTATCTCCATGGGTAATGGAAGCCATTCTCCTCCTTGTCCGTCCATGCCTTGTTTATACGCATAGAGTTGTCCTTCTTGGTAGTCCCCTGGATCAGCAGCTTCAAACTTAAAGAATACACCACCCCCATAGTCATCGGTGAGATACACAAACTTTCCATCTGGCGTGCAATAAGTATCTTCATGGGAATAGCGGCCCATTTGCCATAGTTTTCGAAGTGGCTTTTTACTTTGAATATCCACTTCGACCATCCATCCCATTACTTCATTGCGTTTCATTCCATTAAAATCACTTGTGTCTAAGTAATATTGACCCTCACTGCCATAAAGCTCGGCATTGGTAAATGGAGGATATTCTTCAGCAGTTAAAATGGTATTGTGATGGGTTACCTCTCCACCGCAGTTATGCCATGTGCCTCCAACCGAAGAAAAGTCAATATAATGCGCATCACCGTCAGTCGACCATGAGCCATCTTTCTTTTGGCTTACAGCGACCCAGCTCATGCCTCCACCATGACCAAGTACAAAATTTGAATCCCTTAACTCATGATTCATAAAGAGTATTCCCTGATTGTTGTGATTTTCGTCAGGAATGAATGCTAAAAAGTCAATTTTGCTTTTCGATAAATGCATCATTCCATCTTCTGTCCTTACGGAGTCCTTACGCGCTTGATAGAGTACATCTACTTGGTAACCCTCGGGAACAAGAAGTGAGGTTGCATTAAAGTCATTTATTGGATTGGTAAAAATTAGGCCTTGAGCCTTACTTTGAACGGTAAGGCTTATCAGTCCTATAATGAAGAATGCTTTAAGGGAATGCATGTTCTGATTGGTTTCTTTGAAGATAAGTTGAATCTTCGCTGTTTTATTATGACGACCAAGTAATTTTTTGCTGATTGACCTTGCTTATATTTAAACTATGTTCCTGCGTCCTTTTCATCGCTATAGTTTGCTGCTTATTCTATTTCTTGTGGGTGTCACAAGTGTGCAAGCGCAGTGCCCAATCGGGCAGATAGAAGTTCGCTTTGCTATTCGCACGGATTCCTGGGGGCATGAGGGCTATTGGGAGTTGCACCCTATGGACTCTCTCTGCGGAGATACCAACTCCCGTATTGCGTTTGGTGGTAATGATATCGATGTAGGATGTGATGGTGCAGGAGGGGGAGATGCTTCTCCGTCAAATGGTTATCCAAGTAGTCAGACCATTAATGTGGGTCCGTGGTGCTTAACGCGTGGTGACTCCTTTGATATTATTGCTATTGATGACTTTTATGCCCCAAACCAACCCAATGGTGACGGTGGTACAGATTTTAGGGTCTTTGCTGGAGGGAATCAGATCGAGTATTTCGAATCTATTCAATCATCTCACCGTTTTCGTTTTGAAGCCGGAAATCTGCCCGAAAATGATCTTAGTGTAAATCGCAACTTGACAGATTTGTTTGTCGATAGTGGATCACACGTTGTTCGTGCCGTTATCCGTAATAGTGGCACGGATACAGTATATCGTTTTGATTTTTGTTATCAGTTGGATAGTGGAGATTCTGTGTGTACAAGGTTCGATAGTTTATCTATGGCCTACAAGGACTCCATGGTGTTTGAGCATCCTATACCGCTCGATTTGGTCGATACAGGTGCCTTTTCCCTGAGGATGTGGGTCGACAGTTTAAATGATACTCTACAGGATTTCGAGCCACGGAATGATAGTCTTTTGAGCGTGATTCAAGTGTCGAAGGCAATTCCTAATATCCTGTATGGCTATATCACCGAACCAATAGATATACAAACCTTAGCTACATCATCTGATGGATTGAGTTTTCCAAGAGACTTAGCTTTTCATCCTCATCGGTCTCGCAGAGAACTTTGGGTGATTAATCGAGATGTCGAAGCCGATGGGGGGAGTACGCTCACTCTTTTTAATGCCGGCGAGGATAATCAGTCAAGTCTTTGGCGTCGAGATGGAAATGCCTATCATTTTATGGCGCTGCCGACAGCACTAGATTTTGGACGAAATGGAAACTGGGCATCTTCTCCAGGTATACTTGATGCAAATCATGCCGGGGGGAGTTATACAGGACCAACCTTATGGTCAAGTGATTCAT
Organism: Bacteroidota bacterium; assembly: GCA_036128775.1. Classification (GTDB taxonomy): domain Bacteria; phylum Bacteroidota; class Bacteroidia; order Chitinophagales; family UBA8649; genus UBA8649. The sequence goes on from JAYYPZ010000114.1 coordinate 3,809, forward strand.
CAATCTACTCCGTGATTGGAAACCCTGCAACGTCTACTTTTAATGGAAGTCATTTGGATATGCTCCATGGCAGTCCCTATGCGATGGGAATTACTTACAGTCATGATAATGTGTACTATGTGTTTGACGCGTACAATGGCCAAATAGTTCAGTACAGCTTTACCTCTGACCATGGACCGGGACAACACGATCACTCCAATGGTGAAGTTGTGCGCTTTGAAGGGCTCAATCTCGAGCGTCACAGTGATAGCATTCCAAGTCACATTGTTTTCGATGAGTCTTTAAGACGTTTGTACATAGCTGATGCAAAAAATGGTAGAATACTTTATTTAGATGTCAATTCAGGAATTGACACAATAGATCTGCCCTTACTTAACGAGCCATTGTCAATTCATCAACGAATTGAAGGAGCCGAGTGGGGAGTACTTTATGATGATATTCAAGTTCCTACGGGTATAGCGATTTTAGAGGATCGCATGATTGTCAGCGATGCTGCCACTGGGAATATCCATTTACTTCGAATTAACGATGTAAGCGCGACGCGACTGTTTACGATTCCAACAAATGCTGACTTGCTACTTGGGATAAACATTGGTCCAGAGGGCTTTATCTACTATGTAGATGCCATTAACAATTCGGTGCATAAAATGGTGATGGATCCTCCGCCTTATGATATGACGTCTTTAGCGGAAATCCAAGGAGAATATTGGGCTATCTATCCGAACCCATCGGATGGTATGATTTGTCTTGACGCCGGACAGAATATACCTTTGTCTGACTTAGATGACCTACGTGTGCTTGATGGACTAGGGCGTGTCGTTAAGGTAAACTTCAGTGGTGAACAATGCCTTGAAGTTGATTCAGAATATGAAGGTTTGTATTGGATTACATGGCAAGGTAGGTCTCAGCCTATTCTCCTTACGGCTCCTTAAAAGTCGAACTCGAATTCAGTAAAACAGTAGTCGGCATACAAATCCATGTACTCAAAGACGTTATTGTAAGCTTCCTTAGAAAGGTCCATTTTGAAACTTGATTTGTTCTGACGAAGTACATCCGTTTGTTCATAGACTGTACACCAATCGTAGTCCATAAAGTGCTGGGCGCGCATTAGCCCTATAACTGTCATTGCCGTAAAACTTTTTTGAACTTGTGGGTTATTGTAGGCAACCTCGATTAAATCAAACAAAAATGAAGGAGATTCTGAGTAACTTTCTAAAGCAGCTAAGTAAGACAGACATAGAAAAATTTCACCGCTAATAATGTCTTGCATGTCTTCTGGATCATTGCTCGTCAACATGTCAAGGTCCATGCTTAATTGATTGGACAGTGCTACAAGGAAATCATACGTTCTTGAATCCAACGTTCCATCTTCCCACCCAATAGCATTGATCACAACAAGTCTTCGGCTAAGTGCGTTGTTGTCATCGAGCAAAAAATCAAGCAGTTTGTCATCTAAGTCACCGCCAGAAGCTTTGGCATATTGCACCATTTCATCTTTTTCATAGCCTTCTGTTAAGTCGATTGATGTCAGCGGTGAATCAGCATATACGATGCTTGATAACATGAGCGTGAGAAAAAGAAATATTCTATACATACAATTAGTTGAAGTGTTTTTCTATGATGTCTTTAAGGGTGGTTTCATCGAGTGGCTTGGAGACGAAATCTTTAATGTCTTCAATAGACTCCGCTCGACTTCGGTCATCGGGGTTGAGGGAAGTGGTTAGCATAACAACCACAATTTTTGCCTTTTGCTCCGGGCTCAATGTTTCGTACTTCTCCATGAATTCCCAACCGTTAACAATGGGCATATTGATATCGAGGAGAATTAAATCAGGACAAAGAAATCCATTATCTGATTCCTCCGTTAACATCTCTATGGCTTGCCGTCCATTTTCAGCGGTCAATATTTTATCCGTGCAGTCGAGGTCTTGTATGACGAGCTTGTTCAAAAAGAGCGTAGGCGCATCGTCGTCAATCAGTAGAATGGTATTTAAACGTTTCATAATCCTTTGCTAAAAGTAAAGCAAAATCTGCAACCCTCGGTGTATGTGTTATCAATCCAAAGGTCTCCTTCATGCATTAAGGCAATCTTTTTGCAATGCGCCAATCCGATCCCAACACCGCCAGGCTTTCTTGATAACTGCTGGAAAATCTTAAATACTTTTTCATGGTAATCTTCTTCAATTCCAATGCCCTCATCTTCTACGTAAAAGCTGACATGGGTTTGCATTTTCTCTGCACCAATGCGTATTACAGGTGTGTGCCCGGGTTTAGTAAATTTAATGGCATTGTGTATGAGGTTTTGGAAAAGAAGTCGAGATTCAATGGTGTATGCCGTAAGTGTTGGTAAATCCTCAATAGTGATGTTTGCCTTACTTTCTTGAATAACACTATCCAAATCGAGCATAACATCCTTAACTACCTTATTAAAATCGATCGATTCAATAATTCGTTTTGCCCCAATTCGTGAATGATCCAACAATCCCTTAATCAAGGCTTTCATTCGCTCTGCTGAAATATTCGCATAATCAAGATATTCCTGTCCCTGACTGCTGAGTTCTTGATGGTGCTTTTCAGCAAGTCTTCCTAAA
>JAYYPZ010000115.1:0-25777 GCA_036128775.1 Bacteroidota bacterium
CCGACATCATTGGGGTACGGAAGTTGACATCCATTCGCTAAACAATAGTGCCTTTGAAAAAGGTGAAGGCCTTAGAATCTATGAATGGCTCACTCAACATGCAGCAGATTATGGCTTTTTCCAACCCTACACTGCTGGACGGAGCAGAGGGTATGAAGAAGAGAAGTGGCACTGGTCTTATTATCCAGTCAGTGGACCCATGCTAGAGCAATACAATGCTCAAGTGTCCTATTCAAATATTAATGGATTTACAGGATCAGGATTTGCCTCTTCAGTGGGAGCATTAGAAAACTACGTCAACGGCATTGCATCGCAACCCACTCCTTAAAGTAGATTACAACAAATCAAGCGAATAATATTCGGCTTATCTACTACCTACTTGACAGAAACAAGTTCTACGTCGAAAATTAAAGTAGCGTATGGAGGAATAACACCACCCGCACCATTTGGACCATAGGCCAAAGTGTGAGGTATGATTAATGTTGCTTTGCCTCCAGGACTCAACAGGGCAATACCTTCATCCCAACCTGGAATAACACGGCCTGCACCTAATGGAAAATCAATAGGCTGACCTCGATCGGAGCTTGCATCAAACTTATTACCGTTGGTTAGGTAGCCTGCATAATGGACAGATACCGTCTGACCAGGACTAGCTTTTGCGCCAGAACCTTCTTCAGTAATCACATATCCCAATCCACTTGAGGTGATTTTTGCCTTCGGATAACGTGACATGGCCTCTGCAAAAGAAGCCTTTGCATTCTCCATCTGCGCTTTCAGGGCATTTTCAGCCTCTGCAACCTTTCGGGCAGCCTCAGCTTTAAAAACGCTAGGTGCATCAAATTCCTTAGCTGGTTTACCTGATCGCTCAATCACAACCGACTGAATCACTTCGCCTTGTTTTGTTTCCATCGCGATATCCATTCCCTCGACGACCTTTCCAAATACCGTATGCTTTCCATCAAGCCATGGTGTTGCTGCTACGGTGATAAAGAATTGGCTACCGTTTGTATTTGGACCAGAATTAGCCATCGATAAGATACCAGGACCTGTGTGCTTCAGACTAGCGACGAACTCATCAGGAAACTTATATCCTGGATCACCCATTCCAGTTCCTTGCGGACATCCTCCTTGAATCATAAAATCCTGACCATCACCGTTGGCTACAGAGATCACACGATGGAAGTTTAATCCATCGTAATACGGAGTGCCCGCTGGTTTAGCTGAGTTTTCCATATCACCCTCTGCGAGGGCCACAAAGTTAGCCACCGTCATAGGCGTCTGTTCGTAGGTTAGTCGGATTCGGATTACACCACGCTCGGTAGTAAATACAGCATCGATAGGGTGATTTGATTCATTTTCAGTAAACATAGAATTGGAGTTAAGCTGAGAGATTTCTTCAGAGTTTTGTGCAATTTCCTGATCGGAGTTGTTGGAAGCTGGCACTTCACTTGCTTTGTTAGCGCAACCTACCGCCGATAGCGCAATAGAGACCATAAAAACAGTTTGTAGAAGAAAATTCATAGTAATTAAAATTAAAGTGGAGTGAAAATACAAAGTTTGATTAGCAAAGACTAACACCTTTAACCAAACGAAAAATCTTGAAAAATAGTTTTGAGCTTCGCTTCGGTTTTTTCCCAAGTTTCAAAGCTTATTCCCCCTGCCGCATTGCGATGACCACCACCATCAAAATACTTTGCCGCTATATGCTGAATATCAATTTCCCCTTTCGAGCGGAATGAAATTTTAATCCTATCCTCGGCAATTTTAAAGAAGATAGAGATCCGAACATTCTGTAGACGCATGGGTTGATTTACAAGACCTTCCGTATCCGATGACGTTACATCAAACTCCTCATATTCCTTGGCGCTCACAAAACTATATGCCACTTGTCCATCACATAAAAAGCTTGTATTGTTTAATAGCACATGAGCAAACATTTTGAGCCGGCCATCGCTAAAACTATCGTCAACTTGTTCATGGACTTGGTTAGGTTTTACGCCAACTTCAAGTAGTTCAGCAGCTACTCTATGCACTAAGGGAGAAGTTCCGTGAAAGCGAAAACTTCCCGTATCGGTCATAATTCCAGTGTATAAACACTGTCCTACTTCTATGCTAAGCCATGATGACTTCTCTGCCGTCTGTTGGAGTACATCAAAGACAAGCTCACATGTGGAACTTGCTCCAATTTGACACAGATTAACCGTTGGCCATGAGACTTCGCCAATATGATGATCTATCAGCACTTTGGGTTGAGGAGCATTCTCGATCGCTTCACAGAGTTCGCCAAGGCGGTGTAAGGCATTAAAATCAAGGCAAATTATCAAATCTGAATTGTCGACTAAAGTCTGAACTCCATTTGAATCCTCTTCATAATAGGTGATTGAATCGATGCCAGGCATCCAATCCAAAAACTTTGCGCCGCGGTTGGGAAGGACTACTGCACATTGTTTACCCATTGCCGTTAAGGCATGACTCAGTCCAAGAGATGACCCTATCGCGTCGCCATCAGGAGAAGTATGTGCCGTAATCAATATGGATTGAGCCTTTTTTAGGGCTTCTTTCCATTGCAATAACTCGCTGTAGTTATGTCCCATAGCACAAAGTTACCGATATATCAAGAAGTGAAAAAGCAGCCTATTGTAAAGACTATTGATTAATCAATGGAAACATCTTTACTTTGCACGTGTTAACAGATAAACGCAAGACTATGGGAAATAGAACATTTACAATGTTTAAGCCAGATGCGGTTCGCGCAGGGCACGCAGGGGCAATGTTAGATCAAATCACTAAAGGAGGCTTTAAAGTAGTCGCCCTAAAGTATACCCGTCTAACCAAGGCTGATGCCGAGAAATTCTATGCAATTCACGCGGAACGTCCATTTTATGGGGAGTTAACCGACTTTATGAGCTCAGGTCCAATTTATGCTGCCATCTTAGAAAAAGATAATGCGGTAGAGGCTTTTAGAACGTTTATTGGGGCTACAAATCCTGCAGAAGCAGCGGAAGGAAGTATTCGTGCACAATTCGGTTCTAGCATTGGAGAAAATGCCGTACATGGTTCTGACTCTGACGAGAATGCCATTATTGAAGGTAGTTTCTTCTTCAGTGGTCGCGAAGAAGCGCGCTAAACTCGTTGAGAAGATTTCTCTCTGCAAAGGTGCTGTATATCGTTGAGGCGTTCAATGGATAGCGCACCATTTTGTATTCTATATTCAGTTAGACCTGTATTATCAAATCGCGTTTGAGGTGTTTCCACCTTAAAACGATTGCAGAGGTAGTACAGAATGATTCGCAAGGCCCCCCCATGGGTGAGCCAGAGTTCGCGGTATTCATCTTGATTTTTGTTGGCCATATATAAAGCTACTCGCTCATCGACAAAGGCGCTAACTCGCCGAAAGAAGGCACCCTTTGACTCGATTTCTAATTCAGAAAAATCAGTATGCATTACTTGATCGCGTGGGAGTCCTTCATACTTACCAAAAGCCCTTTCTCTTAAACGCTCATCGAAAGCAACGGGCTGGTTTAAACCCATCCACTGCCAAGTATCCTGAGTACGTTGCAAATCACTCACGATGACATGACTAAACTCAATATGCTTGAGACTAAGACCGAGTTTTAGCGCTTGGTGTTGCCCGGATTCAGCGAGTCTACCCTGGCTTTGACCTTGTAGAACTCTCAGTTTGTTTTCTTCCGTCTCTCCATGACGTATAGCGAAAATGGTGAACACAGTATTATTTGCAATATTTTTTTAGCGCGCGCTCGGCCTCATAATTCCCTAAATCCCTCGATCGAACAAAGTCTTCACAGGCATCAATCAGATCTTTACCTCCTTGAATTCTAGCCAGTCCCCTCAGATAGTAACTTTTGGCATCATCTACAGCAGTTAAATAGAGATCCAAGTCAGCTAAAGCATCAGCAAAAAAACCAATCTCCATATAGATTTGAGCTCGGTATCTTAGTTCTGGCAAAGATGTGGGATTAAGGTGCAAATAGTCGCTGAGATTGCCAAGAGCAGCATGTAGATTACCACATGCACCATTCGCCTGAGCAAGGCTCATCAAAGTATTTTCCGGTGCATCCTCTAGATTACGCAGTATCGTAAAGCATTCCAGCGCATCTTGACATCGCTCCATACGCATATAGGTTTGACCTAAATTGTAATATGCAATAGCTGCAGAATCAAGAAGAGGAAGGCATTTAAGGTAGTATGCCACAGCATCTTTATACTTTTCTTGAAAAGCATGAATATCTCCGAGATTGCGTAATGCCTCGCCATTGTTTTCATCCAAACGAAGAACCTTCTTGAGAAACTTTTGAGCCTTTCTGAAGTTGTCTGTGTCAATCTCTAGTTGTGCTCGGAGCAACAAAAACTCAATACGCGCTGAATCCGCAGAACTTAATACATCCTTTTCAAGGGATACACCATCAAGGGATGAAAAGTTAAAGAGAAGGGTGCCATCACTGAGCTCAACCGACTCTCCTGTCGAGTTAGCCTTAGTACTATCTTGAGCTTCAACAAAAGACACCATCAAGCAACACACAATAAAAAATAATCCGCGAACAAGCATTTATCGTATTTGAATTTGATGAAGTAATTGCTCTCCTAAAAAAGCATTTACCTTTTTTAGAATGTCTTCTTTGTGAAGAAAAAGTTCATGACGTAAAGTACTATCGTTGATCTCAACTAGTAAACTATCATCCCGTAACCTCAAATAGGTCGTATACTTTGCAATATACTCTCCAGCAATCGTAGCCCAGGCTTGACGAATTCGTGTCTCTTTCAGCTTGCTGTCTAATTCTGGTTTCTGGGCGTAATCGCCGAATAACTCTCCTAAAGATTTCACCACCTCAAGTTAATGGAGTCAAATCAAAAATCCCAATTCGATCACAAAATGATGTCGGATAATTTTTCGATGTATGGGTGAGTAACACCTGATTCTTAACACCATCAATGGATTGAGCAAATAAGTTTTGGCGATGCTCATCCAAACGATCAAAGACATCGTCAAAAAGAAGCAACGGAGTCTTTCCCGAATGAGACTCTACAAATTGCGCTGCTGCAAACAGCAAAGCCAAAAGAAACACCTTTTGCTGACCTTGCGACGCCTCCCAGCGCAGCTTACTCTCCCTTAGGGTAAACTGTAAGTCGTCTCGGTGGACTCCCCAAGTCGACCGACCAAGCCTTAAATCATTTGACCGTGCCTTTCGTTGTTGAGATTTGGGATCATTATGATGATAGACACTCAGATAATCAAATTGCAGATTGCGGCCAGCAAACTCAAATTGATCAACGGTTTGGTCGAAGATTTCTTTTAGGCCTTGTACAAAGAGCAAGCGCTGATCGAAAAGTGATTTACCCAAATCAAAAAGTTGATCATCATAAACATCTAACAACTCCGTTATGGGTTGATGGGAAGCCATGCCATTCTTCTTGACAAACTCTGTGCGTTGCGTCAACACTTTTTGATAATTCAGGCGGGATTGCAGATAAGAAGGATTGATCATAGATAAAATCCTATCCATCCACCTACGGCGCTCTTCTGCCCCACCTGTAATCAATCGAAAACTGTAGGGACTGTGCATCAACATGGGAAACCACGATGCCATGCTTGACCTACTTGCTACCTCCTCGTGATCAAGCTGAATTCGTTTTTTACTGCCATCATGAAATATCAGTATGTTCTTCAGCAGCCCATCATTATCCTCTACTACACCCTCTACTCGAAAGAAGGCGGCTCCATCTTGAATGCACCGTAAATCAGATTCCGCAAAAAAGGGTTTACCCCTTCCAATCAAGCCTAAAGCATCCAGCACGTTCGTTTTTCCCGAACCATTCACACCACATATCAATGAAATACGTTTTGTAAAATCAACATCAAAGGATTCGTGCGACTTAAAATGCTTTAGGTGTAGTTCTTTAAGAAACATTACTTTTGCGTATCAAATTTTGATGTTTTAACCATGGCCAACAAAGTTAAATTACCACGTTCCAAAGAAACCTACTTAGCATGGTATGAATTAATGCTTCGCCTTCGTCGTTTCGAAGAGAAAGCAGGTTCTCTATATGGACAGCAGAAAATACGAGGATTTTGCCACCTATATATCGGTCAAGAAGCCATTGCTTCGGGCATGATGGAGGCAATGGATAAAGATGACAATCTCATTACCGCCTACCGAGACCACGGACTTGCCATTGCGAAAGGAATGTCGATGCGCGAAGCCATGGCAGAACTTTATGGCAAAGCCACAGGATGTAGCAAAGGAAAAGGTGGCTCAATGCACTTCTTTGACAAAGAGAATCGATTCTTCGGAGGACACGGTATTGTGGGTGGTCAGATTGGTCTTGGTGCAGGGATTGCATTTGCCGACAAATACAACAAAACAAACCGTGTAACTGTCTCTGTATTTGGAGATGGCGCAGCATGGCAGGGAATGCTTCATGAGTCAATCAATCTTGCCAAGCTCTGGAATCTACCGGTAGTTTTTGTTTGTGAAAATAACGGCTATGCCATGGGTACCTCCCAAGCTCGTACCACTGTAGTTGATAATATTGCATCTATTGCATCCTATCAGGGAATGCCTACTCCAGTATGTGATGGCATGGATCCTGATGCTGTTGCAGACACAATGGCTGAGGTTATAGAGCACGCCCGCAGTGGGAAAGGACCAAGTTTAGTGGAAATCAAAACTTACCGCTTCAAAGGTCATTCAATGTCTGATCCTCAAAAATATAGAACACGTGATGAGCTGAACAGCTATCGCGATCAAGACCCAATCCAAACCGTAAAAGGTTATCTCCTAGAGACCTTTAAAGTAAAAGAAGATGTGATCAAAGCCATCGATCAAGCGGTGAAAGAAGAAGTGGCTGATTGCATAGAATTTGCTGAAAACAGTCCTTGGCCGGATAACGCGGAAGTATATAAGGATATCTATCAAGATGAATATCCATTTTTAACTGATGATTTCTAATCAATTGTAAATTAACGTACAATGGCAAACGATAATACACCTAAAGACAATCAAGAAAATGCTCAACATCAAGTTGAAGAAACTCAAGTCAATTCATCCAGCGATGAGTCTGAAGGCTTAGGTAAATTATATGAGGATAATAAGATGATGATACTTGGTGTACTAGCCATCGGTATCGCTGTAGCCGTCTTCATGTTTATGTCAAACAAAAACACCGCTGATGAGCTTGCAAACGGCTTATCCGCTGGCGGTAGTGGTGAATTCGGAGAGGCTTATGCTAATGACAGCACGTTGACGAATGCAAGCAAAGTTGCTGGATATTTCAATGCAATACCCGCTGGTATAGAAAATGCTCCGGAGGAAAGTGCACAGCTTTTAGCTGCCACACGCGAGTTTGATAACGGAAACTTTGAAGAAGCACTCTCCTTCCTTAATCAATGGGATGCTCCCGAAGGGTATTCTTGGATTCAGCATTCTCTTGAAGGTGATATTGTATCGAGTCAGGGAGATATGGAATCTGCAGGTAAATTGTATGACGAGGCCATCGCCAATGCGCCATCAGACCGTCCTAAGATCTTATTATCTCTTCTGCTTAAAGATGCGCTTTATCATATCCATATGAATGATATGCCTTCTGCCCATAGCAGATGCCAAGAAATCAATGCATTTCCAGATCACCACCTCTATCTTCAATATGATGCGGGTGGACGTGTTGCGGAGTATTCTATCGACGGTCTACTGAACTACACCAAATAATCAATAGATTCTCCCCTGCAATGCGAATTGCCATTATAGAAGCCGCATACTACAAGGAAATTTCGGCTGCCCTTCATCTCGGTGTCATCAATACATTGAAGGAAGACTACGGAATAGAAGCTTCCTCGATTACGACATATAGTGTTACAGGAGCTTATGAATTACCCCTTGTGGCTAAATGGGCGCTTGACGCAGAGCAGTTTGATGGAGTCATTGCATTGGGTTGTGTGATCAAAGGACAAACCGATCATGATGTCTACATCAATCAAAGTGTTTTTAATCATTTTACCGCACTTGCTTTAGAATACGGCACGCCGATTATCAATGGAGTGCTTACCACGAATTCAAGAGATCAAGCTTGGGCTCGAGCAGGAGGAAATGATTCTGTAAAAAGAAAGTCCCACAAAGGCGAGGATTGTGCGCATGCCCTCATGGAAATGATTCAACTCAAATCTAAACTTGCGTAATGAATCTGCACGTTATCGATACGGGGCATTTCAAACTCGACGGCGGAGCTATGTTCGGTGTTGTACCCAAAGCCCTATGGAATAGACATCAACCAGCTGACGAAAACAATCGTTGTACATGGGCGATGCGATGCCTCCTCATTGAAGCCCATGGAAGGGTGATTCTGATCGATACAGGAATGGGAAACAAACAAGATGATAAGTTCCGTTCTCATTTTGAACCTCATGGCGAAGGTGATTTATTGGCTTCCATAGCGCGCGCTGGATACACTAGGGAAGAGATTACGGACGTCGTCTTAACCCACCTTCATTTTGACCATTGTGGCGGTGCCGTTCAAAAGCGGCCGAACGGGGATTTGGAGTTAACCTTTCCCAATGCCATTCATTGGAGCGAAGAAAATCATTGGAAATGGGCTACTGATCCTAATCCAAGGGAGCGGGCTTCATTTCTCAAGGAGAATATTTTGCCGATCAAAGAAAGTGGCATGCTGAAGTTTGTCAACGATGACACAGAGATTATTCCTGAGTTGTGGTTTGCCATTGCAGATGGTCACACCCACGGTATGCTCATCCCCCATCTAGAAATTGGAGAGGAAACCCTAGTATTTATGGCTGACCTTTTACCGTCTCCTACGCACATTCCTTTAGCGTGGGTCATGGGATATGATATTGATCCTTTACAAACCATCCGAGAAAAAGAGGCTTTCTTAGCAGAAGCTGCTGAAAACAACTTTATTCTGTTCTACGAGCATGATCCCGTCATTGAATGTAGTCGGGTGGTCCAAACAGTGAAAGGCTTCCGTGCGAGTGATACCATGTCGCTGGCTGATATTTTGCGGGTTGAGGACTAGGCACCCGATCCACCCCCTCCCTACGGGTAAAATAGTTCCCCCAAAAAGTATGCCGCTGAACAATTGAGTTTCCGGTCTTTCTCACTCCCTATCCGCCTGTAAACCACCAGTATTTATCCAAAGCCAATGCCCGGACCAAGACTCATCTTGAAATAGATAGCGAGCAAGCTTTAGATTGTAGGTTTTATCGAGCAAAACATCCGTTTCGCTGAGAAAGTAATCTTGAAACTCCAAGTCTTCTGGGCGAAGCTTAGCAAATCCTCTACCTGCTGCCGCGTAATCCAATTGTATGTCAGACGAATTGGCCGTTGGAAGAAAGCCCTGCATGCGTTTTGGAAGGGAAGCATCGCGTACCATTGGATAACCCCATAACCTATCACCCACAAGCTCCAATAACCCCATATACGTACCACCGCTGCCTACAGGCAAGACTACGCGATTGTAAATCGACAAATCGATCCCAGACAACATGTTAGCAACGCCCAATGTCCCTAAATAACTACTTCCCCCTTCAGGAATAAAAAATGCTTCTGGATATCGTTCTAACCATGATGCTATAAAGTCCGATGAATGCCGCTCAATAAACTCACTTCGAGAAACAAAGTGCAAAATCATGCCCTTGGCATTGCAGTCGTCTAATGTTGGCGTACTCCTCTCTTCTCCTCGAACAACCCCAATGGTAGTCATGTTAAAGGCTTGCCCAATATGCGCTAGGGCATGGAGATGATTTGAGCGGTTACCTCCTACGGAAATGAGCGCAGTCTTTCCCTGACGCTTCGCCTCTGATAGAAAGCCCTTTAGTTTAAATCGTTTGTTACCTAATGAATCCATACCGCATAGATTGAGCATGGTCAGCTTGCGGCCCTTCGTATCCAATACAATTCGAAGATGAGTAGAATGCGTGCCCTCCTGCATTGCGTAATACTCAACGAATTAATCCTCGGTTGAAAGGATAAATCGATCAATAAACTCTCGGACACAGCCTTCCCCACCCTTCTTACTCAGGACCACATCAACGAGAAGCTTGATTTCTTCTACAGCATCCTGAGGACATGCAGCCATTCCTACATACTCCATGATGGTTTTGTCATTTAGATCATCACCTATAAAGGCAATAGACTCTTTTTCTATATCAAGTTCTTGCATCCAGGATTGCAGGACTTCAAGCTTATCCTGTGGACCAGCATAGTAGCGGGAGATGCCAAGCATCTGCATTCGAGCCCCAATAATATCTCGACTGTTACTCGTAGAGATGATAGCAACCTCTATTCCTTCCTGCATAGCCGATCGAATACCGTGGCCATCTTTTGCGTTAAAGGATTTAAATAATTCTCCTTGTGCACTTACATGAATCTGACCATTAGTCATCGTACCATCAACATCAAGAATGAGTAATTTGATTTTCACTATCCAACGATTTACTAGAGTTCTAAAGATAGGGTTACCGGGCCGTCATTTACCAAACTGACCTTCATATCTGCCCCAAAGGTTCCCGATTGTATCATACCAGGATACATAGTTTCTGCTCTAATTAGCAAGGCATCGTATAGCGATTGGGCCTGTTCTGGTGGGCATGCTTCAGTGAAACTCGGGCGGTGTCCCTTTTTTAGCGACCCATAGAGCGTAAACTGACTTACAAGGAGCATTTTCCCGTTAGCGTCCACTACATTATGCTTCATTTTACCTTCCTCATCAGCAAAAATGCGAAGCTTAAGGAGCTTATTGAGCATAGGTTCTATAACCGTTTCATCATCATCTCGGCCAAACCCAACGAATACGAGCAGGCCTTGATCAATAGAGCCAACCGCTAGTCCATCAACATGGACGGCAGCTGAGGATACTCGCTGGACAACACACCTCATGGCAGTCCGATGTATTTATGAATTTGAAGGCTTAACTCCCATTTGGGATGTTCATTCATAAAGGATAAAATCTGAGGCATGACTTCATCCACTACAGACCACTCCGGTTGGAGAAAGTAGCGTGTGCTTTTGTTACCAGCCTCGGCAAAATTTTGCGCCCAGCGCAAGTCGTTACGATGGGCTATGACTACTTTAATTTCATGAGCCTGTATTAAGACGCTTTCAAGCGGCTTTTTAAATCGCTTTGGAGACACACAAATCCAATCCCAATGACCGCTTAATGGATAGGCTCCAGAGGTTTCAATGTGGCTTTTGCGCTTATGCTCGTGAATAGCTTCGGTTAGATGCGTTAGGTTATGCATAGCAGGTTCTCCCCCTGTAACCACAACAAAAGGAGCAGGACTCTCTTGGACTTCCTTAGAAAGATCGAGAATGGTGCGCGACTCATGATCTGCAGCCTCCCAAGATTCAGGCACGTCACACCAAGGGCATCCTACATCACATCCGGCTAATCGAATGAAATGGGCTGTTTTGCCTTGGTGTCCGCCCTCCCCTTGTATGGAGAGAAACGATTCCATCACAGGATAACTCTTTATCGAAGAATCTTGCATTGCATTGCAAATGTAGTAGACTTATCCACGCCTAGCGCATTTTGTTTACAATATGATAATCCTTCGATAGACAGGACACCTAACTCATTTAATATATTTAAGGCAATTAGACTTATGAAATATTTTATATCTACCCTTTTAATCGCACTAACCTTGAGTGTTGGTGTTAGTTTTGGGCAGTACACGCCCTACTTTATTGATCAGGTAAACACTACAGGTGCCACCGGTGAACCGGATAGCTCTGGTGTGCTCGTCGAATTAAGAGGTGTTGTAGGAAGCGGGAATTTTCGTCCCCCAGGCTTACTCTTTGCGATGGAGGACTCAACTGGAGGAATCTCAGTTTTCAGCAGCGCCAACAATTTTGGCTACACTGCAGCTCGAGGAGATTTAGTCGTAGTGCGCGGTGAAATCGGTTTCTTTAATGGTTTAACTCAGGTAATCGCCGATACGGTATTCAGTGTAGGAACCCCAAACATCACTGCAGCTGTATACGATCAAGAACTTGGTGAAGAAGTAGAGTCACAATTTGTCCGCTTAAACTGCCTTGTTCTTGACCCAACCGATTGGCCTTCTGCTCCTTCAGGGTCTGGTTTTAATGTCGATGCTACAGATAACGCAGGCAACACTTATGTTATTCGAATTGACAATGACACTGAACTTTTTTCTGCAGCAGCGCCTACAGCCGACACTGTTGACATCCAAGGAACAGTCGGTCAGTTTACATTTAACGCTCCTTACAATACAGGATACCAACTTCAGCCCTATTACACAATTGATATCACGGCAAGTCCTGCTGGACAATGTGTAAACTTGGTAACGTATCCTGATGCTACTATTGGTGCTGTGACTGCCGTCGATGCCAACGGTGATGTTGACTCTTTTGGCAATACGCATACCCTGCGAGGCGTTGTTACTAGCCCTGACTTTAGAGAAGGAAGCAATGGTGTGGAATTCTCGATGACCGATGGTACAGGAAGTATTTGGGTCTACACGCCCGATTCATCTATTACCTATATGCCAATGGTTGGAGATTCTGTGATTGCAGAGGGACGTATTACGATGTCTAATGGTGTTGCAAGACTTTCCTTTTTAAACAACCTATTCCAAGGAGGAGTTAGCAGCAACTATGACACTACTCTAGTTACCGGTCCTTTAAGAGAATCTGAAGAAGCAGAGTTGATCCGCATCAATAATCTAAGTCTCCAAGGACTTTGGGATGTCGCCTCAGGATCTAGCTTTAACGTAAATGCTACAGATGGAAGCAACACATACGACATCCGAATCGATGCTAACCGTGATGTGATTTTCAACAACGTCCTCACCCTGCAAGGAAGCTTTGACCTTGTAGGTATTGGGTCTCAGTTTGATCCATCGGCTCCTCGCACAGAGGGTTATCAGATTCTTCCTCGTTTTGATACCGATTTTTCACTGAATCCAACCTCGAACATCAATCAGGTAGAATCCATTGATATTTTAGCCTTCCCTATTCCGGCAACAAGCCAGCTTACGGTAATGCTACGCCAGGATATCGATGCAGAGGCTAACTATTCAATAGTTGATCTATCAGGTAAACAAATCAACCACGGCAAGGTCCAAATAAGCAATGGCTTTGTCAATTTCGATGTATCTAACCTAACAAAGGGGCAATATATCTTGACTTTGGATGCGAATAGCACTACATTCAATACAGACTTCACGATACAATAGCGCCTGAGTCTATTATTTGTTTGCTTAGTTCGAAATGCATTTAAACATAACTACGACGCACCGAACCAAAGCTGAGGCCCTCCTTGTGAGGGCCTTTTTTTATATGATTTTCAGCTATTGTATCTTTCCCCTCCCATGGCATACAGAGATACCTTTTATAAAGACTATTTTCAGCAGCAAGCTGGAAGAAACACCCTAGCTGATAGCCTTAAGGAAAAATTAGCTTGGGATCAAAGGGTTTATGCTGATGAGTTGTTCCATTTACTGCCTGAGAATCACTCGGCATCTATTCTTGATTTGGGAGCAGGATATGGCAGTCTGTGCCATTGGCTACAACATAAGGGATTCCACAACGTGCGGGCCATCGACACAAGTCCAGAACAAGTTCAGCGCGCCAAAGAGTTAGGTATACCTGTTGAGCTATGTGACGTACATTCAGCTCTAGAACGAGAGGAAGGATATGACATTATTTTTGCCATCGATTTTGTTGAGCACTTCGACAAAGAAGAGCTTGTTGAACTTCTTAAGAAAATGATTAGTCGACTTAATCCAAACGGAAAACTTATTCTTCGAAGTCCTAACATCGATGCTCCGATTGGTAGCTTTTATGCCTTCGGAGATTTTACCCATGGTGTGGTCTTGAACAAACACTCCGCAATTCAACTTCTTTTGGCTTGTGGTGCCCATGGAGTAACCATTCATCCTTCCTCACTACGGGTAAAAGGAGTAATCAAAAATACATGCAGAAAGCTTTTATGGCTTGTAGTGAAGACCATAATGAAGCTGTCATTGTTTGCCACTGGAAGAAGATCATCTGCTGTTTCCTATACTCCCAATCTCATTATTGAAGCGTTCAAAAAAGACTAGGTTTTTATTTAGAATACTACTTAGGCGTGGAGGTCAAAATCTCCTCGAGTAAAATCATATCATCCTCTAGAAGATCAAGGTGGGTTACTAACCGAATGGTTTGAGGTCCAAAAGGAACGGCTAAAAGCCCTTTATCCTTCCAATGATTGAGTACACTTTGTACTGAATAAGATGCTACAACATCAGCTAACACAATGTTTGTAGACACTGGACTTACTGAGTCGATGTAAGCTTGATCGGACAATATGGATTGAATGCGATTAGCCTTATCATGATCTTCCTTTAAACGATCAATATGGTGCTCTAAGGCATAGAGCCCGGCAGCACCTAAATAACCCACTTGTCGCATACCTCCGCCCAGAGCCTTACGAATCTTACGAGCATACTTTATAAAGGCTTTACTGCCCAACAGCACCGAACCTATAGGGCTGCCCAAACCTTTGGAAAGACATACTGATATACTATCAAATCTATCGTGCAGCACCTTGGGTGAAGAGCCTGTAGCCGTTAAAGCATTAAAAATTCGGGCACCATCAAGATGAAGCGCTAAGCCATGTTCATCACATACCGCGCGGATCCTATCAATTTCACCATAATCATAACAGGTTCCACCTCCCTTGTTACACGTGTTTTCTAAAACCACCAATCGGGAAATAGGGAGCCAATCATTATCGGGCTGAATAGAGGCGCGAACCTGTTCAGCGGTTACTCGTCCACGATCACCTTGAATAAGTTTTATCGAACACCCCGAATTAAATGCATACCCACCCGTCTCGTAATAATAGATGTGGCTTAAATGATCACATATGACCTCATCCATTGGTCGAGTGTGTGCCTTTATGGCAATCTGATTACACATTGTGCCACTAGGACAAAATAAGCCTTCCTCCATACCAAATAGACTGGCGCACTCTGCTTCCAGCGCTTTAATGGTGTGGTCCTCATGAAAAACATCATCACCTACTGGTGCCTTCATCATAGCCTCTAGCATAGCAGGTGTGGGACGCGTAACCGTATCTGAACGTAAATCAAGTGTTCTCGTCATAGAGTAAATATCGGTAAAGTATAGTTTAGCCAAAGGCTATTCCGTGATTTTATCCATTGTATTTAGAGTAAAACCAGTAAACAGGCAGTAAGGGTCATCGCAATGAGAAAGAAATCACGCCAATGCAGACGTTCCTTAAACCGAGTCCGCCCAATGATGATAACAGCACCTTCAAATAGGAGGGCAATCAAAACATTCACCATTACAGGCATAGATGCCAAGGTGAGGTTGCTTAGGTAACTCGCTGGAGCAACCAAACTTGTCGCATTATGCAACAAGGTCTTGGAATTAATGAAACTAAGCAAGGCTGAAAACAAGGAGTTAAAACTATCCCTCAAAGGAGAAACAGATGTAGAAACTCTCGAAAGATTGTTTGAAATTCAGTAGTTTAAGAATATGTACAACGAACAGATAGAGAAACTTATCGAAATGGCTCTCATGGATGGGGAGCTGACCGAAAAAGAAAAGCAAGTTCTCTTTAAAAAAGCCGAAGCCATGGGCATCGACTTGGATGAATTTGAGATGGTGCTCGATGCAAGGCTTTTTGAAAAAAAGCAGGCGATGCAAGCCAGTGCTCCACCTCCGCCTACACCTCCTCCGGCCCCTGCAGCACCCAAGTCGGACAAGTATGGTGATGTAAAAAAATGTCCATCATGTGGTGCCATGGTAGAGTCGTTTAAAACAAGTTGTGGTTACTGCGGCCATGCCTTTACGAATGTGGATGCCAACTCATCCATCGAACGTCTCTTTAAGATGCTCAACGAAGCAGAAGATATGCGCGTCATGGAAAAACAATCGGACAATCCACTCTCAGCGATTGGAGGGGCCTTCTCTGACGCTCTTTCTGACATAAGAGGGCCTGGTAAAGTAGATCGAAAAAAAATGGAGATCATCTCCAATTTTCCCATCCCTACCACCAGGGAGGACATGCTTGAATTCCTGTCTCTCGCCCTGCCGCGTGCACAGAAAAAAGGAAACTTTATTACTGCTCAAAATCCAGAAAACAAAGTGCATAATAGCTTTGTCAATGTATGGCATGCTAAGTGCGAACAAGTTATTATGAAGGCACGGTTTGCTATGAAGGATGACAAGAAAACACTAGAAGAAATTAACCACTACGCTTCAACTCTAAAGATTAAATAATGGGACTATTCGGAAACAAAAAAGAAGGTGGGATGATGGACGTCATCCGATGTGATGAGCCAGAATACCTCGTATGGAAGTGGAGACCTTCCGGAGAGGCAAACTCTACAAACAAAGAGAACGCCATACGCTATGGAAGTAGTTTACGTGTCAAGGATGGAGAAATGGCGGTATTTGTCTATCCCCAAAAAGATGGAGAGAATCAAGACTACATCATGGGGCCTCATGACCAAACCATCCAAACGGCCAACTTTCCCATCTTAACCAACCTTGTTGGGACAGCTTTTGGAGGGGCTTCACCATTCCAGGCCGAGATTTACTTCATCAATCTTTCCGGGAATGTCCAAATCCGATTTGGCATTCCATACTTTGATGTGTTTGATCCGCGATTTGCCGACTTCGCAGTGCCTATGGCAGTCCGAGGTACCCTGACATTTAATGTGACGGATTACAAAGGCTTTATCAAGCTGAATCGACTGATCAATTTTGAGCTTGATGATTTCAAGCAACAGATAAAAGATGCAGTTACAAAATATATAAAAGCCGTAGTTACTAATATCCCAGCGGACAATGGCATTCCAGTCATACAAATGGAACGCAAAATCTTAGAAATCAATGACCTTGTTTCCAATTACTTGGGCAGCCGACTAGTCAATGATTTCGGGGTAAATATGAAAGGGCTTGACATTGCCACGCTCGAAGTGGATAAAGAATCTGCAGGATATGCAGAACTGCGTAAGGTAACGGCTGATCAAACGAGCAAAACCATCACAGCGCAGACCGATGTCAACATCAAGAATCTTAAGGATACTCAAGAGATCAATGCAGAAAACATGTCAGAGGCATTGCGTATCCAACGAGAAGAGGCCCAACGAGCGCAAAAACTTCAAACAGAGACCAACTTTATGGGTGCTCATCAACTGAATCAACAAACCGATGTTGCCAAAACCGCTGCAGAAAGCTTAGGAAAAATGGGCAGCGGCGGCGGCACTGGAACAGGAGGAGGAATGGATCCTGGATCAATGATGGCAAGCATGGCTATGGGAGGCGCCGTAGGTTCAGGAATGGCAGGTATGATGGGGAACATGATGCAGGGTATGAATCAGCCCAATCAGACGCCCCCTCCACCCCCGCAAGTACAGTACAATATATCAGTGAATGGCCAGCAAAGTGGTCCTTTTGGATGGCAACAACTACAACAGCTCAGTCAGAGTGGCCAACTTACCAAAGAAACCCATGTGTGGAAGCAAGGAATGGCCAATTGGGCATTAGCAGGAGAAGTTCAAGAACTCGCTCCGTTGTTTGCCGCACCACCACCGCCACCGCCTCCAGCAGGAGGGACTCCACCACCACCGCCTCCTCAGTAAAACCAAAACAACTATTTAATGGAAACCAAAACAATTAAAAGTAGCATACTCGTCTCTCTACGATCTTTCGGGGTAAAGAGTTTAGAATTGGATAGTGAAAAGATAATCTATCGTTTTAAGCTTTTTGGCTTGTTCTTTTGGAAAGCTAGTCAGAAAAGTTTAACCATTAAGAACATCATCTATTTTGACACCTCACGCGGATTACTAGGGACTAAGCTGGAGACTGGTTATAAAGCTGGAGGAGGTAGTGCCAATACGATCAAATTTATCTGTTCAAGCTCAACAGTTGAATCCATTAAAGACCATATTTCCAGAAATGGTGGATCAGCAAGCCACGCTGAAACAGAAGGTGAAAAACTCATTACTATGTTCCCTATTTTGTCTCCCTCTCGGTGGCTTTCCAAACGTGAAGTCATTGTTTTAGGAGAGGAAGGAGTGAATCATATACGAAAGGGATGGTTTAAGACAAGAAGTTCATTTTTGTCATATGATTCTATCAAAGTGTTTACCTACGAAGGGCTCCTTGGAAAGAAGATTCGCTTACTGGGAGATGTAACCATAGCACCTCACGAAGCACTATCTAGTAGTGCCTTCAAGCAAATCAAAGAGACTTTGAATGCGAAAAAAGTTACGTCGGAAAAGGGAAGAGCCTATAAACCCGCGTTGTTTAGCGGCAAACGGGGGCTAAACTCGCCATCCTTTTTAGTCACTTCTAAAGGCGTGTTTTGGAAAGGAAATAAAAAGGTAGGCAGCGCAGAACTCCGGTTTTTGGCCTATGAAGACATTACCTCCTTTAAAAAAGTTGGTTGGTCTAAACTTTTTGCACCCATTATTATCCATGGCCAAAGACGAGATGCACGAGCTGGAGAAGGAGGAGGAATTCATATGGAAGTACCAGGAGTGGCCTTTTATCGATGGAGAACTTTGCTCATTTTTACAGGATCACTTAAACGAACCTTAACCACTAATTGCCGATAATGAACGATAACGATTTTTTTTCTGTTGACCGCCTGATTGAATTTGGGATGAGTATGGCAGTTGCTCAGCAAATGATTCAGTCGATGAATCAAACCATGCAAAACATGCATGTACCCGGTGCCATGAATGCTATGAGTCCTCCGTCATCAGATTACTATGCGGTAGTGAATGGAGATCGCATTGGTCCGCTGACTAATGCAGAAATGCTGAAGCTTGTAGAAAACAAGTCTATTAATCGACATACCTATATGTGGAAACCAGGCATGGGAAACTGGGAAATTGCAGAGCAGCTTCCGGAAGTGCTTAAGCTCGTTGCCCTCCTCCCCCCACCTATTCCTAAATCAAACCACGACACAAACCATGAAAGTTAATCTAGCTCAATCTATTGTTGTCTTTGGGGTTGCCGCATTAATTGCCTTTGGCATTCACACGGTGGCTGCGCCTAATATCAAAACGCTTGTAACGGTAGGCGCATTTGCGTCCTGCTTTCTAACCCTTCTAAGCGCCGTAGCATTAAGCTTTAAGGCCTATGGTGCCAAAACAAATCTAAGAGTACTTGGGCTGCTATTTTTTGTGGTGCTTCTCGTTGAACATATTGTATTTGCATTTCAGATGCCCTTTGAAAAAATGTATATCATTGTAACAGGACTAACCTTGCTTGTATTCATTTCCTTGGGTGCAGGAATTGTTAGCCGCCTCAGTGAATAACAACTCTAGTTCAAAAGACATGAAAAGTACGCTTAAGGCCCTAGTGGCCAACCGATTGTTTGAGTCTGCCATCATCGGTGTCATTCTAATCAATTCTGTGTTGATTGGAGTTGAAACCTACTTTACGAATTCAACGATTACCTCAATACAGTTGCTGTGCCTAGTAATATTTACAGTTGAGGTAGTGCTGCGCATGGCGGCAAGTGACACGGCTAAGGAATACTTCAGTGATGGTTGGAATGTTTTTGATTTTACGATTGTTGCCATCAGCTTTGTGCCTGAATCGATGTTTGAGAATGCTCAAATGGTTTCAGCAATCAGAGTACTTCGAGTATTTCGTGTCTTACGATTACTGCGAACATCCGAGGAGATTAAGCTTATTGTCTCAGTTCTGGCGCGGTCTTTTCGGTCACTATTTTATAATGCCATTTTCTTTTCAATCTTTCTTTATCTCTATGCTGTGATTGGCGTAACCTTGTTTAAACTACCTGACTATAACTCAGCACAGCCCGCTCTGCAAGCAAAACTTGACACGTACGCACAGCTAGCACCCAATGCGCCCGTTGTATCTCCTGACCCCTATGGCACCTTAGATGAGACGATGTTTACTCTCTTTAGGATACTCACAGGAGAGGATTGGACCGATTTAAAGTACAACCTCGATAAAGCGGCAGAACTTGAAATTATTCCGACGACCAAACTCGTAGTGAACGCTTATCACGTATCCTGGTTTATCTTATCAGCATTTCTTCTGCTCAACTTAGTAGTGGGTGCCATTTTAAATAACTACCAAGTCATAATGGAAGAAACAAAAGCGCAAAAAGAGAAGCAACCATCTAATGGCTAGCTTTCTGCCTTTCTAAGTATTCTTCAATCAAGTGTACGGTATTACTTCAAGTACGCGGGAAAACGCTACGCGACGGTTAACGACTTCTCCCTGCTTGAGGCGTAGTTAAGTATAACAAACCGTCTTTGATACCTTATTTTTCATGATTTCTCCGCTAGTCTATCCGTCCCCTAGACCAAAACCTGTTGTGCACGGGATTATCGCCAAGGCTACCAAACAGATAGTAGTCTTTCAACAACTCATTACATAAAAAAAGGCCCTCATTACTGAGAGCCTTTTTACGTTGTAGATTATCAACCTATTGCTTCACAAAAGGCATAGTGTAATCCGAAGTATTTGAGATATACTTCACGTAGTATAAACCAGAAGCCCAAGTCTGAATATCCAAGGATAATGTATTGGACAATGATACCTTCTCACTGTAGAGTAACTGACCATCTACAGATACAATTTGAACTACAGCATCTTTACCTGAAGCTGATTCTAACAACTCGATCGATAGAACGTCGCTTACTGGGTTTGGCGAAAACCCTCTGTCTAAAAGACAATAATTACCCTTGCGATTAAGGATTATGGTATTTCTCTCCCCGCAAAATGGTGTGAGCCCGATACAATTGCTCTAAAAAGATAAGTCGAATGAGTTGATGACTAAAGGTCATATCGGAGAGCGACACCTTGTCTTGAGCTCTTGCGTAAAGCGCTTCATCAAAACCATAAGCACCTCCTATTAAAAAGACGATACCGTCGCGTGCATTCACCTGCCATTGCTCAAGTTTTTTGGCAAAAGCGATGGAATCATATCGCTTTCCTCGCTCATCAAGAAGAATCAATGTTTTCTTCTCTCCAAGACGTTTGAGAATAGCTTCAGATTCCGCAAGCTTCACATCAGATGATGACATGTTTTTTCGTGAAGACAATTTAACGTCTACGGATTCAACGGAAAACTTCGAATAATGACGAATTCTTCGAACGAATTCTTGCTCACCTTCGTTTATAAAAGTAAATTTCGGTTTCCCTATGGTCCATAATTCAATCATGATGCAAATTAAAAATACAATCCTTTGCTGCTTATGCCTCGCTGGGCTTATGCTTTTGTTTCAATGCACGTCCAAAGCTGATACAAAAACAACTGAAGATGGAAAGAACAAAGAAGTAAAGGAAGAGCCTACTCCTAATTCACCTAGCCGGAATGCGTTAGATGAAGCAACCTGTCATATCGGGGAGTTTGATATGTTTAGTACAACTATTGATAGCGCAGACAATCCTGTTTTTGGCGAACAAAATATCGACATGAAATGTCGTTGGAATGAGGATGGCACCATCATCCGCAACACAGCAGGAATTGAACAACGAGGCTCTTGGACCATAGTTGGAGACTCAGTTCTTATTGTTCGAATCGATTCCCTTTTTGAAACGAAAGGATCCTTGATTTGGGAATCTCCGGCCTACGATACATCGGTTATCCAACAATGTGATGATCATCACTTGATTTTAACATCATCGAGTAACGGATATACAAGTACGATTACTTGGGTACGCAAACCTCAATAGGACGCTGACATTTCAAAGAAAACGCGTATTATAGAAGAATGATTACCGGACTTGTACTCTTTACCATTGCGCTGGGTGTCTTCTTTATAATGATCGAAATCTTCTTGATTCCTGGAACGACAATTTTCGGCGTAGCAGGAGCAGGAGCCATTGTTGCCGCTTTATACTTTGCCTATACCAATGAACCTAGCTGGTTGGGCAATGTCGCACTTCTTTCTACTGTCGGACTATCTATAATTATGTTTTTCTTAGGAAAGAAAATGGCGCAAAGTCAATCTCTATCTCTCGTTGAAAAGGAAATCAAAGGGAGGGTGAATGAGCAAGAACATTTCGAAGATGTTGAATTAGGTAACACGGGAGTAGCCATTAGTGCATTGCGACCCAATGGAACCATTAAAATCAATGGTAATCGCTTCGAAGCCCAAGCTCAAAATGGCTATATTCAATCGGGTGCCCATGTGACGGTAGTCGAAATCCAACATCAAAAATTAATTGTCCAAATAGTTCAAGAATAGAGCTATTTTCATACGTAAACTAAATATCCTATGGATCCTTCAATTTTACTCTTTGTTTCAGTCGGTTTGTCAATACTCTTTTTGGTATTGTTCTTTTACTTCATTCCGATTGGGTTATGGATTACCGCACTTTTCTCAGGAGTACGAGTAGGCATCGCCGCACTCTTTGCCATGCGCCTTCGAAAGGTTCCGCCATCGACCATTGTCAATGCTATGATTACAGCTACCAAGGCAGGAGTTGCCGTTGAAAGGGATTTATTAGAAGCCCACTTTCTAGCAGGTGGAAATGTCTCCAAAGTCATCAATGCATTAATCTCGGCCGACAAGGCAAACATCGAGTTATCCTTTAATGATGCCACGGCTATTGATCTTGCAGGTCGTGATGTTTTTGAAGCCGTACAACTTTCTGTAAATCCAAGGGTTATTGAATCACCTCCAGTTACCGCCGTAGCCAAGGATGGAATTCAATTGATTGGTAAGGCACGGGTTACGGTTCGTGCGAACATTCGACAACTGGTAGGAGGGGCTGGAGAAGAGACCATCTTAGCGCGTGTCGGAGAAGGTATCGTTACATCAATCGGTTCTGCCAATTCCCATAAAGCGGTTCTTGAAAATCCTGATACCATCTCTCGGTTGGTATTGGAGAAAGGTCTAGACTCCGGTACGGCTTTTGAAATCTTATCCATTGACATTGCCGATGTCGATGTAGGAAAAAACATTGGCGCTGAGTTACAGATAGACCAAGCCAATGCGGATAAAAATATTGCCCAAGCGAAAGCCGAGGAGCGTCGAGCAATGGCGATTGCCATAGAGCAAGAGATGTTGGCCAAAGCCCAAGAAATGCGCGCGAAGGTTATTGAAGCAGAAGCGGAAGTACCTAGAGCGTTAGCAGAAGCTTTTCGAGGTGGCAATCTTGGGGTTATGGACTATTACCGATTGCAGAATATCCAAGCGGATACTTCGATGCGCAATTCGATTTCGGAGCCGCCTAAGGGGGATAAATAGGCCCACCACATCCCGCCTCCCTTCGGGGAAGATCGAACTTACTTTTGACAACGTCAAGGTATAATGAGTATTCCGCTCATACCTCGAGGCGAGCATCCTAGAATAATGAGGATTGTGTAGGAACAGGCTTCCATGCCTCTTCGTTGTTTGCCGAGGCTAACTTTCCGCGGATAGGCCTCACTTCATGGGCGACAAGAGAAACATCTTTCACTTCATTGGCGAGATGTCTAAATTGCTTCTCCAAAATGGATCCTTGATTTTCAGCGACAAGCCACTCCTCTTGATTCTCCTGGCTAAGAATTAAAGGCATGCGAGGCTCTGAAAGTTTGGGGTTGTTGTGAATCGATATCATTTCGCCATGACCTTTCGTCGTAACGATGGAACAAGTTCGCTTAATCTCACCAGTCAACTGATCTGTCCAATCTTCATAAACACCGGCAAGACACATCACCTCACTTTCCTTTTGGCGGATAAAAAATGGAAAGCGCTTGCCCTTTCGGTGCTGATGTTCAAAAAAGCCATCCACATAAATCAAACAACGTCTGTATCGAGCAGCAGCCCGAAAAGAAGGCTTTTCTAAAAGGGTTTCTACTCTTGCATTGAGCGTCTTGTTTGCGATTTCGGCAGCCTGTACTCCATCCTTGACCCAAAAGGGAACCAACCCCCACTCCAGCCCTTCCACTGACCATGGCGCTAATGTACTATCACCTCTGCTGAAACTCAACAGCCGTGGATGGGCAAAGCCACTAACATGATAGGCCTTGGGTAACGTAGGTATAAGCGTAGACAGCACCTCTTGCAAATTCGTTATATCTGAAGCATCTCCATGTCTATGCTTGGCATACTTGATTTGAGACAACGTATGAGCAGCTACATCGTAACACATACATGAAAAGTAAGGGATATTTTTTTCTACATGTCAAAAAGTTAAAAAGCCCTCACAAAACAGCCAAACTTCTTACCTTACCATCATGTCTCAATACCTTCGTTCCCTAAAGGAAGTTCGTCAGTTCGACAACTTAGAATTTCTTGCCAAACAAGTGGTCGAAGGGTTCATGGTGGGCTTGCATAAGAGCCCCTTTCATGGATATTCCGTAGAGTTTGCCGAACACCGCTTATACAACCCAGGAGAATCCATCAAGCACTTAGATTGGAAGGTCTTTGCGCGAACGGATAGAATGTATGTCAAACGCTACGAAGAGGAGACGAATTTGCGTTGTCAATTGGTCTTAGACGTTTCAAATTCTATGTTTTTCCCCAAGGGTGAACACCGCACAAACAAAATGCATTTTTCAGCCGTCTCAGCGGCAGCGTTAATGGAAATGATGCAAAAACAGCGCGATGCCGTGGGACTCACCCTATTAGCCGATAACATTGAAGAATGGATTCCCGCGACGAGTAATCGCGCCAACATCGCAAGAATCTATCACAACCTAGAGCAACTCATCCAAGGTGAATCGGAGTACGGCGGAACAAAACTCTCGAGCAATCTCCATGTGCTTGCAGAACAACTTCCTAATCGATCGCTAATTGTGCTCTTAACGGATGGATTAGCTGAAGAAAATAGCGAAGAACTTATTGAAGCCTTACGGCATTTGACCTTCAAAAAGCATGAAGTCATACTCTACCACATCATGGATAGCGAATATGAAATGGACTTTAAATTTCCCAATCGTCCCTTGCGCATGATTGATATGGAAACAGGCCAAATGGTCAAAGTACAACCCCATGCAATCAAGGAAGAATATCGAAAAATGATGGAGGCTAAATTCAAAGCGCTTGACCTGGCCTGCCGGAAACTAAAAATCGATCGAATTGAGGCGGACATTCGGCGTGAATTCGGCCAAATTCTTTTCCCATATCTCAAAAAGCGTAGCAAAAAATAACCCCAATGACTCAATTACTCAATGGCAAACTACTTAGCCAACAAATCAAAGATGAAATCAAAGAAACCGTCGCTCAAACAACGTTTCCCAATGGACGCCCGCCTCACCTTGCCGCAATTCTTGTAGGAGATGATGGAGCTAGCCGAACCTATGTCAATCACAAGATCAAAGCCTGTGAGTATGTCGGCATGAATTCCACGGTCTTACGATTTGATCAGGATATAACAGAAGATGCCTTGTTAGGTGAAGTACAAAAACTCAATGAAGATGATACTATTGACGGCTTTATTGTCCAACTTCCCCTGCCCAACCATATCAATAGCGATCGAGTCTTACAGGCCATTGATCCTGCAAAAGATGTAGATGGATTCCATCCGATTAATATCGGTCGTATGACACTGAACTTACCAAGTTACCTACCTGCCACCCCGATGGGTATAGTCACCTTACTCGAAAGGAATGAAATTGAAACCAGTGGGAAGCACTGTGTCGTCATAGGGCGAAGCAATATTGTAGGAAGACCAATGTCTATTTTGATGTCACGTTCCGCAAAAGTTGGTAATTGCACCGTTACGCTCTGCCACTCCAGAACGCAAGACCTTGAACGACATACAAAGGCAGCGGATATTCTCATTGTCGCCTT
>JAYYPZ010000116.1:0-50555 GCA_036128775.1 Bacteroidota bacterium
CTCAATGAGTATTGACCTCATATGAGCCAGCGACCATGTATTTTAAACTAGCGCTTCCTTACTATTCTAAACATAGCGTAACGACCCTGGTCGTCTTCAAGACGTAAGGTGTAGGTTCCTGAGGCAACATTCATGGTTGGATCAATGCGATCGACTCCATTGTACTGCTGGCTGTAAATCGTTTGACCAATCATATCATACATCACTAAGCGAATCGATCCGTAATATTGCCCAAGCTCTAAATGCAGCTCATCGGCAAATGGGTTTGGATAGAGATAAACCTCAGAAGGTAAGGTGCTTTCTAAGATTCCAACTCCTGATCCTTGTTGACTTACACAAGCACTGGTATCCGTACAGCCGTTGGCCGTTATTATTACAGCGTACAACCCTGTTTCAACAGGAGAATACGACTGGTTGGTTTCTCCAGGGATTGGCGCATTATGGTTGTTACAGTCAATCCACTGATAGGTTTGCTTACAAAGCTGTTTTCAAAGATGTCATTGATACAGGTTAAGTACCCACCACTTTGACGGCAAATTAACTCTCCTTGAGTCCAAGAGGTAAAGGAGTTATAGACGTAGTATAGGTGCCCATTGTGTACTCCGCCATAGGTAAAACCTGGTATTGCAGACCCTAAGGGGGCTGGATTGGGAGTGATGTTCATATCACACATCGTGGGCGGCGTGTAATCCAAGGACAACGTCGTCGACTCACCAAGGCACAATCCGGTATCGGTTGCTGTAATGCCTGGAATATTCTGACAGGGTTGCGCCAAAACACAATGAAAGCAAAGCAAGCCCATTAGGGCTAAAAAAGGGCGCAAAAACATGAAAAGGTTGTTGGTGGTTAGTTATGCGTTGAACGCAAGGTAACTACTTCTTTTCAAAGTCTTTGTAAAGAAGGCTTGGCTGGATGCCTTGATTTCGTTGATACTTGCCACTGGCATACAAATCATAGTCTCCTTCGATCGCATGGTAGTATATCTGACATATCTCTACACCAGCATAGATTCGGATGGGCTGAACGCAGAAGATTTCGAGGGTCCAAAACCCATCAAAGCCCACATCGCCAAATCCCGCAGTTACGTGGATAAATAGACCCAATCGTCCGATAGAAGACCTTCCTTCAAGCATAGGCACCCAAGCATCCGTCTTCGTACGCTCAATAGTACGGCCTAGATAGAGTTTGTGGGGCTCAAGGAGTAATCCCTCTTCAGGAATCGTTACCGGTTCGGTAGGATTGGGCGTCTTCATGTCCAACTGATTGTTGGAATACACCATTAAGTCGTGATGTAGTCTTAAGTTGTAACTATTCGGATTGAGTTGATCAGGACTATATGGATCAATATGAATGGTCTTCCCGATTTCTTGTTGGATAGCTTTTCCCGATAATATCATGGTGTAAACTTAAGGTGTAATTAGGTATTCTACATTGACATAAAACTCGTCACTTCCCCATCTAAAAGTATTCCAGTGCTTGTTTTTGACGGTAAACTCCTGCCACTCACCTGTGGGTTGAAGACGCACACTTCCCTTCTTCGACTCATAAGAAAACGGCATATCAAAGTCCGTATCTACATTATCCCATTTATAGCGTACAATCCGCTTTCTACCTTTTTGCTGAACATCTACTAATAGCGTTGGAATCGCGGACTTCTTTAAATAGTGCTCAAAGGTTGGTCGTAAGGACTTGCCGGTTTCGCGTTCAAAAAAGTCAATAACTTCATCGGCATCGGTTTCACTGAGGTAAAATTCCTTTTCTACCATCTTTTTTATCACAGTCCACCAAAGGTTATCGTCATTAACTACGTGGCGAAGGGTATTCAGCATTAAGCTTCCTTTGGAATACATATCACTTGCGCCCTCATTATTGACGTCATACACTCCTTGGATGGGCTCAAGGTTGTCGATGTATGGTATTTTGGCATTGATGTAGTCAATGGCCACATCATAGCCATGCAGACACTCCACATACATAGACTCCGAATAGGTGCAAAAGCCCTCGTGGATCCAAAGATCAGCCATGTCTTTACAGCTTACTGAATTCCCATACCACTCATGACCTGTTTCATGGATAATGATGTAATCGAAGTCAAGACCAATCATGGAATAATCGCTTCCTCTATATCCTGGCAAATAGTCATTACCATAAGCGATAGCTCCTTGATGTTCCATACCCAAGTAAGGCGTCTCTACCAAAGCAAAGCCGTCGTCCATAAAGGGATACTTCCCAAGGTATTGATCAAAGCATTCCAGCATAGGCTTGACTTGTCCGAAATGTTCTTTGGCTTTGACTTCATTATATGATAAGACATAGTAGTCTAGCGCAAGCTCGTCTCCATCCGGATAGGCATACTCATCTTCGATATGCACGTAGTCTCCAATATTCAAGGTTACGTTGTAGTTGTTAATCGGATAGGATGTTGCGTAGGTAGTAGAACGCCGACCATCGCCATAAAAGATGTCCTCTACTAAATTGCCATTACCGACAAAGGTTATCTCTTCAGGATAGGTAACACGAACGCTTATGCTATCGGGCTCGTCGCTCAAATGATCCTTATTGGGCCACCAAAGACTCGCACCTATTCCTTCGCAGGAAACCCCAAGCCAGGGAAGACCGTTGTCATCCTCTGACCAGGTAAACCCTCCATCCCAAGGGGCATTCTTCGCAACAATGGGCTTACCGCGATAACTTATGTAAAACACGTGGTCTTTACTTGGCTGAACGACGTGAGGAAAGGAGACAAAAAAGGCATTTCCCTCGCGCTCAAAGGCCATAGCATGACTATGCCCGTGGCCTGGTGATTCATAGAGCACATCAACTAATTCCATATTCTCAAACAAATCGAGTTGCATGCGCTTCGTCGGCTCGACAATGTCAAAGGTCATTTTGACTGCTCCATCAAGGTATTGTTTATCAAAGTTTAAATCCAGATCCAAGGCATAATGGCGGACATTAAAGCAGGTTCGTTCGGGTCGAAGCGCTCCCCTCAATGAATCTTGTCGCGTAAAGCGTTCGGGTTTTCCATCAAGTAATTGGCCGTGTGCTATGGCTGAAAGAAGTAAAAACGCCATAAAAAGTCCTTTTTGATGGAATGATTTAAACATAGTGCAAAGTTTAGCGTCTGAAAATAAGTAATGGTGAACGCATATTCCTTAGTTTCGCAGTGAAGATTTACAAATGGCTAAGCATATTTTCGTTACAGGCGGCGTTACTTCCTCACTAGGTAAGGGTATTTTCGCGGCTTCACTAGCCAAGCTTCTTCAAGGAAGAGGGTATCGCGTTACCATTCAAAAGTTCGACCCCTACATCAATGTTGATCCAGGCACGCTCAACCCCTATGAGCATGGGGAGTGTTATGTCACTGAAGATGGTGCTGAAACCGACTTAGACCTCGGTCATTACGAGCGATTCCTCAACATTAAGACCTCTCAAGCCAATAATGTTACCACGGGTCGCGTATATCAGACCGTAATCCAAAAGGAACGTGATGGAGCCTACTTAGGAAAGACGGTACAAATCATTCCTCATATCACCGATGAGATCAAACGTCGCATGCTGCTTTTGTCGGAAACAGGCGATTACGACATCGTCATTACCGAGTTGGGAGGAACAGTAGGTGATATCGAGTCATTACCCTACGTCGAGTCGCTTCGACAATTAAAGTATCAGCTCAATCGTGAAGACATCTTAACCTGTCACCTTACGCTTATTCCCTACCTCAAGGCAGCAGGAGAGCTCAAAACCAAGCCAACTCAACATTCCGTTAAGGTATTAGCTGCTGAAGGCGTCAAGCCAGATTTACTGGTCTGCCGAACAGAACATCCTTTAACCAACGATATTCGGAAAAAGCTCGCTTTGTTCTGCAATGTAGACCGAAGCTGTGTTATTCAAGCCATTGATGCACCAAGCATTTACAATGTTCCTTTAGAAATGGAAAAAGAGGGGTTGGATACCATCGTCTTAGACAGACTAAAGCTCGACAACTCGGCGCCTTGTAACCTTAAGGATTGGCATGACTTCATGAGCCGTTTAAACAATCCTAAAGGCACGGTAAACATTGGCTTAGTAGGAAAATATATTGAGCTTCAAGATGCCTACATTTCCATTAATGAAGCGCTAAAACATGCGGGTGTTTCGCTTGAACAGGCGGTAAACATTAAAAAGATTCATAGTGAAGATATCACTGCCGAGAATGTTAACCGACGACTCGAAGGCATGGATGGTATTCTCGTAGCACCAGGCTTTGGTGGTCGGGGTATTCAAGGAAAGATTCACGCGATACGCTTTGTGCGTGAACAGGGAATCCCCTTCTTTGGCATCTGTCTTGGTATGCAGTGTGCTGTCATTGAGTTCGCAAGGAATGTATTGGAATTAGGCAGTGCGCATTCCACAGAGATGGATTCATTTAGCGATCATCCTGTAATTCATTTAATGGATGAACAAGAGCACGTTAAGTCCTACGGAGGAACTATGCGTCTCGGTGCTTATGACTGTTTGCTAAAGCCAGAATCCCTTGCTGCCTCTATCTACAATAATCAAAAAGTAATCTCAGAGCGACACCGACATCGCTTTGAGTTTAACAATGACTATTTAGCAGATTTTGAACAAAATGGGATGATTGCCACAGGAAAGAACCCGCCGAATGATTTGGTGGAGATCGTAGAAATTCCGTCGCATCCGTTTTTTGTAGGGGTGCAATTTCACCCGGAGTACAGTTCAACTGTAGTCAACCCTCACCCACTGTTTGTGGCCTTCGTAAAGGCTGCCATGGATTACCGCTCCTAATCTTTAATTTCACGAAAAATTTATTCTATGGATTCTTCTCGCATGCAATCAATTGGTTTGATTCTTTTGATGGGGCTTGGTTTCTTACTTGTACTTCAAATGAATGAGAAGGAACTTGAAGAAAACGAAAAACAAGCAGAAAAACAGGAAGAAGTACCTGCAACAGAGGAAGTAGCTGAAGAAGCCAGCAATACGTTAAGTCTTGTAGATACCATGATCAATGACACCCTCATGGTGACTTTAGGAGATGATGAGCCGATAAGCTTTCATAATGCGGATTCCCTTGTGGGTGAAGATTTATCCAACTGGGCAGATTCCATCATAGACTCCCTATCAGCAGATTATCAAGCCTCATCAGTTACAGAAATGACATCATCTGAAGGTGTTGTTCAAGAAAAGGAGGAAGTAGTATTTGAAGAGTCCTTTGCTGTCATCGAAAATGATGACCTCCGTGTTACCGTATCCTCAAAAGGTGGGCAAATAGACAACGTTGTTCTTAAGAATTATACAAACCATCTTGGGAAACCTGTTCAAATTAGCAATGATCAATCGCGCTTTCGCTTTTCAATCGATACGAAGACCTTAGGCGAGTTTTCCACCAACGATGCGCCTTTCGAGCTCTCCGTCAGTGAAGACTCGTTATCCATTACAGCTAAGGCGATTATGCCAAAAGAAGCCAATAACGGAGGATTTACTATGGTCTTCCAACTTTCACCAACAGGCTATACGGTACAGCACAACGTCTTGTTTGATAATGGCGATAATGAGTTGTATGCCACCGATAACTTGAGAATGGACTGGCAACAGGTCATGTTGAGTCAGGAAAAAGATATTTCTGAAGAACGTCGCCGTTCCTGGTTGTTATACAAAGAAAAGGACGAGAGCATGGAGCTTGTCAGCGATGGAGATACCGAAGACATGGAGTTTTCCTACGATTGGCTCAGCGCTAAACAACAGTTTTTCAATGTCACCCTGCGAGGAAGTAAAGGAACATCTTTTAAGGATGGAGAACTCTCTCTTGACATTCCGGAAGCTGATGAGTCCATTGTAAAGGTGGTCACATTTGAAAACATTCAACTTGACTTTAGACGGGGAGCTGACTCTGTGGCATACAATTTCGAATGGATTTTTGCACCGAATGACTATAGCTTAATGATGGGATATGGTCAAGATATGGAGCGGATTACTCGCCCAAAATTCTGGTTTGTCAACTGGATGTTCAACTTCATTTTAGACCGCTTATTCACACCATTATTCGCATGGTTAGAGGGCATGAATCTAGGCTATGGACTGATCATTTTCATTATGACCGTGCTGATCAAAATGGCCCTGAGCCCATTGACCTTCAAAAGTTATCAGTCACAGGCTAAAATGCGCGTTCTAAAGCCTGAAATGGATGCCATAAAGGAAAAGTACGAAGGGGACCAGTCCAAGATTAGTCAGGCAACGATGGAGTTATATCGAAGAACTGGAGTAAATCCGATGAGTGGATGCTTGCCCATGGTCGTTCAAATGCCATTTTTACTCGCGATGTTCTACTTCTTCCCTTCAGCAATCGAGCTTCGCGGGGAGAGTTTCTTATGGGCGAATGACCTTTCTACCTACGATGACTTGATTCAGTTTCCATTTACTATTCTTGGAAGTTCACACCTAAGTTTATTTACCCTCCTCTTTTCATTAAGTAGTTTGGGGACAGCCTGGGTTAATCTAAAGACCCAAGGCAATAACATGCAAGCTGGCATGGAGTTTATGAAGTATCTACCCTTCATCTTCCCTATTGTTATGCTCTTTATTTTCAATAGTTTTCCTGCAGGACTTACCTACTACTATTTCTTAAGTACCACGTTCACCTTAATTCAGCAATTAGTGATTAAACAATTCTTTGTGGACGAGGATAAGATCAGAGCACAGCTGATTGCTAAAAAAGCTAAGCCGCGTAAAAAAGGCGGATTCTGGGATCGCCTTCAAGAAGCGCAGAAGAAGCAAATGGAGGAGATGGAAAAGAAGAATAAAAAGGGTAAGAAAAAGTAAGCACTCTCCCACTTCTGGTTTTTGACGTAAAATATGCCCAAGAATTCTTACCTTCATGGGCACAAGATTAATTGAATATATATTATGGCACGATTTCATTATTTACTTGTAGCACTCTTGATTGGGGCTACTAGTGTTTTCGCTCAACGAACTCAAGTGGGGGGAACACTCTATGACTTACAAACAAACAACTCACTATGTCGACGCGTTGCGACTACTCCCTCAGGTGAGATAGTGATTACCTATACGCGTAGTATGGAAGCTAGTGCTGCCCCGAACTATCGTGGAGCAGGCTACAACTATTTCGACGGAACGTCTTGGTCTGAAACTGATTTCACCAACTTCGTTCGTCCAGGCATCGACCGTACAGGTTGGCCGAATGTTTTAATCACACCTTCAGGTCGTGAAATGATTGTTTCTCACTTTGCTTCGGCTACTACAGTTCCTGAAGGAATTGAGGTGATCTATCGTGATCTTGGTTCAGGATCTGCATGGACTGCAGCCAACAGCATCAACGGAAACCAAGCTGTCTTGCAATCGAACGCAGATGCTACATGGGCTCGTGCCGTATCAAGAGGTGATTCCATTATGATTATCAACTCTGTTTTCGGAGATGGTGTTCAATTTAATGGTGTAGATGCTGGAATCATGATGTTCCGCTCGTTAGACGGCGGTGCAACATGGACAGGGCCAGATGTTATCCAAGGCATTGATGCAACAAACTTCACTTCAATCGGTGGTGATTCATATGCTATTGATATGAATGAAAACGGAACGGTTGCTATTGTTTGCGGTAAGTTCCAAACACAACTCTTTAAGTCAAATGACTTTGGAGATACATGGTCAAGAACGGTTGTAAACCCATTCCCAGTTCCATTATACTCTGGTGCTGCTAATGAAACATTTGTAGATACACAGACTGTTTCTGATGAGTCTTTTGCAGTTCTTGTAGACAACAACGACATAGCCCACGTCTGGTATGGCCAGCAGGTTGTTTTAGATGATGATCCAGCAGAAGGATGGAGCTACTTCCCTCTTGATATTGGTATTCGCTATTGGAATGAGAATATGGGAACTGCACCTGAGCTTTTACCTTTCTCAGGCTTAAACCATGAGCCAGTAAATGGAAATTGTGATGTTCTTGTTTCATCTGCTTACACAGGAGGAAACGCACCTGATGCCTATTTCCAGGCATACTCTTCTTGCCCTCAGGCAGGTATCGATCAAAATGGTAATATCTACGTAGTATTCTCTTCTATTCGATCTGCCATAATCGATAGCTTAGGAAACGTTACCAATGTTGATGACGATAACTTCTTATACACAGACATTTTCATCCACAAGTCTGAAGACGGTGGTATGTCTTGGATTGGTCCAGTAAATGTTTCTGACGCTCCTAATGCAGAATCATACTATCCATCTATCCCACGTACCATCTACGGAAACCAAGTGGACGTGATTTACCAAGAAGATGCTGATCCAGGAACAATCGTTCAAGATCAGTTAGGAGGTGACTTTACTTTCGATACAAACTACATTTGGCACGATCCTATCGCAATCAGCGATATTGTTAATCCATTCTTCAATGTATCGATTCCTCAACTAGATACAGCGTCTATTCTTCAAGATGCTTCAGGTACAACTTCATACGTTGATGCAGGTATTACTACAGATTCTTGTGCGATTGCTGAGATTATAGATACAATTAACGGCGTTGATGTAACTACGTTAGGCACATACAACTACACTTATGTAATGGTTACTGTTACCGGTGATACAGTTGAAGTTGACCGAATCGTAACGGTAATCGGCGCAGACAACACTGCTCCTGCTATTGTACTAAACGGAAATGCTACAATTGAAATTGAAGCTTGCGACACCTACGTTGATCCAGGCTTCCTAGCTTACGATAACCTTGCACCATTTGATTTAACATCAAGTGTTACTGTGGATGCTTCAGCTGTGAATACTGCAGCACTAGGTTCTTACACCGTGACTTATACAGTTGCCGATGCTGCAGGAAACACAGGAACTGCAACACGAACTGTTGTAGTAGTTGACAACACAGCTCCTGTTATCACAATTTCGGGAGATGCTACTACGTATCACTACTTAGGTACAGCATATACAGATGGTGGTGCTACAGCGAACGATCCATGTTTCGGCCCTGTAAGTAACTTAACAGCGAGTGGAGCAGGTGCTGTTGACGGTAACACTGCAGGTCAGTACGTAGTGACTTATGAAGCAACTGATGACAATGGAAATACTGCTGTTGCCCAGCGTATTGTTATTGTTGGACGTGAGCCTGTTGCTGACTTCAATGCTCTACAAATCGAGCCTGGTCGTTACGCAATGGACGAGAATTGTGACTTTACACCTAACCGATGGGATTGGGAGTATAGTGATGGTCTTACTGAAACACGTACAAACTCATCTATCTTTAATCACCAGTGGACTTATGTTCCTGAGAATGATGCTTACTTAGCTTGCTTAACGGCTAGCAATAACTTCAACCAGATATTCTCTCTACCTGCTGATAAGATTTGCAAAGACTTAACCAATGGATCTGAGATTTCTGAATCTGAATTCTTTATTGCGAATCCAGTAACTTCTATTGAAGATGCTAACCTTGCTGATGCGTTAATGATTCAGCCTAACCCAACAAATGGAGTAATTACTCTATCTGTTAACGGCGTATCAATCAATGCTACAGTAAACGTGATTGACTTACAAGGTAATGTAGTTGCTTCTCGTGCCCTTGAAGGCAACTCAGTTACTTTTGATCTTAGCAACATTGCTAAAGGAATCTACGTAATGCAGATTATTGCTGACAACGCTCAAGCTACTCAGCGATTCATCGTTGAATAATCATTAGTCATACGTAACAACAAAGAGGCGGCTACCTTCGGGTGGCCGCTTTTTTTATGCCCCAAACTTTTCTTCTACCATTTCATCTGTTGCTATATCTCATCGGCAGTGTTATTCCAATCACACTGCCTTCCTCATGGTGGGTGTTGCTCATTGGGCTTGCAACATGTCTGTTTATTCATCAAAAAGTAGTCTTCAGCATCTTGTTATTCGTTCTCCTTCCCTTATGGAGCAAATCAGGCAGTTCCTCAAACCACAATCACCTACCCAAGAATAACAGCAGCTATTATCTGCACGCTGTTGTACAAGAGAGCACAGAAAGTCATCAAGGCAATCGATATATCATAGATGTATGGGAATACAGCACGGGTAACTCGAGAGTCAATGCGACTTTCCAGCTGGATTGGAAGCCCAAAGACAGGATAAATCTATCTACTGGTGATCGTCTTCACTTGCAAGGCAAGTTCTTTGCCTATTCCACAGAAAGCCTATACGAATCATCTTATGAGGCCTATCGATTGAGACAAGGTGTTGTAGGTAGCCTTTCTCCTTACGCTAAACTAGTTGACCAGAAACCAAGTCAATACGAACTACCTCCTGCCCAACAGATTAAAACCTATATATGGAAGAGGCCGACCATTGAATCCTATCAAGACGAGATTGGAGTAATTGAAGCACTGCTTACCGGCGTGCGCTCTACGATTCCTCAAGACATTCTTAAGCTATATCAATCCACAGGCACTATTCATATTATGAGTATTTCTGGATTGCATGTCGGCCTTCTCATGGCATTACTGATTCCCTTCCGACCCAAGGCTTCAAACAACATTCGATGGATATGGGCTCTTCTAAGTCTTTTATGTCTAGTTCTATTTGCGATCTACTTTGGCAGTAAGCCCTCTGTTATACGCGCCACGTTTATGGGAGGTATATTGATCCTATCCAAGGCCATTGCGCGCTCCTTTCCCATGTGGAATGCGCTTTTTTTAGCTGCCGCAACTCAATCTGCCCTTGATCCAAACGTCCTCTATGATGTGGGCTTTCAATTGTCATTTGGCGCAGTACTAGGCATTGTACTATTTATGCCAAAGTTTTTAATCTATGCTCCAAAAAACATCTTGCTCAAAGGTCTATATAGCCTATTCATTCTATCGGTAAGTGCCCAACTCTTTACGTGGCCGATTCTTCTTTCATCGTTTGGCTTCTTTTCTTGGATAAGTCCATTGACCAATCTCTTTATTGTTCCTTTTCTACCCTTCCATATCATTCTCAACATCGCCTATTATCTGTTCACCGCTGAATGGATTCGAATCCCTTCCGTAGTGCTTTTACAAGGGCAACACAAGATCCTCTACGGCTTTAGTCAATGGACATGGGGGCAATGTGTTGCAGGAGACGAAAAGTTCAGTCTAGTATACACTTGCTGCGTAGCGTTGATGATTAATTTAGGTCTTTGGGGCCTACTCCAGCGTTCTATCCGTATTTTCATAATAGGAATTATTGGATTTACCTTACTACTATGGCTCTAGGACAGTATCATTACCTCAAAACCTCAAGACAGGATCGAATACTAACCGTTCGTTTAAATCGACCAGACAAACGCAATGCCTTTCATCCTGATTTAGTCAAAGAGATTACGGATGTCTACACTAATTGTTCAGTAGATACTTCTTTAAGGGCCGTCATTTTAGAAGCCGAGGGCGAGGTGTTTAGCGCAGGGGCTGATTTGGAGTATCTGCGATCTCTCAAGGATAACGACTATAACACCAATCTCGAAGATTCTCAAGCGATTCGAGCTATGTTTGAAGCGATCTACACCTGCCCATTGCTTACCATTGCTAAAGTAGAGGGGCATGCCATTGCCGGTGGTGCTGGATTAGCGACAGCCTGTGATCGATTGTATATCACTGAGGAAGCCAAAATCGGCTACAGCGAGGTTTCTATCGGTTTTGTACCAGCCATTGTTATGGTATTTCTATTGCGGAAGGTTACAGGAAACGTAGCCCACGAACTCCTCACCAGTGGCCGATTGTTTACTGCTGAAAAACTGGAAGCCATGGGACTTGTCTATCAAGTATGTACAAAGGATAACATATCCGCTACCATCGAAAAGCACACTTCAACTTGGATGAAGAAGGTCAGCGGTATGGCCTATTCTTCGACCAAGGCATTGATGCAAGAAGTGCAAAGTCACTCTATCCAAGCGGGTCTTGAAATGGCCGAAGAAATCAATGCTAGAGCCCGCCAATTTGAAGACTGCCAGCAGGGCATCCAGGCTTTTTTAGATAAACAATCGATCGAATGGTAAATCGCTTTACCTCTTCATTAATCCACTGGCCCTCTATCCTTGTTTTGATTACAATCCTATTGGGCAATTGCTTTACCGCCCATAGTCAGTCGCTCAGCAAGTATAGATCCCATAGTGTTGACGTCAATGGTATTGAGCGAGATTATTTTATCTACGTTCCTGAAACAAAGTCGGGCTACTTTGACCTGCCTTTGGTATTGAATTTTCATGGTTACGGCTTATCCGCCCAAGACCAGATTGAGCGTTCGGACATGAGTGCTTTAGCTCAAAAGGAGCACTTTGTGGTTGTCTATCCCCAAGGAAGTCATCTCAATGGAAAAAGACATTGGCGCGTTGGATCCTATACAAGAGCTAGCCGTGCAGAAGATATCGCCTTTGTAGAAGAGCTTATTGATCATCTATCGGAAGAACTTCCAATAGACAAAGACAAGGTCTATGCTTGCGGATTTTCCAACGGAGGATATTTCAGCTTGCGCCTGGCCTGTACACGGCCAGACTTAGTCGCTGCGGCGGCTTCCGTTGGCGGCACGATGAGTCAAGAAAACTATGATGGCTGTCTAACTAGCCGCGGTGTACCCGTATTTCTTATCAATGGAAGTCAGGATGCCATTGTACCATTACAAGGAAAGTCAGCTAAAGGATATATGCCCATTAAGACCGTAATTCAAAAATGGTGTAGGAAAAATGACTGTAACTACCGAAGTAACCAAACCTTTACCTTGGACTGCGCCGAACAAAACAATGTCGAAAGAATACGTTATCTCGACGGCAATGGCACACTTCGAGTACAACAAGATGTTGTTCAAGGAGGAGGCCATGAATGGCTGGATGTCGAGGGGTGTGGTTATAACGCTTCTCGCCAGGTATGGCTGTTTCTAAGGCGATTTAGCAAATAGTAGACTAAAGCTTATTTATAGCTCGTTCTACTGCCTTCCATGATCCACCGTTAATCACATCAAGACCAGCATCATGTAATATTGATCTTGCTTGCTCACTTCGTGCACCTGACCGACAACAGGTGATCACGGGCTTACCAGATGCTTTGATTTCCTCTGTTCTACTCTCTAGCGTATTTAAGGGGATGTTTTTAGCCCCTAAGGCACTCCCCGTGTCAAACTCTGCACCCGAACGAACGTCAATGACGATTGCCCCAGATTTCAAATAGCTTGAAAGCTTTTTATTGCCAAATAGAAAAGTAAACATCTTGTTATTGCTTAAATCGAAGATTATAGATTCTAAATGTAATGGCAAATCATCATATTCTAGATGTCATACACCAACATTCACGAGAGTTTTCAACGCTTACAAGCCCAAAAGAAGGCAAATATTATCTAGATTTAAGTCATAAATAACCAAATATGAAAGCCTTATATACTCTACTTTTTTCTGTTACTCTTATTTCTCTCCATGCACAAAGTATCACAGATCCTAACCTTCCTGCGGAGGGTAAGGTGATGAACTTTGATCAAATTGATGATACCATCGCTGTTAGCAGTGTAGGTCCATGGGACTTCTCGACAATAAATCCTACGGCTTCTTACACGATGTCTATGTTTCCTATCGACTCCTCAGCCAATGGTTTCGCCTATCCAGCAGCAACTCACGTACTGGTTAGTGCGACGGGAGAGTTTTTTATGGGGTATGATCAAAATGGCATTACTAATCACGGAAGAATTTCTTCGGGTTTTACAGGTTTTACCACGAATTATTCTTCTCCATTAACGCTAATTCCATTTCCTTTTGATGCGAATACCGTGCACGTGGATAGTGTTTCTTCAACGGCTACAGTTGGAGTAGTCCCCATTTCAGCTGGATTTACCGATAAGGCAGAAGTGACAGGAATCGCAGCAGGTGAAGTAACCATGCCGAATGGAAATACCTACCAGAATGCTGTAGTGGCCAGAGCCAAACGAACGCAGGTTGCAGGCCCCTCTCCTACGGGAAGCTTTCTCAGAATTGAAGAAAACTCTACTATTTTCTGGTTGCAAGGCTACCCATTACCTGTAATAGAAGTGCTTCATGTCTTCCAAGATGACAGCTTAATCTTCCAACGATCTCTTTTTCTACGTGAGGATAGCGTAATCCAACCTCCAGTAGGTATAGCTTCTCTTGAGAATATGTCGATTGAGCTTTTTCCTAATCCTGTAGGAAACACGCTAAAAATCAACACGGAGCACGCAGCCTCTCTAAGCTTGTATAACACAAAAGGTGACCTCGTTATTGCTAGTGAAGTTGCGGCTGGTTCCACCTCGATAGAAGTATCCAACTTGACGAACGGTATATACATTTACCACATCGTAGACGACAAAGGCAATGTTTCCATGAATCAACTTCTAAAGGAGTAAGATTTTACCAAGAATATATTGGGCCTACCTACTGTTTAACAAACTGTAGGTAGTGCTCTTTATCCCCTAAGATCTTTACAACGTATATCCTCT
The DNA here is from genome assembly GCA_036128775.1 of Bacteroidota bacterium. Lineage (GTDB taxonomy): Bacteria > Bacteroidota > Bacteroidia > Chitinophagales > UBA8649 > UBA8649. The sequence goes on from JAYYPZ010000116.1 coordinate 14,434, forward strand.
GAGTTAAGGATGCCACATCTATAGCCTCATCCGAATTGGATAGATTGCCTTCGATATAGGTAGACCCTTTAAGATCCTGTATTGCGTAATATATATCTGTGCTACTGCGGGCAGACAAATCGACCAATGATTATCTCGCCAGCTTAAGTATTCTAAATGCTCCTCGAAGAACGATTACAAAGACTACAGAACCAACGATTAGGTCTGGAAGTCTGTCTGATAAAACACTCACCAGTATACCCGCCAGAATAACTCCCGCATTAATAATGATGTCGTTGCTTGTGAAAATCATGCTCGCTTTCATGTGGGCTTCTTCTGATTTTGATTTCTGTAATAGAAATAGACACAACCAGTTCGCAATTAGAGCAAACACTGATACGGTTATCATGGTGAGGTAGTCAGGCATGTCATCCTCAAAGAAATATCGTCTAAAGACCTCTGTGATTCCAATTAGAGCCAGAAGTACTTGAACATACCCACTGAACTTAGCTATTCGTTTCTTCTTTGCTACGACAGCACCAACGGCAAAAAGACTGAGGCCATAGACAAAAGAATCGGACAGCATGTCCAGACTATCAGCAACCAACCCCATTGAGTTAGATATCAATCCAAAGGTCATTTCCAGAACGAAAAAGACGAAATTAATGATGAGTACTTGCCAAAGCAGCTTGGACTGAAGCTTGTTATCACTTTCAACTTTCTCATCCGTATCTTCCGTTTTCACCAGCTCTGTATCCAGAGCCAGTGAGTCAAGAGAACCCAGAATGTCTTGGTCGCTTTCGTCATGGTAGACAGTAAGCTCTCTGTCCTCTATCTTGAAGTCAAGCTTTATGATTGTCTCATGACCACCAAGCTTCATACGAATGAGATTCTCCTCAGAAGGACAATCCATTTTCTTGATATGAAAGAGGCTTTTTTTCACTGTTGCAAAATTACCGAGAACAGTTGAACCACTAAAACACAGTTGTGATAAAGGATTGAGAGAATTTAGTACCATTGCCCCAATTTGATCCAAAACCAACAAAAAAGCCCCGTATCCAATGATACAGGGCTTTTTATTTTGAGTGTACCCGGGACGGGACTTGAACCCGTACGGCCGCGATGGCCACTGGATTTTAAGTCCAGCGTGTCTACCAATTCCACCACCCGGGCCAATCATTGTACACGTTTCATTGAATGATACATTAAGCAACATAAAGAGAAATGTGTACAATCCTTGAGGAGAGATCGAATGAGCGAGAGACGGGATTCGAACCCGCGACCCCGACCTTGGCAAGGTCGTGCTCTACCAGCTGAGCTACTCTCGCTTTTCCCCCGAAATCGGGCTTACAAAAATAGAAATCTTTTCAAGAAATCCTAAAGTTTTCCATTTTCTTGATAGTAGGCAATCGTTGGGCCTATACCTTGCTGAAATGGATAGTCATGACGATATCCTAATGCACGTATTTTATCATCATTACATACCCAAGCAGACTGCACCCCTTCGCGCGCTTTTTCAATATCTAGCACAGAGCGTCGGCTTCGAAATCGATTCATAAGTCCCGATATACGGCCTACTAGATAGAGCACCATATGAGGTATAGTTAGCGTGATATACTTTTTATTCAGCGTTTGACCTGTTGCCTTGGCAATCTCTGTCCAAGAAATGGCGGCATCACTGTAGGCATAATACACTCCTTCGGCGTCATCATGTTCAGCAAGGAGCATAAGTGCCTTGCATAAATCCCTAACATAAATGAGGCTAACATGCTTTTCTTGTCGCCCAACTTTTGGGAATAGACCTTGTCCTATACTCTTAAAGAAGGCATACATTTCTGTATCTCTTGGGCCATAGACTATTGGCGCTCTCAAAAGAGCAATTGGGCATAAATCGGCATGTTGCTCGACATAGGCCTGTGTCATGGATTCCATTTCCATCTTACTTCTGCCGTAGGTAGACACGGGTGATGATGGGTCGGATTCCTTGTGTGGTGTCTCAAGCGACGTGGGCGCTCCAGCTGCGATACTACTTGTGACAATAATCTTTTTGGGAGGATTCTTGCATAGTTTTACCCCATCATAGACTCCTTGGGTAAGCGCAACATTACCTTGATAGTATCCATCGTAGTCTTTAGCGTTGGTTACGCCGGCAATATGAAATACATAGTCACATCCTTCAAATACCTCTGATAATGTACTAGGGTCTTTTAACCCGATACGGTGACATTGTATATCAAGATGGTCAATCCATGCTGTTGAGCTTGTCGAACGAATGATACCATGTACCTCATATCCTGATTCTAACGCAAATTCCGCAAGATGACTCCCTACAAATCCATTGATCCCAGTAATGGCAATTTTTGGCTTTGTTTTCATGCCTTGAATGTAAGGATTTACTCATTATCCACGATTCTTACTACAATCCTTAGGTTGCAAGTGATAACAATCCTTAAATTCAGGCTATAATCAAGAAGACCAAGATTATGGGAGTATTTGACAAGTGTTACAATTTCAACCGATCCGACGACATGAAGAGTCGCGGAGTCTACCCTTACTTCAGAGAGATTCAAGACAGTGAAGGGCCCGTTGTAACCATGGAAGGCAGATCCGTCATCATGGCCGGATCAAACAATTATCTCGGCCTTACCACCCATCCTCATGTAAAAGAAGCAGCCATTAAAGCAATTGAGAAGTACGGTACAAGCTGTTCTGGATCTCGCTTTCTCACGGGCACTATAGACCTTCATAATGAAATGGAGCATCGCATTGCGAAGTTCATGGGCAAAGAAGCTGCCTTACTTTTTTCCACAGGATTTCAGGCTGGACAAGGAGTTATCGCCCCATTGATGGCACGCGGAGAACATATTCTGAGCGACCGTGATAATCATGCGAGCATTGTTGCAGGAAACATGCTTGCCTCTTCAATCAATATTAAAGTCGTTCGATATAAGCATAATGATCTAGAAGACATTGAGCGCAGGTTAAAAGCAATTCCACTCGAAGAAAACAAGATCATTGCGACAGATGGAGTATTCTCCACCTTTGGTACCGTAGCTCACTTGGATAAAATAACAGAACTTGCCAAGCAATACAATGCACAAATTCTTGTCGATGATGCCCATGCCTTTGGAGTCATTGGCGACGGAGGTCGAGGAACAGCCCACAAGTTTGGGGTTCAAGATGATGTTGATCTCGTTGTTTGTACATTCTCCAAAACGCTCGCCAGTATTGGTGGCTTTGTCGTGGGCGAAGAGCGTGTAATCAATTATTTAAAACATAAAAGTCCAGCACTTATATTTAGTGCATCCCCTACTCCAGCTTCGGTGGCCTCAGCCATTGCTGCTCTTGATGTATTGGAAAAAGAGCCGGAACGCGTAGAAAAGCTCGCGTGGAACGCCAACTATGTGCGTGAAGGACTCAAGAAATCAGGATTTAATGTAATGGATGGTGAGACAGCCATCGTACCGATTATTATCGGAGATGACGAGAAATGTTTCTCTATCTGGCGAATGCTCTACGATGAAGGCATTTTCGTCAACGCCTTTATATCTCCTGCAACCCCTCCTGGAATGGCAATGCTTAGAACGAGCTATATGGCAACACATGAGGAGGAACATCTTGCAAAAATTGTTACCGTGTTTGAAAAGCTTGGAAAAAAACTTGGGCTGCTCGACGGGGTAAATACCGCTCACTAAAACAACATCACTATGGCAAAACAGCGTCAATTTCATTACGTACGTCAAGCCAATGGTAAAGAATGGTTTGAAGCTGACCAGAAACTCATCTTTGATAGTCATGATTTCTTAGCCCTTGATCGCTTTAAAGAAGATCTGGTGCTCATTGCAATACAGGTTAAACTTCTTCCGCGAATCAGCGAGGTGCTTGAACAGCTCGGTCTCGACAGCAGCTTAGACTACTTTCAGAGTGAGTGCCGAGAAGTCATTTCCGTCCCAGAGAAGCATATTAACGAAAAGACAGGAAAAGGAAATCTATCGTTTCAAGTCTACTTTAAGAATGTTCCTGAGTCCATGGCATCTATTAATGAAGGTGCATGCGTAGTGGTTGCATTACATCCATTGGACGAAGTATCGGACTCAGGAGGAAAATCCTATCGCTTGGCCGGCTATGTGCACGCTAATCGTTTTCATTTCCGCGACCATACAGACAACTCCATCCAAGAGGGCTATTACTACAATCTCCTAAGAATCTCATCCTACACTTCGAAAGAAGGTCGAAACATATACCGTCAATGCGGTATGTTTTCCTCCATTTTTGCCATTTTAAGCAAGATGTGTGATCTCAACGGGATTTCATGTACTTATGCTAATTTTGGCCGTGAAAATCGAGGCATGCAGCGCTCGATCAAGATTCTGACCGATCGCTTGAATAAAGGATATGATCGTTATCCTGTGGATAGCTACACCCACATCAATTGGCTTTTTCGAAGACGAAGCCAAGCGAAATATCTCGTAAACATTAGTCAAGATGAAGCGGCACTTAAATCCTTCTACAACGAATCAATGGCTATACGTGAGAAGTATCTTTTCAACCAATATCCGAGGTTTGAAGATTTCAAGAAGATGCTTGATCAAGTGTTAGCCTATTCTAAGTCAAGTGGTGTTTATTCCTATGTCGATAAGGACGGAGTAACGCGTGCATCTTGTTTAGCAATGAATTGGGGAGACTATTTCGACATGACCTTAGATAATCCAAAAGGCTTGTTCAAGCTCATTGCGAAGTTGAAGCTCACGGATAAAATTCTTTTCCCTGTCCACAACATAGGTGAACTTGACTACGTAAAAAAGTTGTGGCAAGGCTTGGCCTATAAGTTTGAAAAGGAAGAGAAGGTACATATCACACTGCTCAATACAATGGATGGTGATCCCTATAAGTCTCTCAAGAAGAGCCCATTACACGATCCTTTTGTCTATTTTTCTATTAACAATACACAGGAAGAATACGATCGATTTAAGAAGGCTTCGACCTTAGAAGATGGTACATGTCCAGTCTTTATGGAAACACCACTTCTCTAAGTATTACCAGTAATTTTTAACTTTTTGACCCCCTTATCAAACAAACGTTTGGTAAAGTTGACTTCATGGGTTATTTTTAGAAAAACCCCGAACCATGAAACAAGGTGGAAGTTGGCTTGCCCAACGTATTGCTGAAGGCGACGTTTTTGTCCCAGAAGAATTTTCCGAAGAACAACAAATGATACGAGACTCTGTTATTGAGTTTTGTGTCAAAGAAATTCAAGAGCCCATTAAAAAACGTGGGCGAGAACTCTCGGCATCTAAAGACCTTCCAGAAATCGTCGCTCTACTAGAAAAGGCTGGTGAATACGGATTCTGTGGTGTATCGATTGCTGAGCAGTATGGGGGAATGGATCTCGACTTTAACACAGGCGTTCTTTTTGCCGAAGCTAATGCTCAAGGCTTTTCATTTGCCACTACCCTAGGCTGTCAAACATCTATTGGTTCGTTACCCATTGTCTTTTATGGCAGTGAAGAGCAAAAAGCTAAATACCTACCAGGCATTGCCTCGGGTCAACTAAAAGCAAGCTATTGCTTAACAGAGCCTGGAGCAGGTTCAGATGCGAATAGCGGTAAAACCACAGCACAACTTACGGAAGATGGTAATTCATACGTTATCAACGGACAAAAAATGTGGATCACCAATGGTGGATTTGCCGACGTATTTATTGTTTTTGCTAAAATTGATAATGACAAGAATCTTTCTGCTTTTATCGTAGAAAAGAGTTACCCTGGCCTTTCCACGGGAGCGGAGGAAGAAAAACTAGGTATCAAAGGATCTTCTACGGTTCAGGTATTCTTCAATGATTGCCTTGTACCCAAAGAGAATTTGTTAGGCGAACGTGGAGGAGGATTTAAGATGGCACTCAATATCTTAAATACAGGACGCATGAAGCTGGCTGCTGGGGGAATTGGAGGATCAAAGTTTGCCCACACCAAAGCCATTGAATATGCGAACCAACGAGTACAATTTCGCGAACCCATTGCCAACTTTGGTGCGATAAAGCACAAGCTTGGTGAAATCGCGGTAAAAACATGGATGCATGAGTCTGCGCTGTACAGAACAGGGAAGCAAATTGATATAAAGACTCAAGAGTTGGTAGCACAAGGACAATCTGCCTCTGAGGCTAAAATCAATGCCGTACGAGAATATGCTATTGAAGCGGCTTTACTCAAATTTACCTGTAGTGAGGTAATGGACTATTCCATTGATGAAGCATTACAGATCTATGGAGGTATGGGATATGCTGTAGAAACGGGCATTGAAATGGGATACCGCGATTCCCGTATTCTTCGAATCTACGAGGGTACCAACGAAATCAACCGCATGTTGTCACAGGCTGAACTCGGTCGACGTATCGCAAAAACAAAAGAGCTTAGTTTACGACCAGCGACTAAAATGGTCCGAGACCACATCATTAAGCGAATCTTCTTTAGAGGGGCTGATGATGAAGCCACAGCGGTATTTAACCTCAAAGTTGCCTTTCTCTATCTATCAGGTGTTGTAGGACGCTCTATGGGTAAAGAACTGGTGCGAGAACAAGAGATAGTGATGAATATGGCCGATATGATGGCCGTAGCCTTTGTTGCGGAATCAGGTTGGTTGCGTTATAACAAACTTAAAGAACAACAATTGGTCAATCAAGAAACGCTTGACATCCTTTTTAAAGTAAATCAAGTCTATCTATTTAACGCATTAACCTCAGCACAACAATGGGGTAAAGAAATCATTTATGCCTTTACGGAAAACAACCCAAGACAACGTAAGCGCATGATGGCAAGACTTAATGCATTGACTACGCGCTATGCAGTTAATGCCAAAAATCTACGTCGTGACATCGCGGAGTATAGCTGTGCCAAAGGAAGCTATCCATTTTAACTCAAAAACTTATACCTATGGAAAAGATTGTACTAATTGATGGCATGCGAACGCCATTTATGCGAGCTGGTACAACCTACATGGATACCATGTCCTATGAATTAGGTCAATTCGCCATTAAAGGATTACTCACAAAAACAGGGATAGATCCTGCCATTGTAGATCAAGTTATTCTTGGCACCGTCATTTCAAATCTTAAAACGTCCAATGTTGCTCGTGAAGCAGCCTTATCTGGGGGTTTACAAGAGACGACGCCCTGTCACACAGTTACTATGGCTTGTATATCGGCTAATCGTGCTATTTCCACGGCTGTTGCCGAGATGCTTGCTGGACAATACGAGGTAGCCATAGCTGGCGGAGTAGACTGTACAAGTGATACTCCCATCACCTTTCGTAAGGCGATGCAAAAGAAACTCTTTAAAGCCCAAAAGATTAAGTCTATGGGAGATAGCCTAAAGTTCTTAGCCAGTCTAAAGTTTAAGGATTTTATGCCTGAGCGTCCTCGAGTTGCAGAATACTCCACCAATCGGGTTATGGGACAGGATTGTGATATTATGGCTGCCCGCTTTGAAGTTAGCCGCTCAGCCCAAGATGAGTTTGCCGTTCGATCGCATCATTTAGCGGAGAAAGCTTGGCAGGACGGTCATTTGGGAAAAGAGGTGGTGGAAGTAGCCCTTGCCCCCAAATTTCGCTCAGAGCACAAAGACAATGGAATACGCGGAAACTCAAGTATTGAAAAGGTAGGCAAGCTCAGACCGGCCTTTGACAAAAAGTATGGCACGCTCACTGCCGCCAATTCCAGTTTCTTAACCGATGGAGGGGCTGTATGCCTTCTTATGACAGAGCGCAAAGCCAAGGAACTCGGACTACCAATTAAAGCTGAAATTGTAGACTACGTATTTACCGGACAATCGCCCGAAGATGAATTGTTACTAGGCCCAGCATATGCTACCGCCAAGATCTTGCAAAAAACAGGCATGAAGCTAGAAGACTTTGATGTTATCGAGTTTCACGAGGCCTTTGCAGGACAGATTTTATCTAATCTCAGGGTTTTAGAAGACCCTAAGTATTCCGAAGGCTTGCTTGGATGGAAAGGCGCAGTCGGTGCGGTAAATATGGACAAGTTTAATCTGTGGGGAGGCTCTTTATCCATTGGTCACCCATTTGGTGCTACTGGAGCTCGTCTTCTTACGACTTCAGCCAATCGACTTATTCACGAAGATGGACAATATGGACTGATTGCAGCGTGTGCAGCAGGAGCCCATGGACATGCCATGATTGTTAAACGATACGCCCAATAATTATGACTGCTACACCACGATCAAGAGATACGTTCCTACGTATAGTAAAAGAGAATGGCATCGCTACCCTATGGCTTGACCATCAAGAAGAGAAAATGAATGTCGTTTCTCCCGATATGATGGAAGCCTTGGAATCTGTTTTCGTCGAATTGGAAACCGATGATAGTATACAAGGTGCTGTAATCATTTCTGCAAAAAAAGACTTTATTGCAGGCGCAGATATTAAATCCTTTGCTATTGAGAAGAAAGGAGATTTCGAACCCATCCAGCGACGCGGCCATGAAGGGCTTGCACGACTTGAAAACAGCAAAAAGCCTATTGTAGCAGCCATTCATGGTACAGCCTACGGCCTGGGCGTTGAGCTACCCCTCGCCTGCCATGCGCGTGTGGCAACTAACCACCCATCTACAAAGCTCGCACTTCCCGAAGTCAAGCTTGGATTGCTACCCGGAGGAGGCGGTACTCAGCGTCTTCCGCGATTAGTGGGTATTCAAAAGGCATTAGACATGATGCTCACGGGAAAAAACATCTTTGCTCGACCCGCTCAAAAAATGGGGTTAGTGGATGTGCTTACCGACCATCATAAACTCCATACAGTAGCCGTTCAACTTTGCCAAAAGATGGTTGAGGGAAAGTGGCAGCGTAAAAAAGTAAAGAAGTCCCTAATCAATCGATTCTTAGATAATACCTCACTTGGTCAACGAATTGTTGTTTCGCAGGCCAAGAAAATGTCAGCTAAACAAACGCAAGGGAATTACCCAGCCGTCCCTGCTATCATTGATTGCGCGGAGACAGGGCTAAAGAAGGGCTTACCTGCTGGTTATAATAAAGAGCTCGAACATTTTGAAGCCCTGATGCTTACTCCTGAGAGTGCGGCATTACGGTACCTCTTTTTTGCTATGTCAGCCAACAAGAAGAATCCTTACAGTGCATCTTTCTCAAAGCTTAATACGCTAGGAATGATTGGTGCTGGATTTATGGGAGCGGGAATTGCCGAGGTGAGCATCAATAAAGGAATCGATGTTTTGCTCAAAGACATTGCCCCTGAAGGTATTGAAAAGGCTCGCCAAGGAATCTACAAAGGAATAAAAAAGAAGTTATCAAGAAGAGCCATTCGTAAAATAGATGCAGAAGCCACTATGGGGAGGCTCCGTGGTAAATTGGATTACACCGACTTCGAGCATTGCGATATCATTATTGAAGCGGTACTTGAGACCATGGATCTCAAAAAGAGAATTATCGATGATATTCAAGCGCACGGTAATCCAGACGTCGTTATTGCCTCCAATACCTCTTCCCTATCGCTAACTGAAATGGCGAACCATGCTAAACGTCCAGAAAAGGTGATTGGTATGCATTACTTCTCCCCTGTTCCTAAAATGCCACTACTAGAGATGGTCAAGACGGATAAAACGTCAGAAGAAACCATAGCGGCCTGTTATGATTTCGGCGTACGGCAGGGTAAAACGGTTATCGTAGTTAATGATGGACCTGGATTTTATGTAAACCGCATCTTAGCGCCGTATCTCAATGAATGTTTGCTCATGATTGACGAAGGGATTAAAATCGATGTAATCGATAAGACCTTTAAGAAGCTTGGCTTTCCTGTTGGCCCGATTTCATTGTTAGATGAAGTGGGACTTGATATCGCAGCCCATGTTGCGCAGTCTGCTGAAGAGGCGTTGATGAAAGAACGCGAGGGATTTGTGGCTAGTGATTCGACAAAGCGCATGTATGAGGCTGGACGACTTGGAAAGAAAAACGGCCAAGGATTCTATTCGTACAAAGAGGTCAAGGGTCGCATGAAAAAGACCGGAGTAGATCCAAAAGCCTACGATTTCTTCAAAGGAAATGGCGACAAGCAACTTGAACGAAGTGTAATCGAAGACCGTGCTCTATTGCTTATGATTAACGAAGCAGTTATGTGCCTTGAGGAAGGCATTATTGGTTCAGCAGACGATGGAAACATTGGAGCTGTGTTTGGTATCGGTTTTCTGCCCTTCTTCGCTGGACCGTTTCGATACATTGACCATTTTGGAGCTCAGAATATCGTGGAACGAATGCGTTCTTTGGAAGCCCAATATGGCCCGAAGTTTACTCCTCGTCCTATGCTCGTGGAGTATGCTGAGCAGGAGAAGGAGTTTATGGCCTCGTAGTATATAATGGCTTTTGTTTTGGGATAGGCCCACCACATCCCGCCTCCCTACGGGGAAGTTCCCATTTACTTTTGACAATGTCAATAGCAAATGACTATTCAGTATTCTTAAGTGTGTATCTGTCTGTATGGAGGAGTATCCTAATCCTCTCTATTGCGGACAACCGAGCACGATAGGTGCTGTCGTCACAACATTGGATAAGTTTCCCGAGCGATCTTTGATATATACATCAAAAACAACCGTATCCTGGGCTTGACCAAAAAGAGGCTTACAGGTCAACCCATTAACAAAGAGATCGACTTCCCCAGAGATTGCCTTGATATCCCCACTTGGCGTAAGATTAGGCAGGTTCAGTAACACGTAGCAACTATCTCTTTGATCGATTAAAACCACGTCGTAAAACGGATCATTGATACAAGCAGAATCGGTTGTATAATCACAAAAATTGCCATCTGCACGACAGAAAGGACTTTCCCCTTCTGGCGTTCCTACATCGCCATCACCATCCTGTAAGGTCAGATAAAGAGTCACATCATTGTCGACGCCATCAAACGAAACCTCACCAACGTTTAGGAAGCTAATCTCGGGTTCTGGTGGATAGTTGGGATCATTATCATAACAAGAGGCTAATCCGAGCAATAAACTCAGTGTAACAGCCACAATTCTTGTTTGTAAGGAATGCATACCTGCAATTTACATATTCTTGACTTAGTTCGCTTTACCTTTATTCCATGAATAAGGAGGTTATTCTTCAACTTTTTAGAAAACAGGCAAGTCAACCTGGCATCTACAAAGATTTTGTAGAACAGCTAGGCATCAATGTAGATACTGTCATGGAAGTAGAAGCTATACCTTTTATGCCCGTACAGTTTTTCAAGAACCATGCAATTCATCCAAAGGGCATAACTTCCTTTGACAAGGTCTTTGAAAGCAGTGGCACAAGCCAATCCACTACGAGCAAGCACTATGTTGCGCATCTCACGCATCATAGAGACCAATGTTTATCGATTTTCAAAGAATGCTTCGGTGCCTTAGAGCAATTTCACTTTTTCTCCTACCTCCCCTCCTACTATGCCAATCCCAATTCATCCCTCTTGTACATGGTAGAGTATTTTATGGAAGGAGCACACCAGACGAAGCATCATTACGACGACTTAAGCGTGTTAAATGCTGATGTAAAGAAAGTCCTGAATGAAAAGGAAAAACAACCCTTTATAATTGGGGTCACCTATGCATTACTTGATTGGGCTGAGCAAAATCCAATAGATCTTAAGCACAGCATTCTTGTGGAAACAGGGGGAATGAAAGGACGACGAGATCCTATGCATCGAGAAGAATTACACCAAACCCTGCGCAATGCCTTCTCCATTGATTCTATTTACTCTGAATATGGCATGACCGAGTGTATGGGGCAAGCGTGGTCAACAGATGGTCAAGGCAATTTTGAGGTTAACGCTCAATTTCAGGTCTATATACGTCCAATAAATCAACTGTACACACATGCTAAGCTCGGACAGCGAGGCGTTATACAAATCGTAGACCTCGGCAATGACAAGTCGTGTGGTGTAAGTTTCTTAGAAACGGAAGATATCGGTGAGATGATTAATGATCGTTGTTTTAAGGTACATGGTCGAGCCGATGGCTCTGAAGCAAGAGGGTGCAACTTAATGATGGAAGAATAACAAATACTAGTCAGAATCAATATCTTGGCCTTATGGAAGACAACCTACCACTAATTCTTATCACTAATGATGATGGCATAACCGCTCCAGGTATTCGAACCTTAGTGGAGTGTGTTATGCACTTAGGACGCGTTGTAGTTGTTGCTCCTGACTCACCGCAATCAGGAATGAGTCATGCTGTTACGTTCACTAAGCCTCTATATCTTAAGACCTCTAATGAGTTTAAAGATCTTAATATCGAAGCCTACGCCTGTTCAGGAACACCTGCTGATTGCGTAAAATTGGCTAAGGATCAAATCTTTCACAGAACACCCGATTTTTGCTTTTCTGGAATCAATCATGGTTCCAATGCCTCGGTAAACATTCTTTACTCAGGTACGATGAGCGCTGCAACTGAGGCCGCTATTGAAGGCATACCCTCTATTGGTTTTTCGCTATGCGATCATAGCTGGGACGCCAACTTTAACGCGTCAAGATCAATCATAACGCATTTAGCTGAAAATCTTGTTGAACACAGTCTTCCAGACTATACCTTGCTTAACGTCAACATTCCAAAAGGATCGGAAGTCAAGGGCATGAAAGTCTGCAGACAAGCAAGAGCTAAATGGGTCGAGCGATATGATAAACGAACTGATCCTTATGGCAGAACTTATTTTTGGCTTACTGGCGAGTTTGTAAATCTGGATAACGATGGGGGGACTGATGAAGATTATCTTGCTGAAGGATATGCATCCATTGTGCCAGTTCAATTTGACTTAACCTCCAAAAAGGGTGCTGATTTTATAAACAAACATTGGTTATGGAACGAAGATTAAACTGGTCAAAAGAACATTTTATAGGCTTTGCAATGGGCTTAATTCTACCCTTAATAGGTAGTTACTTGTTCTACACCTTTGGTTGGGGATCGCCAACGCAAAGAGCATTCAAAACTGCACTAAGTTCTAATTTGCTTCAAGGAATGGACAGGGTCTTAGCCTATGCCTATTTTGTAAAGTTTGGTGTAGTGACCAACATCATACCCTTCTTGATCTTAAACCAATTGAAAAAAGATCGAATGATGGCTGGTATGATTGGTGCTACACTTATATATGGTGTTGTAATCATCTACTTGATTCTAAGCCAGTAAATGAGACTCTTTATTCTTGCAGGAGAAGCTTCAGGTGATTTACATGGCAGTCACTTAATGCAAAGCATATATGCAAAGGCTCCTTCTACCGAGATTATGTTTTGGGGAGGGGATTTGATGACTAATGCAGGTGGAACCTGTGCCATGCACATTCGAAATACCTCGTTTATGGGATTTGTCGAGGTCGTTAAAAATCTTCGAACCATCGGAAAGTTATTTCGTCTTGCCAAACAGCAAATCAAGGACTTTCAACCCGACGAACTTATTCTTATTGACTATCCAGGATTTAATCTACGCATGGCGAAGTGGGCTAAGGCGCAAGGGATTCGTGTTACCTATTACATCGCTCCCCAAGTCTGGGCGTGGAAAGAAAATCGGGTAAAAAAGCTAAAGCAGTACACCGACAAACTTATTGTTATTCTACCCTTTGAAAAGGAATACTTCAGTCGCCACGGAATCGATGCAGAATACCATGGACACCCGTTGATGGACAACCTTAAACTGCGCGAAAAGGAGGAGAATTCATTGGCCAACAACCCATCTTTTGTTGACAAACCCATCCTAGCTATTCTACCAGGAAGTCGTAATCAGGAGATTACTAAGATTCTACCCGTATTTATAGAAGCAGCTGACCAGTTAAATCAATACAAGGTCGTCATAGCGGGTGTTAAGCACTTAGGAGAAGATGTTTATCAAGCTGGCGGCTATAATCCAAAACGACATACCTTATTGTACAATCGAACTTATTCTATACTTAATGAGGCCAAGGTTGCCTTAGTAGCTAGTGGGACAGCTACACTTGAAGCGGCCATACTCAATACGCCAATGATCGTAGGCTATAAGGGTAATCCTATCTCCTATTGGATTGGAAAACAGCTCGTCAAGGTATCCTATATCTCCTTGGTCAATCTTATTGCTGATGAAGAAGTAGTTCCTGAGCGCATTCAGCATAACCTGACCCCCTCTCAGATTCTATCTGACCTTAAATCATTGACCGAAGGCCCTGCATCCATTCACCAACAAGAGAAGTTTGCCAAGATTTGCGATATGCTCGGAATAGAGGGAGTATCCGATGCCATTGCACAAAGCATCCTAAGCCATAAGTAGATTATACTCCTATCAATGTCTAGAGTATATTATATTTGAGGCCTATTGGGGGTATAGCTCAGTTGGCTAGAGCGTTTGACTGGCAGTCAAAAGGCCGGCGGTTCGAATCCGCCTATCTCCACCAAAAAGAAACCCACTCTTTTAAGTGGGTTTCTTTTTATTCAAGAATTATTTTTTGCTCCACTGATCCATCATCGTAGATATAAATAAGAGGTTGATTTTTTAATCCTTTAGACTCTCTACCCCATATATCGATTACTTGAATCAGTTGTTTGTTTAAATTATGTTCGCTAACTATAGCTGTAGGACTTATTAAGCCATTAATGTCATATTTTGAAAAAAACTTCCATATCTCTAACGAGGCATTGATATCATAATTTGTAATACCATCATTACTATTGGGAAGAGCGCTACCAGGCCAAGTATGACCTCCATTAATAATCTTAAGATGCTCAACTCCTACTCCATTTACACCATTCGTCCAATTGTAATGTTCAACGGTGCTACCATCCATTAAATTGCTATTTGCAATCTGCGTGAAAACAACTTGAGTATCACATTGATTATAATTTACCCAATAAGATATAATACTAGGAATAGATTCGAAACCTGGCTTGCCATAGTAAATTGAGCTACTATCAGCAACTCCATGAATATGTAAAACAGGGGTTGCGTGAGTAGGGTTACAACTATTCAACATATAAGAAATGTATGATCCGGCAACAGGTGCTATAGCTGCTATTTTATCTGAAAGCTCACAGGCTAATCTATAACTCATATAAGCTCCATTTGACATACCTGTGCTATATACCCTATCAGAATCGATATTGTACTCTAGAGACAAACTATCTAGTAGTGATGAAATAAAATCAATATCATTAATTGAAGTTCCCATTTGACCTACATTCCAATGTGTTTCTCCTGAACTATTTAACAAACCTTGAGGATGAACAATAATAAAATTTGCTGTATCAGCTATTAATCTGAAATCAGCACGCCACATTGCAAGAGCAGAATTACCTGTTAATCCATGAAAGTTAAAAACTAACGGAGTAGGTTGTGAAGGATTATAAATTTCTGGGATATAGGCTGTATAGCTTCTATATAAATTAT
The DNA here is from genome assembly GCA_036128775.1 of Bacteroidota bacterium. GTDB lineage: Bacteria > Bacteroidota > Bacteroidia > Chitinophagales > UBA8649 > UBA8649. The sequence continues at coordinate 29,810 of JAYYPZ010000116.1, forward strand.
CATGAATGATACTGTCATTTATTGTTTGTTGCCCATAGATAAAATGAGAAAAAAAAAGAAAGATTGGAAGTAACCATTTCATTCAGCAAGAATAATCAATAAATTGCAAAAACAGTTGGAAATAAGGATGCCTAGGTCCAGCGACCATAAGGTGTTCCACTGGGAAATACGTCCTCTTTCCAGTATAAGGCATCCTCAACCAAGCAGTTGACCGGATTTCCCTCATGAATAGCCGAGTCATTAACGAGCTGAGCGCTTACAAGGAGTGTGTCCGTTAATGGAATATCAAATTGAAAGGTGAAAGACTGCTCATCAGTTAAGATGTCTTGGGAAATGACATTTCCCTGTTTATCAGATATGATCCATTCGATGACATTAGAGGTTCTAGGCCACGTGAGATAATGTCCAGGATGGTATAAACTGACCATATTGGTATCCGAAACATTTACCAACAATCCCATTTGATCGCATGGAACGGTGGTAACCACCTGAGCCTCTAGCGTAAGACCAAGGAATACAATGAGTACAGGTAAAATGTTCTTCATAGTGATTTTGTACCTACACCTGGTTAGGATGCCATATGGTTTTCGTTTCCTGAAACCTTTCAATGTAATACGGAGACTGTCCCGTATCCTCGTTCCAATTTGTCCCCCTGTTAATTCGTACTCTTTTCAAATTCTCTACTGAAACCTTTTCAAGTTCTTGTATTTCTTCATCATGTTCTCCGCAATACGAGACAGCATTTACATCCATATGAGAGGCAAAATGATGAATCAGCTCTTTTCTTGTTCCTGTTAAAATATTCACGACGCCGTGAGGCACATCTGATGTGTTTAAGACTTCAGCAAAAGAAATACTGACCATCGGATTGTTTTCAGACGATAAAACGACACATGTATTGCCTCCAACAATGATTGGCGCAATCGTAGACACCAACCCTAACAATGCACTTTCATTCGAGGAGATTACGGAAACAACTCCCATAGGCTCCAATACAGAAAAATTAAAATGATGAGATGCCACCGGGTTAACTGAACTAAATATCTGTTGGAATTTGTCGCTCCAGCCAGCATAGTATATCAAGCGATCTATACTTTGTTCCACCTCATCTTTTGCCTTTTGTTTTGACAAGCCCGTCATCATTAACTCATCGATGAATTGCGATTTCCGACCTTCTAACATCTCTGCCACTCGATATAGAATCTGGCCCTTATTTAATGCAGAAGCACTTTGCCAAGATTTCTGTGCTTTTCTCGCCGCAACTACTGCATTTCTAAAGTCCTTTCTTGAAGAAAGACACATGTTCGCCAACAATTTTCCATTGTTGTCTTCGACCTTAAAATATCTTCCGGATTCCGTTCTTGGGAACTTACCTCCGATAAAGATTTTATATGTTTTTAATACATCTAATCTTTCCATTATTCAACATTTAAATAAGAGATTAAACCATGTAGCCCGCCTTCTCTGCCAAACCCACTCTCTTTATATCCTCCAAAAGGAGAAGTCGAGTCAAACTTGTTATATGTGTTGGCCCAAACTACTCCTGCATTTAATTCTTGTGTAAGCTTAAATATTTTAGCTCCTTTCTCCGTCCAAACCCCAGCTGACAAACCAAAGGGTGTATTGTTTGCCTTCTCAATGACCTCATCAATTGTGCGAAACGTCTGAATGGCCAAAACGGGACCAAATATCTCTTCCTGAACGATGGTATGCGATTGAGAAACATTTAGAAACAATGTTGGCGGACACCAGTTTCCTTTACTTGGAAGATTGCAAGCGGGCTGATAAATCTCACCGCCTTCTTCCTTACCTACTTTGATGTACTTATTAATTGTTTCTAATTGCTCCTTGGAATTGATCGCTCCAATGTCCGTGTTCTTGTCTAACGGGTCGCCAACAATTAAAGAAGACATTCTGTCTTTTAACTTATCAATTACACTACCCGCAACACTTTCTTGTACAAACAATCGCGATCCTGCACAACAGACATGTCCTTGGTTAAAAAAGATAGCATTGATAATTCCTTCAACTGCTTGGTCTATCGCCGCATCTTCGAAAATGATGTTCGCCCCTTTACCCCCAAGTTCGAGCGTCGATTTCTTTTGAGTCCCTACAATACTGTTTTGAATCAACTTACCGACCTGAGTAGAACCGGTAAAGGCAATTTTATCAATATCCGGATGGTTGACGATCTCTGATCCTGTTTTCCCTGCTCCTGTTACAATATTCACTACTCCCTTAGGAAGACCGCTCTCCTGAATAACTTCAGCAAGCTTAAGCGCTGTCAAAGAAGTCGTCTCAGCCGGTTTTAAGACAACTGTATTACCACAAGCAATAGCTGGAGCAATTTTCCATGCTGCCATCAAAAGAGGAAAGTTCCAAGGGATAATCTGACCTGCAACGCCTATAGGTTTTGGGGTTTTGTTTGGAAAAGCATATTCCAATTTATCCGCCCAGCCGGCATAATAGAAGAAATGACTTGCCGCTAGAGGAATATCAACATCTCTCGATTCTCGAATAGGCTTGCCTCCATCAATACTTTCGATTATCGCAAACTCTTTTGCTCTCTCTTGAATCATTCGAGCAATTCGAAAAATGTATTTTGCTCTTTCTTTTGGCTCGATTTTCGACCAACTTGTAAACGCCTTTCTGGCCGATGCTACGGCTAAGTCCACATCTTTCTTGTTCGCCTCTGAAATACTTGCAATAACCTCTCCTGTGGCTGGGTTTATCGACTTAAAGTATTTCTTAGAATCTGGCTTTATGAATTCTCCATTTATGAATAAGTCATATTGTTCTTTTAACACAATGTGATCTGTATTCTCTGGAGCACTAGCATAACTCCAACTGCTATTTTGACTTGTCTCACTCATAACTAGTCTTTTGAAAAATAATCTACTGATTGATAAATTCCACTTTCTTGCTTCTCAAGTTGCATCAGAACATCATTGGCTAAACTACTTGCGCCAAACCTAAACAAATCTTTGTTCATCCACTCATCCCCCAACGTTTCATTGAGCATCACCAGGTATTGTAAGGCAATTTTAGCTGTGGAAATACCTCCTGCGGGTTTCATCCCTATTTTTATACCTGTCGCCTTATGGTAATCCTTGATCGCATTTAACATAACGAAGGTTACCGGCATGGTTGATGCAGGACTAATCTTTCCAGTAGAAGTTTTGATAAAGTCCGCTCCGGCATACATCGCAATATCACTAGCCTTTCGAACATTATCTAATGTATCCAACTCGCCTGTTTCTAAAATGACCTTTAAATGGGCTTTACCACAGACTTCTTTAACGGCTGCAATTTCGTCATAGACAAAATTGTATTCCCCAGACAAAAACTTTCCTCTTGAAATGACCATATCGACCTCATCAGCACCTTCCTCTACAGCAAACTTGGTATCTGAAAGTTTTACTTCAAGTGTGGATTGACCGCTTGGGAATGCTGTGGATACCGAAGCGACATTAATACCGCTTCCTTCAAGTTCCTTTTTAGCAACTCGTACAAAATTTGGATAGACGCAGACCGCGGCAACATTAGGTAGGCCTTCCAAAGAGCTGTGTAAATGACCTGCCTTATAACACAAGCGTTTTACTTTCTCTTCAGTGTCCTTCCCTTCTAGTGTCGTCAAATCGATCATGCTTAACGCAAGGTGCAGCCCCTGCTTCTTTGCTGCATTCTTTATGCTTCTTTTGCAAAAACGATTCACTCGTTCTTCTACACCCAACTTGTCAATCGCAGGGATTTTTGATAAATCTGGAAAACTCAAATCAATCTAATTTTTATACGATACAAATATAAAATTCCATTTAAGGAGGATTCTGCCATTCCGCTACAAACTCATCTGTTTCAGAGCAAAAACTTACTTAAGAACCACTTTTTGCTCTGCTGACCCATTTTCGTAGATATAAATCAATGGTTGACTTACAGGTGTAGATTCCCTTCCATAAAAATCAACAACACGTAAGAGCCTCTTTGGATATAATGGGTTTTCCAAGTTGGTCGCCGTCGTATCACAGTTTGGCAAACTCCCCACAGATTCAAAAAGCTGCCCATCCGATACTGACCAATTTTCCCAAGTTCCTCCATATCCGTTATCCCATGTATTAAGGTCAAAGGAATTCTCACCATTGGATGTCCCTTTTACTTTGTAAACCGTTAAAGCCAAACCCAATTTGTCCCATGTCAACGGAACATTAGCCGATACAGTTTCTGGAATGTTGTCTACTACCTCACAATTCCTTTGTATGAAGTACGCATTGTCATCATAGGTCGGGAATCCACCATATATATGGGCCATTCCTGTATTGTCGATACACACAGCCGTATACTCATCACAGGCAATTCCTTTAGCATCTGATCCATAGTCCGTAAGCATCCTCGCCAAAAACACTACATGTCTGCCTTTTCTATCAGGGGCATCATAGTGAGTATCTGTAATCACATCGCGCAATACATCCACCTCTAGAAACCGAGCCGAATCGATAGTAACGTTACTATCAAAGGGATTATCTAAGGCAGTAGATGAAGTAACCGTGCCATTTTGAGCCGAAAAATAGTATTCTCCCATAATGGCCATACCTGCACTTGTTCCACCAAGTACAACATTTCGAGTACGTACAACTTGTCGTATTAAGCTATCGATAGCTGTATTTCTCCAATAGGATACATAGTTCCATTGATCTCCTCCCGCAAACCAAATAGCTTCTGCCTGTAAGATTCTTGTATGGATATACGAATCGCTTGAAGCATTAGCATTGTTAAAGACTATACTTTCCACTGAATTCACATTTACTCCCAAGTCATTATAGAGATATTGATTATAGCCATCTGAACCACTTGCTCTCAACACTAAGACGTCTCCTCCATTGGCTTGTTCTAAAAACCATTGCATGGCGTTATCATCCTCTGTAGCCCCTCCCATTAGGCAAACCCCACCCAAGGGTGAAGTAACCGTATCTTCTGTTGAACCAGTAAAATATGAGGTGTAGTCCTGGCTACTAGCCGTAACTACCAAAAGAGAGAAAACTATTGTGAAAAGCTTTTGCATGGTAATGTTGTTCATAGTTTGGCACAAGTCCTATCCGTAATGAAAGGTAACGGATATAATCTCAACTAATGAGTGTTATGCACTCTTTATTCAAGAACTGACTGGCCATCTGTTTTACAATCAAACTCCGTACTCGTAATCCCAAGAAAATCAAGTACAGTCGGAGCAATATCGGTCATATTGCTTTCATTATTTACTTTAAATGGTAAGGATGGATGTTCGGCAATAAAGATGGTTTCTCGGATGTGGATGTTGTTATAATCACCATGACCATCACCATCACCACCATGATCAGACACAACGATACATAACCAATTTTCACCAGCCAATCTTTTAGAATCAATAATACCTACCAAGCTGTCTACATACGAATCAAGAATACTAAGCGACGCTCTATATTCCGAGATATTGGAAGAAAATCCAAAACTATGCCCCGCAGCATCAAGCTGATCAAAATGCAGAAACAGAACATCTGCACTGAGGGGATCATTGTTTAAAAGCAAGTTGCTAGCTTCTTGCAAGACCAGGGAGTCATTAAGTTGACTATTTATACTGAAGTCAACATCTTGAGATAAGGCATATTGGTTGATCGGAAGCCAGTTTACAATAGAGCTTGTATTCAATGAATCTGCATGACGCTCTATATAGTTAAAAAGTGTTGGAAAGACATGAAAGCCCCTTCCATCAAAACTGTTGTCGGTAACATTATGCTTATCGTAATGCACCCCTGTCAGTATACTCGACCAATTGGGACCACTGTAGGTATCTTCTTCCGTAAGATGCGATAGGTTGACGTAGGCATTTCTTTGCGAAAGCGCATAGAGAAACGGTGTAGTCTCCTGTGTCAACGCATCACTTCGAAACCCATCAATACCTATGATAATCACCTTGTTATTAAGTTTTGAGCTATCGATCATCACAGAATGCTCTAAGGCATCACATTCAGAAGAAACAGCGTCATTCTCACAGTGGTAGAATGACAATACCGATAGCATTAAAAGGCATAAGTAATCGATGGAAAGCTTTTTCATAAAGGAAAGGATTGGTCTAAAGATAGCTTTTAGAGACGGAGACATATACTATGTTGTATTATTTTAAGCGTTAGAACAGACGATTATTCCTATGAAACCTATTCACCTTCTTTTACTTGCACTACTGACCCTCGCTGTACAATGCAGTACGGATGATGATACAAACAACGGGAACGAAGGAGACTATGAGAGCTATCGGTATCCTCTGTGGACAGGGCTAATCGACTTAGGCTATAGCGTGGATTTTGTTGGAGATCAAGTGGATGAGGGAAGCTATGCTGATTATAATGGCCAACCCTTTGACCGTGATCATGCAGGTATTGGAGGAATTGAGACAAGTGGGGTGCTCGAGCGACTCGATGAGATTGTAGCAGCCTCGGCTACACCAGATATCATCTTACTTGGCATTGGAGGAAACGATTTAACCGATGGTCAACAACCAGTTTCTACAGTGGTCGACAACATTGAGGTAATCATTATGGAATTGCGAGCAAGCTATCCAGACGTTGAATTTTTGGTGGAACGGATTGCCCCAGCATCCGAATCTTTTATGACAGCAGAACTCAGCGACACCCTCCAATCTTTTTACCAAGAACTCGAAAGTCTTGTTACCAATCTATCCACTCCTCAGTCAGAAGTTGTGTTGGTTGATATGTCTACAGACTTTATCGAAAACTACTTTGCAGATGCTACGCATTACAATCAAGAAGGGGCAACATTTGTTGCAAATCAATATAAAGACGCTATTGTCCAGTTGATTCCTGCACCTCAGTCGATTACGCTTCTGCCGATTGGAGACTCTCGAGTAGAAGGCGCGCGATACTAAAGACAGTCTTTACTCTAAGAGGTAGGGCAAGGTCACATCACCCTCGTTGTGCAATACCTTAACGAAGTAGAGCCCTGTTGGTTGAACCATAGAAAGCGCTAGATTTCTTCCTTGGCCTACCTCAGAAGCCACTTGCTTACCCAAAAGATTATACACTTCTATTTGAAGGATGGACTGAGTGGAATGTACTGTAAAGGTTCCATTACTTGGATTAGGCTGCAAGGAAACTTTAGGTAAAGTAAGCGACGAAATCGAAGTAGATATAGTATCACATTCAATCAAACCATTCATATTATATTTTGAAACAAAATTCCATACCTCAGATGTGGCATTAATATCTTGATTTGTAAAAGGTGAAAGTGGAGAAGGCCAATCATGTCCTCCGCCAGTTATTTTTAATTCTTCAACCGAAACACAGCCATCACCGTTGATCCATGAATAACGTTCAACAGAGCTTCCATCTGCTGTATTTATATCAGGAATTGGAGTTATAATTGGCAGGGCATCAGTATTATTATTGACTGCCCAAAAACTATCGATGGCAGCTACTGAGAAATATCCCCAACCATTTTGATCATCGTATGGGTGAGTCCCATCCTCTGTTCCATTAATACTTTGTACAGCCGTTGGATGGTAAATATCACAAGATGAGAATGCGCCGAAAAAGGCCGCGCCAGCTACAGATGAAATTGCTGTTATTTTGTTATTTAACTGACATGCAAGTTCATATGAAAACATCCCACCAAGAGAATATCCACAAGCATAAATTCTCTCGGTATCAATACTGTAATTAGTACTAATATCATCAATTAGAGCTTCAACAAAAAATATATCCTTGTGATCTGTTGGATCTTTGTGCAACCAATTTGTAGAATTTCCATCATTTGGGTCTTCTAGTGCCTGCGGATAAACAAGAATAAATCCAGCAGTATCTGAAATAGATCTAAAGTCTGCTTCATTATTCATAAAATCGTCAGCAAAACCAGAGCCTCCATGAAATGCTAACAATACGGGCACCGGGTTGTTTACGGAATAGCTTTGGGGTATATAGATTATATATTCTCTGTCATTGCCATCGTAGTTGATACTTTCCAAAGACTGTTGTTGTGAGAGCCCGATTAATGGAACAAACAACATTATGTTTATCATTCTTCTCATAAATGAAGTTTTTGTACTTCTCTAAAATAAAAAAAAAGGCTCTGAGCGACACCCTTCAATCCTTTTACCAAGAACTCGAAAGTCTTGTTACCGTGACAGGCATATTCAACGCCAGATTCTGAGCAGAAGCCAGTGAGAAAAACGCTGAAAAAACAAAAAATAGTAAGGATTTGAAAGTCATGGGTCGTTTTCTAGGCGAAGGGAAGATATTATCTTTTTCCAATTGATATGATCATCTGAGCCGATAGTTTCCCTGTGTACGAAGTAATTCTTCAATAAATTACATTTGACTTAAGTCAACCACATGAAGGCAAATTCCTTTAAACTCTTCTGATTAACCATTGTTATCTGAAAGACAATCCTTACAAATTGCAAACACTATGACTGATTTCTTTAATGCCCTTCACAAACGACATGCTACAAAGCATTTTGACGCAGCACTAACTGTTGATGCAAAGGATATTGAAAGAATAAAGGAAAGTGTTCGGCTAAGTCCCTCAAGTTACAACCTAATGCCTTGCAGAGTTATTGATGTGCAAGACAAAGAAGTTCGCCGCGAACTAAAGGCAGCTTCCTTCAATCAAGGCCAGATAACGGATGCCTCTCATCTCTTTGTGTTTTGCTCGTTAAATGAATTATCCTCAGAATATATCCAACGAATCAACCATTTACGTGAGGAGATAGAAGGAAAGGAAAAAGATCATTACAAAGGGTATGTTGAGTTCTTACAAGACATGACAGGAAAGAAGTCTCAGGATGAGCTCGTGCATTGGAATGCCAAACAAACCTACATAGCGCTTGGCTTTGCTATGATGGCCTGCGCCAGTCTATCCATCGATTCATGTCCTATTGAAGGATTTGATGCAGTTAAGTACAGCGAAATTCTTAAACTATCCGACAAAGGTCTAACACCAAATGTGGTTCTTGCCATTGGGTATGCTCAGGACGAGGGGCAACGACATCCTAAAATTCGATTGGACACTTCAGATTTTTTTCTTGACATCTAAATCCGAGAATTCTCATTTTATCAAACCAAGGGCAGTACCTTACGATAAATCCTTTTGATGATACGAGTTGATTTAAAACCTGATCTCGAAAAAAGCTTACCCAAATTAGGCCACAGCGAATTTGAATTCCTGTTTCATCATTCCCTCGCTGGCTATTGGGATTGGGATGTTGTATCCGGCGAAACCTATATGAGCCCCTCATTTAAAGCTATGTTTGGCTATCAACCTGAAGAGCTTGAAAATCATATCAATACCGTCTTCAGTCTTTTACTTGAAGAGGATCATGCATGTGCCAATGAGGCGATCGGCGCCCATATGGAATCCCAAGGTAAAATACCCTACCAAGAAGTCCTGCGCTTTAGACACAAGGATGGATCTACCGTTTATGTGAATTGTAATGGTCGAGTCGTAAGCTGGAGCGATGAGGGCAAACCCCTCCGGATGATTGGAACCCATGCAGATATCACAGAGTCTAAGACCAATGAGCAACGAGCTCAAATGCAAGCGCGCAGATCACAGACTCTTTTTGAAGAATTGCGTAAACAAAAATCAAAAAATGTAGCGCTAGAGCAATTTACCGCTATTGCATCCCATGATCTTAAGGAACCGTTACGCACCATGGGTAGCTACGCAAGCCTATTACTCTCCAATGCTGATGAGGCGAACAGCACGATGAGTCAGGAACGGCGTTTGCAATCCCTTGAATTTATTGCAAGTGCCTCTAAGCGCATGACTGCAATGATTGACACCCTACTTGACTACAGTAAAATTGGTAAGGGTTCTCAGAAGTCTGAAGTCAATCTAAATGAGATTGTACAGCATGTTACTCATGATTTAGCCAACCAGATTCAACAAGCAAAGGCACAAGTTACATGTAAGGAATTGCCTACCATTCAAGGTTATGGAGTTGAGTTGGGACAGCTTTTTCAAAATCTTATCAATAATGCGATAAAGTACACCGACCCCTCTGTGCCACCTATTATAGAGATTTCCTGTACCACCGACGAAAACTCTGTCTACCAAACCTTTGATGTCAAGGACAATGGACTCGGAATTCCTGAAGACAAAATCGAGAATGTTTTTGAGTTGTATTCAAGAGCGCACATTGACCATGGTTTCGAGGGACAAGGTATTGGCCTTGCGCGATGCAAGAAGATCGTAGAACTCCATGATGGAAAAATCGAAGCACTCCCTAACCCGACAGGAGGATCAATATTTCGCTTCACCATCCTTAGCACGTAGTTGTGATTTATGTAGGCATTGACTTAGCTTGGACAAATACAAGACCAAGTGGCCTCTGTATTCTCAATGATTCAGGACAAATTATCTTCTGGGAAACCGCTCTAATAGGGAACAAAGATGTCGTTGACATCATTCAGAAGTATGATGATGGAACACTGCAAATCGCCATTGATGCGCCATTGGTCGTACCCAATGAAAATGGATCGAGACCTTGCGATAGGCTTTTTCGAAAACATAGAGTACACGGCCATGCATTAGGAATCTTTGTCTCCAACCGTGCCTTTCTAAATAAGACCTATGGGATGATTCGCGGTGAACTCTTAACCCAAACGTTACTTGATCACTTTGCTCAATGCAGCCTAACAGCAAATCCTAAAAACAAAGCGTCTTGGATTATAGAGACCTTCCCTACCGCATTGGTTTACGGACTTTTCCCTGAGCTCACCCCAATCGACCATAAAATCAAGAGTAAGAAGCCTTACGCGCACTATCAACGTGATATGAGAAGATTGCTGAGTTCCATTGAAAATATCTTGAAAGAACTTAAGAATCCCTCCTCTATCATTGAGCAGGTTGAAAAGTGGAGAACAGAAATCAACAAGAAGAGTCATAAACATATTGAGGATGCTATTGATGGTTTCCTCTGTGCGTATGGTTTATACTTAATGGATAACGGTCAAGCAGAGGTTGTATCGTTTGGTGATGAGGAAAATGGATTTATCGTGCATGCAGAGAAGAGGTAGCTAGGTCGGACTTGTGATTGGTCGAGGAATTTGTAGCTCTTGTGTTTAACATGCTCCTTACTCTAAGTGAGGTGGGGCCTCCCCCACCCACTCCACCCACCAATCTACCACCCCTTCCAATTTTGAGAATCAATAAAAGAGCAAAGAGCAGGTTCCAATGAGCTAGCCCCTACATCAGTTAGAATTACTTAACGAAGAGCATCCTGCCGAATCAAGTCAAACAAATGGGAGACGGTAACGACTTCTGTCGATTCATTCAATTTATTAATGCATTGCTCCACCTCCTCCTTGCCATACGACCAAACATGCACAGGAATTAAGGAAAAAGACGGTCCTTCTTCACTTCTCGCTAAGCGATTTAGTCGCCGGGCTAATTGAGATGGCGTATTAAAACCACCCCAAAGGTTACTGTATCCATGGACAACCGGCTTGCCATACCGAAATTCGATCATACCCTCGCCTTTGGAATAGTTTTCATAATAGTAGAAAACAAGTCCTTCAATTGTTTCATGTTGCAACAGGCTGTCTATACAAGGGCAATAAGGATCATTTCCAATAACGTTAAGAATTGTAAGCCCCATAGATTCCATTTCCATAGTTGTCTTTTCAACGTAGGCCTTGCACGATGGCAATACCTCAGGGAATACGTAAGCCCATCCACTTGGGGCTGCAATACAATCCATATCCTCTGTACCATTGTGCCAATTCTTGACTTTTGCACCAATAAATGGCACATAGGAGGCTATAGATGGCGCAATAGTCCATGATAAGGGGTAGTTCTCTGAACGTCCGTTGTCTAGATATCTACCTTGGTAGATTAAATCATTTAAAATAAACTGAAGGTTATCTCCATCAGACATAAGAAAAGCTATATAGTCCTTTGTTGTATCTAAGGATTTCGTTTCTGTAGCCACCGGGTTATCGATGGAATTAAAGTCTGAAGGATATAATGCATCCAAGACCGACAAGTTTAACGCCCAATCCGCTGGAATTACCCCTACATCATACGAAGAAGCCATCCCGATCAATTCACTTTCATGATAGCGACTCCATCCCAATGCTGCGGCTCCAGGATTTAATGCAGTAAACAACGTATCCATTAGTGGGTCCTCTAAATCCACTTCGTAGTAAAAAAGATTATCTCTAACCGCAAGATCAATCAGAAAGTGGGAGGATTTTTGAGGTTGAATTATAATACCCTCTTTTGATATGGAATCCTTTAACTCAATCCAAACATCTGCCATAGACATTGTTCGGCAGTCCTTCACTAAAGGCAATCCTGCTTCAATAGCCACAGATTCCAACAATTCTGAAATAATGATGGAATGCAAGGGTCCAGCAAAACATGTGGCAGCATAGGAAGAATATGGCTTATCGCTATACAGAATGTATCCTTCTATTTGATCTTGAAATTCGTTTACCAAACCCATTGGATAAAATAGATAACTTGAGTCCAAGGAAACAACTTCTTGTGACAGCATATCATGCAGCATTGACTCTACGCTTCTGCCACTCATCGAAAAGATTATGGACGGATCATCCTTGGCCAAGAGACCTTGTAGACTCGCTATGGTCGAGGTTTCATCCTTGGACATGGTGGTCTCTTCGACGAGATATAGCGTTGACGGCAACTGGGCGAGACCAGATTGACTAAATAGAAGCAAGAAGCAATAAACAAGAATGCTAGGTCTAGCCATGTTAGAAATCAATACGGAACCTCAAGTTTACCCTGCGATTGGTAAGGTAGTTTGGCACGGCAAACTGTCCTAAGCCACCATTTCGAACATCAAGCCCTCTTACCCATAAATAGGATACTGCATTTTCAATACCGAAAAGATTAAGCACCTCAAGACTAAGCCATGCATTTTTGATTGCCTTTTTTGCAATACCACGCTTTTTAACGCGCTGTTCGCGGTCATAGAGCCTTGCGCTAAATCCAATATCAAAGCGCTTATAGGTGGAAATACGGAAGACATCATTGTAGCGCTCGCCGTCCGGTGGTCCAAAGGGGAGCCCAGTGGCCACCACAAGATTCATTTGAACTCTAAAAAATGGATACCTTGGAATGTAGTCTTGGAAACTCAGCGAAAAGGAAACCCTGCGATCTGTTGGCCTTGGAATAAATCCAGGATAAACCGTTGAAGTATCTGCCACAGTGATATCCTCAACAATTACACCATCCTCCTCTACATATTCCTTGTAATAATCAATAACCGTATAGCTATCGCCATTTATATCCTCCCGAGCATGCATATATCCCAACGTAACCCAACTTTCTAAGCCTTCAGCCAGCTGACCCGCTAATCGCAAATCAAGTCCTGCTGTATAGCCCCGTGCCTTGTTTTCCCCGAAATACCGAATCAATACATTATCAAACTCATAGGGCACAAGATCCCACATGTATTTGTAATAGGCTTCTGTAGTAAACGCAAAATCTCGATCATCCCATGCTTTGAATCGATAGTCTAATCCCCATATGGCATGCACTGACTTTTGTGCCAATAGATTAGTATTGACTACACCTTGGAGGTTTCGCATCTCCCTGTAAAAAGGCGGTTGTGCATAGAGACCGGCTGCCCATGAGATTTTAAGCGTACGTCCGAGGCTATCTTTTCGCAAGGTAGGTTGTAGCTGAAACTGCGCTCGCGGACTAACCACTAACTCTTTGTTTACACTCCACCACTGACCTCTACACCCCAGTAACAAACTCGGATTAGCCCTTCCTTTTCCCTCCCAGCGATGCTGTACAAAGGCGGTTAATCGATGGCTTGATAAATCAACCGTAGAACGCAATTGGCTGTAGAGTAAGACAGAATCCACTGAGTACGGCAAGCTGTACCCTACACTATCCTGTCTCCCCCACTCACTAAGTCGATCTTGAATATTTTCATTCTTGTACGTTAATCCCCATCGAAGTGTTTGATTTGTCCAATAGGCATTTCCGCGATAGGCCGTCGAAAAAATCTCTGTATTGAGCTGGTTTCTTGCCCAATCATGGAATGTACCAGAACCCAGCGACAACCTTATTTCCCCTACATTCGACTGACTAGGATCGGTCTCGACCTCTCCCAATAAATAATCTCCAATCAAGTCAAAGGATTCATTTTCACGCATCGCATAATGACTTACCATCCACTTCATATTGAGACGTGGTTTGGGATTATAAATTAAAGCAAGCCCATTCATCACATTTTGATACCGATCGTTTTCCTGCCCCGAATAATAGACTTGGAACCTATTTTGCTGGTTGAACAAACCAAAATCGGTAACCCTATCTGTTGGCACAAAATAGAAACGATTTTTAGCGTACTGCCCTATCCACTCCAATCGCCACTTAGGCTGTAACAAAGCACTAACGTAGTATTGAACGTCCGTGAATGAAGGGCTATATTGTCCATTTGTATTGGTTGATCCGAGGAGATATTGGGAGTTTTTATGGCGTATTCCAACACTCCACGCTAGTCGATGATTCAACCCAACATCCTGCACCATCAATGAACCACCAAGAAGACTGGTTTCAGCACTTGAACGAAAGGCATTGGGTCTGTTGTATGTAACATCTAACACGGAAGCCATTTTATCTCCATATTTCGGAGCAAAACCACCTGCAGAAAAACTCACCTCGCGCACCATATCTACATTTACAAAACTGAGTCCCTCCTGCTGCCCCGATCGAATAAGAAACGGTCGATACACTTCGAAATCATTGACATATACAAGGTTTTCATCAAAATTTCCTCCACGAATGCTGTACGCCGTACTTAACTCATTATTCTTACTAAAACCTAATTCGCCCCTTAAAAAGTCAGAAACATCTGGAAAAGGATTGGGCAGTGATCGCTTCGACCCAATATCGATTATCGTGGTACTCACATCGGTGACCCCTTTTTCTCCTTGATCTCCTTCGATGACTACCGTGTCAATATTGGCTGCATTTTCTCCATAGGTTATTGATATAGCATCTAAGGCTGTGACGCCATTCCATTCCCACGTCGTATCACCTTCAAAAAGACTTTGTAACATGAGGACTAATCGGTTAGGCTTTTCTGGTAGATCTAAACGAAAGACTCCTTGATTATCGGTAAATGTGGTGTTTGTAGTGTGCCTAGGGGCAGCAACAAGAATATCAGAAAGCGGCTTGCCATCATAAGCTTTGACCTCTCCTTCTATCGTGAATTGTCCATAAGACTCAATAGCCCCAAACAATGCTAAGCAGCCAAAGAATATGACTGTACAAAGACTCATATCACCTCGGATATGACATCTCATGTAGATGATTTTAGCTTAGCGATGGTCTCTTGAGGATTAGTTGACTTAAAAACGGCACTACCCGCAACCAAATTGTCTGCTCCAGCAGATTTTAAACGCGCACAGTTCTCCAAATTGACACCGCCATCTACTTGTATGGTGAAGTTTAACGCCAGCGAATCTCGTATTGAAGAAGCTTGAGCCACTTTTTTATCCGTGTCTTCAATAAATTGTTGACCACCGAATCCTGGGTTTACGGACATAAGAAGTAGATAGTCTATCGAAGGCAGAAGTTCCTTTACTGCATCCAAGGAGGTTTGTGGATTAAGGGCAAGGCCTGCTTTCATACCCAACCGCTGAATTTCTGCAAGATCCCTATGCAGATGGTAATTTCCCTCAAAATGGATACTAAGACCTTGTGCGCCCGCCTCCTTTAACATGGAGAAATAACGGTTTGGTTG
This sequence comes from Bacteroidota bacterium, assembly GCA_036128775.1. Taxonomy (GTDB): domain Bacteria; phylum Bacteroidota; class Bacteroidia; order Chitinophagales; family UBA8649; genus UBA8649. Next base: position 45,582 of record JAYYPZ010000116.1, read on the forward strand.
CTCAATCATTAAATGAACGTCAATGAATTTTGTGCAATAGGCCGAAACGGCTTTTAAGACAGGAAAGCCAAAAGATATATTCGGAACAAAGACACCATCCATCACGTCTACGTGGACCCATTCAGCCTCTGAAGAGTTAATAATATCAAGGCTTTGCTGTAGGTTGAGGAAGTTACCTGCTAAGATTGAGGGGGAAATAACTACTGACATAGCTTAAAGGTAAGACTACGTCGCTACGATTTAATCATGTTCAAGGAAAAATCAATGCACATTAATACAAATCATTCATTTCATGTTGGGTTTTTCGTCGATGAAGAGACAATTGCTTTACCAATGTATTCTGAGCATTAACCTCAATACCCGCATTCTGCTGAGGTAGACGCCTTGAAAATTGTGAGACCCCACTCGCTAGTCTTGATAAATTCTTTGATTTACCAGTCTCTAGATTTTGAAATACACTTTTTCCAATAACGCCTATCATTTTTCATGGTTTTCAATGGATGCAGGACGATACCCTATTTCGGAAATACGTTAAATTCTCCTAATAGGTTACATCTAGGATAATATTTTTTTCCTCGTAGCAGTTAAAAGGTAAATGTGACGTCTTATGAAAACAAGAAGATCCCTTTATTCCGCATTGTTTACAGTTCTTATGTTTTTAGTGTCCATAAGTCAAGGGCAAATTGAAGGAATAAGCCCCCTTTGGACCCAAGAGGAGTTGCGAACTGCCAATACAACAAAGGAGGCACGAACCTATATGCACTCTTCAGAAAGAGACATTATCACCGTGCTCAACTTAGCACGACTCTATCCTCAACGATTTGTGGAACTTGAGCTAACCATAGAGAAAGAAGACTATGACTATGAGTACAAACGCTCGTTAATCAACCATATGCTTTCAATGGAGCCCATTCGCGCTGTCAAGCCAAATCAATCGATGTATCAGCTTGCTCGATGTTGGGCTAAAGAATCAGGTGAACTCGGACTAACTGGTCATGAGCGTATCCAATGTAACGATGGTTTTTGGGCTGAGTGTTGCTCTTATGGACACGACAACGCCTTAGGAATTGTCCTTCAATTACTAATAGATTACGATGTTCCATCTCTTGGCCACAGAATGGTCTGCTTGTCAGATGATTACACAGGTGTTGGTGCAACCATTAACAATCATTCCGTATGGGGCTATGTCAGCGTCTTAGATTTTTATCCTTGACATAACTAACTCAAAAGACTACTCTTCAGATCCCTCGTCTTTGGCTGGAGCAGGCAATAATACTTTACGAGATAACTTGAATCGACCTTTGTTGTCGATACCCACAAGTTTTACCTGCACTTTATCGCCTTTTGAGAACCCTGCATCTTCCATTTTTTCTATGCGAGCATGAGAAATTTCAGAAATATGAAGAAGTCCCTCTTTGCTCGGCAAGAACTCAACGAACATACCGTAGTCCATAATAGACTTAACCGTTGCTTCGTATTCCTCACCTACCTCTGGAGTTGCCGTGATTTGCTTGATTTTCTGGAAGGCCTGATCAACAGCATCCCCTGTAGGACCAAAGATTTCAACCTCTCCAACATTGTCCACTTCCTCGATGCTGATGGTTGTACCCGTAACAGCCTGCATCTCTTGGATGACTTTACCGCCGCTACCAATTACAGCACCAATGAACTCCTTGTCGATAGAGAATCGCATAAGTCTTGGAGCATTGGGCTTCATCTCCTCTCTTGGCGTCTCAAGCGTCTTGGCCATTTCTCCTAGAATGTGAAGTCGACCATCTTTAGCTTGCTTTAGTGCCTGCTCAAGAATGTCATATGGCAGACCGTCTATTTTGATATCCATCTGTACAGCTGTAATACCATCCTTAGTACCCGCTACTTTGAAGTCCATATCACCTAAGAAATCTTCATCTCCAAGAATATCAGACAGTACCGCAGAGCGATTTGTCTCCGCATCCGTGATAAGTCCCATGGCAATGCCTGCAACAGGCTTCTCCAACTGAACACCGGCGTCCATCATAGCTAAACTTCCTGCACAAACCGTGGCCATAGAAGAAGAACCATTAGATTCTAGAATATCTGAAACCACTCGAATAGTGTATGGATTTTCAGGAGAAATCATTCCTTTAAGCGCTCTAAAGGCAAGATTACCGTGTCCGATTTCTCGACGAGAAGTACTTCTTGGCATTCTTGCTTCACCTGTTGAGAATGCAGGGAAGTTATAATGGAGTAAGAACGCACTTGTTCCTTGTACAAAAGCTCCATCAATCATTTGCTCATCACGCGCCGCACCAAGAGTACAGGTAGTCAATGATTGAGTCTCCCCTCTTGTAAAGATTGCCGAACCATGGGCTCCAGGAAGATAGTTTACCTCCGACCAAATCGGGCGAATTTCATCAAGATCACGCCCGTCGAGTCGCTTGCGTGTATCGAGAACCGCATCGCGGACCGCTTTTTTCTGAGTTGCCTTGAAATATCGGGCAATCATAGGCTTATTTTCTTCATAAACCTCTTCGCCTAATTTTTCGATAAGCTCCTTTTTCATTGCATCTAATCGTTCACCACGAATGGATTTATTGGCAATACCCTCCTTAGCCATAGCTGAAGCAGGAGCGTATACTACCTCTTTCACTGTCGCAAGAATGGCTTCGTCATCAACCTCGTGGCTATAATCACGCTTAGTTTGTGCCTTTTCAATGTTAGATGCTAATGCATTTTGAGCGTCTATTTGACGTTTGATTACTTCATGAGCCGTTTTAATAGCCTCAAGCATCTCTTCTTCACTGATTTCAAACATTTCGCCCTCGACCATTACAATACTGTCTGATGTTCCGGCAATCACCATTTCCAAATCAGCCTCGTCCAATTGAGAAATGGTAGGATTAATAACAAATGCTCCATCAATACGGGCAACGCGCACCTCACTAACAGGTCCATTAAATGGAATATCAGATACTGAAATTGCAGCAGAAGCTGCCAAACAAGCTAAGGCATCTGGCATGTTTTCACCGTCAGAAGAAATCATTTGAATCTGAATAACCGTATTCGCGTGGTAATCATCTGGGAAAAGCGGTCGTAACGCTCGATCTACCAGACGGCAGGTTAAAATTTCGCTTTCGCTAGGACGCGCTTCGCGCTTAAAGAATCCACCGGGGAATCGCCCAGCTCCCGCATACATCTCACGGTAATCTACCATAAGAGGTAGAAAGTCTATGCCATCGTCGGCATTTTTATCGGATACGACCGTAGCCATAACCATTGTATCTCCTAAACGAACCACTACAGATCCGTCGGCTTGTTTCGCAAGTTTCCCTGTCTCGAGCGTCACATTACGCCCGTCTCCCAAGTCCATGACTTGAGTAAAATGCTGATAATTCATCGTAAAAAAATTGGTGATTTAGCGACTATTAGTGTCGTAAACCGAGTTGTTTAATGATTGAACGGTATCGCTCAATGTCTTTGTCCCGCAAATAAGAAAGAAGATGACGGCGCTTAGCAACAAGACGCGTTAGTGAGCGTATATTGCTAAAGTCTTTGCGGTTCCGCTTAGCATGTTCTGTTAAGTGCTTGATGCGGTGTGTAAAAATGGCAATTTGTGCCTCAGTCGAGCCGGTATTGGCCTCGTCGCCACCAAATTCTTTAATGATGGCCTTTTTCGTTTCAATTGTTAATTTCTCCATAATGTCGTATAAACGGACGGCAAAGATAACTTATTAATCCTTACTAAACGAATATTCCTGTAAAGTTAAATTGTCCAGATTCATTTGACATAAATTCATTGATTATTAGCTTTAATCAAAACCCTATTTCATCGTGAGAAAATCTAGACCCAATAGAAACCTTTTGAGCCTTTTTCTGTGCTCGTTTTTCCTTTGTACCGGAACAGCTGATTTATGGGCTCAAAAAACAAGAACGTTCCCAGATGGCTCAACGTATACGGGTGAGTTAAAAAAGAGAAAGCCCAACGGAGTCGGTTTCCTAACAAAAGCGAATGGAGAAACTTACGAAGGCAGTTTTGCCTATGGTGTATTCGATGGGAAAGGCACCTATACATGGTTGGACGGCAGCTACTACACCGGAGACTACGTTAATGGCAAGCAAGAAGGCCAAGGTCAACAGTTCTGGCCCAATGGCGATCACTACACAGGATCGTTTCTAGCCGATGAGCAACACGGTGAAGGGAGTTATGTTTGGTCAGATGGATCAGTCTACACCGGATCTTTTGTACAAGGTGCGATTGATGGACATGGAGAGCAACGTGAGCCTAATGGGCAGATCTACATAGGACAGTTTAAGGATGGGGAGTTTCATGGAAAAGGACAATTGTCATGGCCCGAAGGAGACCTATACATCGGCCATTTTAATAAAGGCGCTATAGACAGCTTTGGACACTTTGATTTTGCCAATGGCTTTGTCTATGAAGGAATGCTCAAAGAGGGACAGTTTCATGGCATAGGAGAACTTACCATGGCAAACGGTGACATCTACAAAGGATCTTTTGTAGACGGTAAAAAATCAGGTTTTGGGCGCTACACTTGGAACAATGGAACAGTTTACGTAGGACACTTTGAAAACAACCTATACCACGGCGAAGGTGCAATGACCTTTCCCGATGGCTTCAAACGAGAGGGACTTTGGGAATTCGGAGAGTTGTTACCTTAACGTCTATCTAACTACAATAAATGTAGAAGGCAATCGAACTATCGAATCAGCGTAACATTCCCTCGATAAACAGCCTGTTCAGCAGTTTCATCCTTTGTCTTGATTAGAGTTACATACCATGTATATACCCCTAGAGGTGCTGCTTTTCCTTGGCGCATACCATCCCATCCATCGAGAGGATCACTCGTCTCGAAGACAGGATTACCCCACCTGTCAAACACTTGAAACAGGTACGCATCATATCCGAAAGGACAATCTTGCTTAACCATAAAGAGGTCGTTAACCCCATCATTGTTGGGAGAGAATGCAGTCGGC
>JAYYPZ010000117.1:0-8317 GCA_036128775.1 Bacteroidota bacterium
TGTGGCTGCCCCAATCCACCCAGCAATGGATGCCCGAAAATATTGGAGAAGTGCGAAGCTATGGGGGAGAGTTAACGCTTGGTGTGCGGAAGGATTTTAATCGGATGCATTGGGCGTGGTCGGGTACAGCGGCTAGGCGGAATATTGAAAAAATCTCAGCACAAGGCGTTGTTGATCAAGTGCCCTACATAGCCAACTATCAGTGGGATAGCAAAGTAACATGGTCCTGGCGCGATTGGATGGTGCGAACAACAATTCAAGGTGAATCTTCTCGCTACGTTGACCCATCGACAACCTTAATCCCTTACACAACCTGTAGTCTACATGTTGCGAAAAATTGGCGATGGAAAAATCAGCGCCTTGAAACATCTTTTGCTTGGAATAACGTTACGTTTACAGAATATCAAACCATTGTTGGATATGCGACACCACAAACTGCCCTTGATGTCACGCTGTCTTGGCACCTTAGTCCTTAGTCTACTGCTGATTACAGGGTGCAAGAAAGACGACTTTGTCTGCCTTGATGGTCTTGTAGTCTATGAGGCAGAATCATCAGCTGACGGCATTGATTTATCAGATTACGTCATTATTGCTTGTGAGGGTGGCTTTACACGAGGGAATGCATCCATTGATTTGTATAATCCCTCTACTGGCGATTTGCTTCCCAATGCTTTCGCTGATCAGGCAGGTTATGCCCTTGGGGATATTCTGCAAGACGTCTATTGGACAAATAATGACCTGATTCTGGTAGTTAACAATTCTCAAAAGGTTGAGATCCTTGATCCAAATAATTTAACTCCAAGAAGAACCATAGCAGGCTTCACTTCGCCAAGGTATGCCCATGTTAATGATGAGGGAGGAATTTATGTGTCTGACTTGTTTAGCCGTCAATTTATTCGTACCGAACCTCAATCGGGTTGTATTGACGCTGCCATTGACCTCTATGGATGGACAGAGTATATTTTTCCCTACCGTTCTAACGGTGTAGCTGTTCTTCACCGATCGGTGTATGGTCAGGGATCACCCATATCGGAAGTCTTGATGTTATCAGAGGATTTAGAACTAAGAGACAACATTGCACTGCCGGAAGATCCCATTCAAATGGTCGAAGGAAGTGAAGATCATCTATTTTACGTCCTATTTTTAGGTAATGCCTCTAATGATGTCGCAGGTCAAATCGTTCAAGTCAATTTACTAGATAAATCCACTAGAGAAATCATTCGCTTTAATGAAGACCGCCCCAATCGCATTGCCTTTGACAAAAACTCCAACACCCTATATTTTAATCTAGCCTCCGACATTTTTAAAATTGTAGGTGACACTCCACCATCCTTAGCTTGGAGCACAACAGCACAGGCAATCTATGGCCTCAGTGTTCTAAACAACGGAGATGTTATTGTATCCGATGCTAAAGATTTTATCGTTAATGGAGCGATAGAGCATTATGATGCAAGCGGAAACCTGATTCGAATAGTTGACGTGGGGTATGTTCCCTCCGAGGTGGTAGATCACCCTTAACAACTCTACTATATGACGTTATTGGATTACTCCGCTCCCTACAAGGACATCTTCGGCATACCATGCAACAAATTGTCCTGGGCTTATACCTCGTTGAGGTAAGTCAAAATCAAAGTTGATAAGATCATCTTTGCGCCGTATAGTAACCGCTTGAAGTGGTTGGCGATATCGAATCCTTGCCTTTCCTTTCCATGTTTCGCCTTCCTTGAGTTGTTCATCCGGATTAACCCAGTGGCATTCGGATAAAGGAATCGACATTTTGTCTCTATTGAGGCCAGGATGATCTTCTCCTTGTCCTACAAAAATGATATTTTCTTCGACGTTGGTACCAAGTACAAAGAGTGGCGTTTCATAGCCTCCAATACCAAGCCCACGCCGCTGACCAATGGTGTAGAAATGGGCTCCGATATGCTTGCCTACAACCTTGCCGTCATTTTTGTCAAAATGATAAGGAGTGTATCCCCAATCTTTGGAGAACATGGCGTGATCTCGTACTATCTCAATTACCTCACCCTCTTTTTTGGCTAATTTTTGTTGTAGAAAGTCCGGTAGCCTCACTTTTCCAATAAAGCACAGACCTTGAGAATCTTTCTTTTGGGCCGTGGTTAAGTCTAAGTTTTCTGCCATCGCGCGTACCTCATGCTTCTCAAATTCTCCAATAGGGAAGAGGGCATGCGCTAATTGCTCTTGATTGATTTGGCAGAGAAAATAGCTCTGGTCTTTGTTGTTATCCTTACCTGCGATGAGTTCAAAAGTGGTCTCTCCCTTTGCATTCGTCTTGATTCCTTTTCGGCAGTAATGTCCAGTGGCGACATAGTCTGCTCCAAGGTTCTGGGCAAAGTCTAAGAAGATATCAAACTTTACTTCACGATTGCATAACACATCTGGATTCGGTGTGCGTCCAGCCTCATACTCGTTAAACATGTAGTCAACTATCCGTTCTTTGTACTCCTTGCTAAAGTCAATTGTTTGAAAAGGTATACCAAGTTTTTCGGCGACAAGAAGGGCATCTTGAGAATCTTCGAGCCAAGGACAATCATCAGATATAGTCACGCTATCGTCATGCCAATTCTTCATAAAGATGCCAATGACTTCATGTCCCTCCTCAAGAAGTAGAGCTGCAGCTACACTGGAGTCAACCCCTCCGCTCAATCCAACAACGACTTTTGCCATACCCCAAAATTACAGCCAAATACGAATACATCCCATAATAACTCGGTAAGCTTACGAATCCGACAATATTTTGCATCTTCAAGAAGGTTAAACAATGGATTATGCTCATTTGGTTGGATCAACACATGGAAGAATGCATGTTGGGATGGATGATTACAGCAGGGATCATCATGGTATTCCTTATTCTCGGTCCGAGCGCGCCTTATGGGCGGCACGTCCGAAAGGGTTGGGGGCCGACGCTTCCCGCTTATATTGGCTGGTTTATCTATGAGACTCCTGCTCTGCTTGGAACCTTTGTCTTCTTCTACCTCTTTCAAGGTAAAATCAGCGCTGGAACAGCCATTCCTCTTGTCCTATGGGGTATTCATTATACCTACCGTGCTTGGATTTATCCATTTCGCATTCGATCTCGAGCAAAGCACATGCCCTACATGATTGCTGTGAGTGCGATTCTGTTCAATTTGGGTAATACGACGATACTCGGCTGGTCTTTCGCCCAACAAGATCCCATATCTCTCAGCGAGTGGATTACGTCTTGGCACCACATTGTAGGACTTGCTGTATTTGGATTGGGTATGTTTATCAACCACCAAAGCGATGCCATTCTACTCAGCTTAAGAAAGACAGGGGAGAGTCATTACTCGATTCCTTATGGTGGTTTTTTTCGTTATGTCAGCTCACCCAATTTACTTGGAGAAATCATGGAATGGATAGGTTTTGCCATATTGTCTTGGCATCTTGGAGCGGTAACGTTTGCCGTATGGACTATGGCCAATCTGATTCCTCGCGCTATGGAAAATCATAGATGGTATAAAAAGTCTTTTGAAGACTATCCAAGGGATCGAAAGATTTTAATTCCTTATCTGTGGTAAACTAGGGTTTCCTTCAGTTGAGACGTTGTATCCATTCTTGAAACAAATCTTCTGCAGCTAAGACCTTGGAATATTGATGCCCTTCGTAGTGGTGTATTCGAATGGTTAATACAGGAAAGTCCTCGGAGACTTGATTATTGGATGGATCTACCTGCACTTTGGCTATCAACTCAATGTTGCCATAGCGTTGAATAAGAATTGGAGGCTCTCCCTCATATTGAAGCTTGGGCTTACAGAAGTAATATCGCTCTTCAAAAATGTTTTGACCCTCACTAAAGCGTTTTAATCGTGCCCGTTCAATTCGATAGGACATATCGAGTAAATGCGTCTTGAGTGCATGATGTAAGGCGAAGCAAAAGTCATTAGGCATGCCGGCCCAATGCAACTGGCATAAAGCACTTGCGCGAAGTCGATAAATTGATTCATTATCAATTACCTCACGGAGTCGTGAATTTAATTGTTGAGTGCCATTATAGGTATTGATGACTTCGTCAAAATGCTGAACATCTTCCGTACTGTAGTTTAACGCATCATCCACTTCCACATGGTCTAAACCTTTGGGAAATAGGCGGGTCAATACATTGGAAAGGAAACTCATACTATAAATCAACTCAGCGAATACAAAGTAAACGTATTGTGTAAAAAAACGTTCTGTTTTAGTCCATCAAATCCTAAGGCAATCTCGATATTTAACGCTGATTCATAGCTAAGATTATTCTCATGAATGATTACAAGAATTAGGTATAATCATTTGAACATCAAATCAATAGGTTTTGGCCACACCATCGACTCTATCCTCAGCACCGAAAAACAATTCGTCGAATACCGCAAAACGTGCCTACAAGGTGAAAGAGCACCAGCTCTATGTGGCTCGCCCTAAACTTTGGAATACCTTGCGTCGCCTCCACACCGTGGACAAACCCTACAGGCGCCGATCGTTTTTTATTTCTCGCTTTGTGACCATCACGACTTTTTTTCAGTGGCTACAACGCGCTATATATGGTCGAAGAGCCCGGAAAATTTCATTTGAAAACAACCCACCAATATTTATCCTAGGTCACTGGCGAAGTGGTACTACCCATCTTCATTATGCTTTTTCTCGTGATCCAAGGCTTGGCTATCTATCAAATTTTCAGACCTTCCTCTATACGGTTGCCTTATTGAGTAAAACATGGCTGCGTCCTGTAGTGAGCCGCTTTATGCCAGAAACTCGCCCTCAGGATAATGTGAAGGTTGATGCTGATGCCCCTGCAGAAGAAGAGCAGCCTTTATCTATGGTGAGCCGATATACTGGAATTCATAGTTTTTTCTTTGGACGGGAGACGTCCTATTTTGAAAAGTACACGCTCTTTCAAGGAATAAGCGCACAAGAAAAGGCAGGCTGGCAGGAAGATTATAATCATGTGCTACAGCAGATTGCGTTATATAATGGGACCAAGGACTTGGTATTAAAGAATCCTTGGAATACTCCAAGAGTGCAGGAGCTACTAGAACTTTATCCCGAGGCGAAGTTTGTTTTCATTCACCGTAATCCCTATGATGTATTCCTTTCTACGCGTCACTTAATGCGGAAAATGATTTCTTCTCAATACTTGCAGTTCATTAGCATGCGTGAGGAAGAGGATCGTGTTATCGAATGGGGTAAGGCCATCTATGAACGCTATATCGCTCAACGGTCTATGATTCCTGAAGGCAATCTAGTCGAAGTCCGATTCGATGTTTTCGAGCAAAATGGATACACTGAAATGGAGCGAATCTATAAGGAGCTTAGTTTGCCTGGGTGGGACAATGCTAAGGGGCCAATTGCTGACTACTTTGAATCGGTTAAGGGCTACAAGAAAAATCGCTTTCGAAAGCTTCGTCCAGACTTGGAGGAACACATCAAAAAAGAATGGAAAACCATCTTTGATACGTGGAATTATTCTACCGACTTAAATGAAAAGAGTTAAATGAAAAAAACGGAGAATTATGGCAGATGCTAACAAACCATCAAAATTTCAAGAAGCCAATGCGCTAAACGATGTGGCTGCTTTTCATAACTTATTTGGTGCTCCTGTGCTGGATTCGCCTCAAATTCCATCAGAAGATCGTTGTGCCCTCAGGGTAAACCTTCTGCAAGAGGAGTTAAATGAACTAAAGGAGGCCATAGAAGCCAATGACCTTGTAGAAGTAGCTGATGCATTAGCTGACATACAATACGTCTTGAGTGGCGCAATATTAGAATTTGGTTTAGGTGACAAGTTTAAAGCGCTTTTCGATGAAGTACAGCGTTCCAATATGAGTAAGGCATGTTCTTCAGAGGAAGAGGCGAGAGCTACCCAGGCCCATTACGCTGATCGCGATGGCACGCAGTCCACCATTGCCCAAAAAGGTGATCAATGGATGGTGTATCGTCAAGGGGATAACAAAGTGCTGAAGTCGGTAAACTATAGCCCTGCAGATCTACCTAAGATTCTTGAGCAATAGGCTATTTAAAAGGTTTTAGAAGTTTTTGATTCGAAGTCCTGTAATTTTTGAAAGTCGCTTATATTTGTAGCGGAGAAATGGCAGAGTGGTCGATTGCGGCGGTCTTGAAAACCGTTGACTGTAACAGGTCCGGGGGTTCGAATCCCTCTTTCTCCGCCAGTAAAGTAAAAAGCCCGTGAAAACGGGCTTTTTTTATGTCCTATTCTAATCACTCATGGCGCCGAATGCTCATTTATAAGTGCGATAGAGTAGAAAGGCCAGCGGCACACTTTTTGAGGAGATTATTTTGCCCGTAGGGCGGGGGTGGAACGTGGGCTTTGACTAAAAAAACCACACCAAAAGGCCAGACGACAACATCAACTAATCAATAGATTCCTAAAGACGCTCAATTCCCTCTCGTAACCTCTTTAGCCCTTCTTCAAGAATATCAGTTGTCGTGGCAAAAGAAAGTCGGATATGCCCCTCAGCTCGCGGTCCAAAGAAGGTCGGGTTGCCTGGAATCACCGCTAACGCGTGGTTTTTTCTAAGGTGCTCCACTATAAAATCAGCACTATGACCCGTCTGCTCAATGTTGATCCAATACAGATAAGTCGCTTTTGGTGGGATAGCTGATAGAGTAGGCACAGAATCCACAAACTGCGTTATCCGATCTCGGTTTTGCTGATAGTGCTCTAATACATCTTGAAAAGCCGACCAGCTTGCATCTTGCATAGCGGCAACAGCGCCTACCTGAGAGAGTGTAGCTACACCATAGGCCGTATCAGCAGCGTAACTCAGCTTGACCATGGTATCCCGCCATTCAGGATTAGGGGTGATGAGTGCGCCAATGCGAAGTCCTGCCAAACCAAAGCTTTTGGAATAGCCATAGACTGTAAAGACCTTCTCAGTTAGCGATTTGTCGAAGGAACGCACGGAATGGACCGTACCACCATCGTAGACGATATCACTCCATATCTCATCGCTCACAACATAGATATCCTTTTCTTTTGCCCAAGTTAGAATGGCTTCTAACGTATCACGATCAAAGATTTCTCCTGTTGGATTATGCGGATTGCATAAAGACAACATCTTTGTTTTTGAGGAAAACTGCTCTTGGATTGCCTCAAGAATGGAAGTATTAGGTCTTCTGTCAAATCGCTTAATTACACCCCCAGCGGCTAGCACAGAGCGCTCCAACAGAAAATCCACAGGATCAGCAATAATGACTTCGTCACCCGGCTTAACTACGGCCTGTGCTACAAGAAACATCCCACTGGCAGCACTGTTGATGGCAAAAACCTCTTCGTCTTGAATATCACCTCCCTTATGCTTATTATAGAAGTCGGCTACACCTTGGCAAAACTCGGGAAGTCCCTCTGCTGGGCCATAACTGAGGTATGGTTCCTTTAAGTATTCTTGGATTCCTTCAATTATCGGACCTGGTACAGGTATGTCTGGATCGGCTGCTGTCAATGGGATAACGTCCGATTCAAGGGTCGCCCACCGGAAATTAAAGGCTCTTGACCATAACGTCTTTTTGTTTTCGTCGTTTAGTCGGCTAAATGAACCATTTGTACCCATTGCTCAGGATGTTTAGTAAAACGATCGGCAAGGTGCTTGCCATACTCTATGCGATCAGCAATCACATCTTTTCTATTCGAATAAAACAGATTCCCAACTTCTTGAAGGTCATAGTTATTAAAGAGATGGGCTAAGTGAATGGCGTCCTCTAAGGCAGTATTAACCCCTTGGCTTGTCATACTCAACAGAGGATGGCAGGCATCTCCAATCAAAAACATATTGTGAAAATGAAAGGTATGTAACAACTCCATGTATCCTGAGCGCCATACATAAGTGGAATGGGTGTTGGTTGATTCAATGGCTTCTGCAATAAGGCTGGACCAATTGGCTGTCAGCTCTTGCAGAAATCTTTCTCGTGACTCCACATTATAAAGGTCATTGACTTGCTCAGGTATGGTTACTGGAATTTGTAAGAACCAAGTCAAATCGTCTCCACCCGTAGGAAGAATTCCAAAGGCGATATGGTTCTCGTTAATATGATCTTGGCCAAAGTGCTTTTGAAACGAGTTGTCCAAAGCCTTAACAATGCTCGCGTTCTCGCACGAACCAACAATCTCAAAATACCCTCCTGTATGAAGTTTATGATTGGGATATAGCCACTTTCGAATACGACTATTAGCCCCATCGGCACCAATCAAGGTAGATGCCTTAGTGATTTCTCCACTTTGAAACTCAAGAGTGTAATAATCGTCGTCGAAACTGATTTTCTCTAGATCACAATCGTAGTG
>JAYYPZ010000118.1:0-13975 GCA_036128775.1 Bacteroidota bacterium
CTATATGCCTTCTGGGCGATGTGTTCAGAAGCCTTATGAGGGGAAAGATGCCTACGAATACGGCTTAGAAATTGTTGATCGATTTGAATCTGATGAGATTGTGGATTCCTCAGCTATTACGCTTGAGGATAGCACAGAGTACTTTACATTGATTGAAGGACGAACAGTCTACGGAGGGGGTGGGGTTATTCCTGACGTATTTATTCCGATGGATACGGGAAGGGTGCCTTTTTCTAGAGCGTTTCTAAGGGATGCTTCGTATTCCTATTTCTCCAAAAACCGGGAGGAAATCATCGAACAATGGAAAAATAATTCTGATGCCTTTTTTGCGGATAGCACGTGGGCATTGCTGACGGTCTTAGACGATACGACGATGAAATCGCTTTCAAAAGAAGACATGGCATGGGCTAATGCCAGCTTGCAAAATCTCTATGCAGGCATGATATGGATGGGAAACATTAACCGTGTTGCCTTGCACAAAGTGGATAAACATTTTCAAGAGGCAAAACGTGTATTAAAGCAATACGAGTACGCGCTCTACCAAACAAAGAATAAGGAAGACTACGAGACACTTGATGCTTCAATATATGAAGGTGAGTCCGAGGCCTATGCCAAAGAGTATTCTTTTCAGCCTTTTTGGATACGAATGGGATTGCTTGGTGCAGCCACTCTTTTGCTGGGAGGCTTGATGTTTTCCAGAGGATCTAGCAAAGCATCAATATGACCAAGTTTTTCCCCTCGTTATTTCTGAGCTTGTGGATGTTTATTGGCTGTGACAAAGAATGTGATGTAGAGATCACAGCATATCAATTTAAAGATCCGCAACCTCTTCCATCTTTTGCATTGGAAAGTGCTTTTGGTCAATCGATTATCACACAGGATGATTTGGCTAAACAGTATGTTGTCTTAGACTTCTTTTTTACCTCCTGTCCCTCTATTTGTCCTAAGATGTCGGGGAATATGCAGCGTATTCAACAAGAATTAAAAGGCTTAGATGGATTTTCTTTAGTTTCTATTTCAATCGATGAGCGTCGAGATAATATTCAGCGATTACGTGAATATGCTGCCTTGTACGAAGCAGATACGAATACGTGGTCTTTTCTTCGAGGAAGCAAAGAGGAGGTCTTTGGTTTAGCCGATGCGCTGAAAATAGGAGTGGCAGAGAGCGATTTGCCGACTTCAGGTGGATTTGATCATAGTGGGACTTTTCTTGTCGTAACACCCGATAAAAAGGTCACTTATTTTGTGACGGGAGATGGAACAGAAAATCACGAGATCGATGATTTGATTTGTTATTTAAAAAAAGCATTAACGGATAAGTAGTATGGAAGCGGGTCGAAAGAATGATTACAAAGAGGGAGACCTAGGAGGAAGAATGCGCAAGTTTATTCTAGGGGGAGTTGCCTTTTTAGCGCTTTTTGCCCTAGGAGCGGTGATTGTCCAGATTCAACAAGGAAATATCAATTCAAGATATGATGGACAAGTAGTATACGAGAAAAACTGTCAATCTTGTCACGGTGATAAGGGTCAAGGAGGATTAGCTGATGATGAAGGAAATCTCGGCTTTCCTGCACTTAATAATGGAGATTGGTATAACCGACCAAACTTTTCTGTACCTTGCGTCGTGAAGCACGGGAAGGTCAATACGCAAGACTCAACATTGGTCATGCTTGGTTATCCTGATTTAAGCGCTACGGATGTAGCTAACCTTATGAACTTCATGAATGAAAAGTGGTATCCCAACGAGGCTTTAGTAACGCCATTGGATATCGACAAGGCGTGGAGGAATTGTAAATAAAGAACGTTGAATACAACAGATAATAACGGGAATGGGTCTAATGGCTTTGCTTCCCTAAAATTGGGAGAGCCCATTCAAAAGGCGATCGCCAAACTCGGATATACTCATCCTACACCCATTCAGAGCCAAGCAATTCCACATGTTTTAGAAAATAAGGATGTCTTAGGTATTGCACAGACCGGTACAGGAAAAACCGCTGCCTTTAGTTTGCCTATTCTTCAGCGTCTGCTGGGAAGAGAAAAGGCTCCTGAGAATACCACTCCTCAAAAACCGGCAGTGTTAATTCTTGCTCCGACAAGAGAATTGGCCCTTCAGATTGAGGATAATATAAAGCTATTCTCCAAGGAGATGAAGCTTCAAATGGCTACCGTGTTTGGTGGTATACCCAAGAGAAAGCAAATCAATAAGATAAAGCGTGGAGTTGCTTTAATCATAGCCACTCCTGGGCGATTACTTGATTTGAATCAAATGCGGATTTTGGATTTAAGCGAAGTACAGGTGCTTGTCCTGGATGAAGCCGATCGAATGATGGATATGGGCTTTACAAAGGATATGACACGCATCGTGCGAAAGCTTCCAAAAGTTCGTCAAACGCTATTTTTTAGTGCAACGATGTCACCTGATATTCTCCAACTATCGCAACACATGTTGCATAAACCGGTACGGGTGGAAGTAAGTCCAGAATCTACCACTGCAGAAAAAGTGGATGATAGGGTACTCTACACCGTAGATAATAAAAAGCGCGAGACGACTCTAGAGCTTTTAGAATATGAGGGTATTGAGGATTGTCTGATTTTTACGCGCACTAAAATTGGGGCAGATAAACTCGAACGTTTTCTGAAAGGAAAGCAGAAAAGTGTTCTTGCTTTACACGGTGATAAAACACAAAATGCTCGTCAAAAGGCGCTCAAAAACTTTAAAGAAGGTAAGTGTAAGATTCTCGTGGCAACCGATGTAGCTTCTCGCGGTATTGATATAAGCAATCTTTCTTGTGTAATCAATTATGATGTTCCTAATGAACCCGAAGCATACATTCACAGAGTTGGACGAACAGGGCGGGCAGGAAAAGAGGGTAGAGCCTTTACGCTTTGTACTGTGAATGATCGCGATTTCTGGCGTAAAATTGAACTTCTTGTTGGGCATAAGGTCAAAGAATATCACGGACATTCTAATCCCATGCCAGCAAATGATAGGGACCGAATGGATGGGAAGATTAAAATGTTACCCAATCGCGGTAAACCCGCCTTCCGACGTGGCCTCAAGCGAAGACGATAGTCTTTTTAGAAGACGGATTTAGCTCAATACGAAACAAAAGGTAATCAAGGCTCTATGAGTTGATACATTGGCATGACTTAATATATCCACAATGTCAACATACTCTTGACTATAAATACTTAGAAAGTACAGGGGCTTTCCTTAATTTCGTCCGAAATCAAAAAACCATGCGTAACAAAATAACCGAACTTTTAGGCGCCGAGAAAGCAGCTTCGCTTCTGGATTTTAACTCTCCAGCGGTATCAAAGGCTGATATTCATCTTCCAAGTAAAGACCATGTTGACGAACAGTGGGTTTTAAGTAATAGAAATCCTCAAACGCTGAGATCATTGCAGCAATTGTTTGATACAGGAAGAATGGGTGGAACAGGATACATAGGAATTCTGCCGGTTGACCAAGGACTCGAGCATACTGCGGGATCTAGTTTCTCCCCCAATCCATTATACTTTGATCCAAAAGGAATTCTTGATCTCGCTGTAGAGTCGGGATGTAATGGAGTTGCTTCTTCATTTGGTGTATTAGCTTCAATGTCTAGACGCTACGCTCACAAGATTCCATTCATTGTTAAGATCAATCACAATGAGCTGATATCATACCCTAATAGCTACGACCAAGTGATGTTTGGCAAAGTCCAAGATGCATGGAATATGGGGGCTGCAGGGATTGGAGCAACGATTTACTTCGGTTCTGAAAATACGCGTAGACAAATTCTTGAAGTTGCTGCGGCCTTTGAAGAAGCACATCGCCTAGGAATGTTTACTATTTTATGGTGTTACACAAGAAATGGTTCCTTCAAAGTTGACGGAGTAGATTATCATACATCTGCCGACTTAACGGGGCAAGCCAATCACATTGGTGTAACGATTCAAGCAGATATCATTAAGCAGAAGATGCCTACGAACAATGGCGGTTTCAAAGCAGTTGGTCATGGTAAAACACATCCTGATATGTATGACAAACTGTGTTCAGACAATCCAATTGACCTTTGTAGATATCAAGTGTTAAACTGCTACAAAGGTAGAGTCGGTTTGATAAACTCAGGAGGTGCTTCATCTGGAGCCTCTGACTTAGCGGAAGCAGTTGAAACGGCTATCGTTAACAAGCGTGCAGGAGGTATGGGACTCATTCTTGGCCGAAAAGCCTTCCAGAAACCGTTTGCCGAAGGTGTAGAATTGTTGCAAGCTGTACAAAATGTATATTTAAGTGACGACGTAACAATAGCATAGAGAGAAATGGGTTGGTTTTCGCGTGATCAAAAGGGTATCCAAACCCCTACAGACAACAAAAAGGAGATGCCGGAAGGCCTCTGGCATAAGTGCAGTGCTTGCGGAGAACAGTCACCTATGTCAGAACATGAGGCGAACCTTTGGGTTTGTGGAAGTTGCGGTTTTCATGATCGCATAGCCCCGAAGGATTACTTCTCCATCTTATTCGACACGCCACGGTATAAGACATACTTTAACGAGGTTCAACCAAAGAATGCTTTGCAGTTCGAGGATTTAAAGCCTTATGAACAACGTCTAAAGCAGGCTTTTGATAAAACGGATGCTAATGAGGCTGTTCAAGTCGCTGTAGGCCGCATGGAGGGAAGAAGAGTGCTGATTGCCGCCATGGACTTCCGATTTATCGGAGGATCTATGGGATCAGTCGTTGGGGAGCGTATGGCACGCGGGATTGACTTCTGCATTGAAAATAAACTACCGTGTATCATCATCTCTAAATCAGGTGGTGCGCGTATGATGGAAGCAGGTAATAGCTTAATGCAAATGATAAAGATTACCGCAAAGCTCAATGAATTGTCACAGGCAGGACTGCCTTATATTTCTTTATTGACGGATCCAACCACCGGAGGGGTAACAGCATCTTTTGCCATGTTGGGTGACGTGAATGTAAGTGAGCCAGGGGCACTTATTGCTTTTGCAGGTCCTCGCGTGGTCAAGGAGACGATTAAGCAAGATCTTCCCGAAGGCTTTCAGCGGGCTGAATTCCTTTTAGAAAAAGGCTTTCTTGATAAGATTATTCGCAGAGAAAATTTAAAAGAATCCTTGGCACAGCTTCTCTCCTTTATGATGATAAAGGCGCGTTAGAAGATATAGTTTCTTCGCCCTACATTCCATCGTAATCCACCCATGAGGTAAAAGTCATTAAAGTCTTGATTCGTCAAGGCGCTTACCTGTCTTCTCCATCCGAGATCGACTTCTATGTAAAGGTTATGCCATGGGTTGTAACGGATGACGCCTCGTGCATGGTGTATAGTATTCTGATCCCCTTGTCCTGTGCTGTTTTGATACACTTGTTCGACGGTATTGGCATTAGTTTCTGGAAAGAGTGAGCTACCCCAATGAGAATTGGCGGTATCTAATCCCTGCTTGGCCCACATATAGTGCAATTCAAATCCTAGTTGGGGTGTTAGTCGATAGCGTCCTATACCGAGTAACTCATTGAAATTAGCTCCAAGTGGATGGGCAATACTTTGATTGTAATGGGTGTAGTTTGCTAAAGCGGTTTGTCCTGGGGTACTATGGGTATAGACATAGGGACGGGCTAGATTATGCTCAATTTGTAAATCTAAGAACGGAACACCAAAGGCATCTATGTACTTCATGCCTGTCTGTATGGCAAACTTGTTCGCCCACCAGCCGTTACGTGCACGGATTTCCGCAAAGTTGAACTCATCAAGCAGGAACTGACCGTAAACTTGCGCTGTTTCAAAGAAATTGATTTTGTAGTCTAGTCCTATAAATGCATTGTCTGGAGATCCTAAGTCCTGTTCTACGGCTCGATAAAAGATGATTGGGGTGAGGTAGTGAAGTTCGAACTGATCGCTTCGAGTCATTACAATTCCCTCAAACAATCCGATGTCAAGCCAATTCGTAGCATGAATATTCAGGTGATGAAAGGCACCATACTTCTTATCTAAAAGTCGATCAGCTCCTCGATTGTATTGATGGATAAATTCTGTAAAAAGATTGGTGTAGCTTACTTTCCAGAAGCGCGTTTGCATTTTAAAAAAGAGGTAGGCATTGCTTTGGTCGGATAAGAATAGGGATCGTATACCGTTGCCCCAAAAATGTTTGTCGTAGCCAAATTGAAAGTCAATATGGTCTAGCGCATTCGCTGTAATATATCCTCTGGGCGTGAAGTAGTCGGTTCCAGTAGTGCGGTATTCTTTGTAATAGCCTTCACCAACCATAAAATCACGCTGCCCTTGATCTCTAAAGCGATTGATATAATCAAACATCAGTTGTTGGTTCTCCCCAATATATACATAGGCACCGAGGCGTTTTTTAATGTCAAAGCGCAAAGATGCTCCACGAGTGTTTACCAGTTTTACTGCTTGATCACTTCCCACTTCATAGCCTAGGCGGAAATCAAGTACAGGATTGGCTTGAACGTAGAAATCCTCTCCCTCTGCACTCATCATAGCATTTTCATAGGTATAAAACACTTTAGCTAGAGGACCATGGGTTATGCGTAGTGAATCCTGCCAGTCTGGGTTGTCTTTGATCAGGTAGTCTAGATCGAAATCAAGGCGTAAGTCGCGATTACGTAAGTTTTGTTTTTCGAGCTCGGCACTTAACGTGGCAATTGATCGTCGGGTATAGGGCTTTTGGCTTGTATGAAATTGATCAATCATGCGACCATACTTGATATCCAGTCGATTGATGACGTCGTAAGTCGATGTATTTAATGGAACATATTGGGACTGTCCCCAAAGACTGCTCAGTCCTCCTGTTATACAAAGGCAAATCGCAAGTAGTAGTTGTTTACAAAACATACAAAGGCTTTTTACAAAGATTGGGTTTTCTTCTGTTTTTCTGGAGATCGAATAAGTGCATAAGTGCACAGTAAGCCAAGGACTAGGAAAAGGCTCCCTAAAAGCCAATGGAGCATAAGACAATAGCCAATACCAAAGAGGATGCCATAGGCTGCGCCGAGGGCTACCATAATCTCTATGATGTATATACTGATGGAAGGATGCTTCCTATTTGTTGAAGGCCAAAATCCAATCGGACTTGTTTTGGATTGAAAGGATTTTACGGTTCCAGGCGAAGGAGCAGGTGTTAAAAAGGTAACCGTTAAACACACTACAAGTGTAATCCCTGCAACGATAAGGAGGTGATAATCAGAAGATAAATTGGTAATGGGGTAGATGGTTTGCTGTAAAGCGACCGTAGTGATAAAACCTGTCGATAGAGCTGAGATTTCTGTCCATGCATTGGCTCGCCACCAAAGCCAACGGAGGATTTGTGCGATTCCTAGTCCTGAAGCTGCATTAATAAAAAACACCCAGGCTCCGCTGATTGATGTCATCTGCGAAGCAAAAATCACAGCGATAACAAAGATTAAGACGACAGCAAGACGACTAGCATAGATGGCTTGTCTTGAACTCGCATTGGGTTTTAAGAATCGGAGATATACGTCGTTGACCAAATAGCTGGCTCCCCAGTTGAGGTGGGTATCAACTGTGGACATAAAGGCTGCAAGCAAACTGGTGAAGGTGAGCCCTAGAAGACCTACAGGAAGGACTTTTTTCATCATGAGTGGATAGCCCATTTCAGGGTCTTCGAGCGTGGGAAAAACCAATACAGAGCATAGGGCAACAATGATCCAAGGCCATGCTCTTAACGCGGCAAAACCTATAGCAAACCAAAGTCCGCCCTCTTTTGCTGCCTGATCATTTCGAGCCGTTTGAAAACGTTGAGCTATATAGCCCGTTCCATCACTGTCGTAGCGGACCCACCATTGTATAAGTACATAGATTATAAAAAGACGAAACGGTAATAGCGTAGAATCCTTACTGGGTATAATATTGGTAAAGTCGTCATATGAATCACCTTTTAGTTGTGCGAGACCTTCATGCATGGCTCTAAGCCCACCGACATAGTCTACGGCAAAGTAAGCAAAGAGTATAGCCGTTCCCATAGCAAGGGCAAACTGAAAGAGATCGGTAAGTATAACCCCTCGAATTCCTCCTGCCGCTGAATAGACCATGACGATAAAGAGGACAAGAATCACGGTAATCGTCGTGTTTAAATCATTGATTAAAAGCCAAGAGGGCCAGTAGCTAAAGAGTTCATAAAGCGGTGGACTTAACGCCGACCACTGAATAAACGGATCAGCAATTTTGGTCATCGCAGTGATTACCCATCCCAGAATAAATCCGTTGAGTAATACCCCGAGAAATAGGGCTTTAAACGCCCTGAGCGCTGAGGCAGAAGCCCCATCATACCGGAGTTCGATAAACTCTACATCGGTTAACACTTTCGCACGGCGCCAACGCTTTGCCATCACAATAGCTACAACGATATAACCGATAACCCAACTCCACCAAAACCAATTGGCCTGAACACCTCCTTTCGCGGTAAGTCCAGTGACAGCTAAGGGCGTATCGGCAGCAAATGTGGTGGCAAGGATGGATAGGCCTACCCACCATCCAGGCAGGCTTCGATTGGCTACGAAGTAGGAGGTAATACTTTGACCTGCCTTTCCTTTCATGAGAAGGCCAATCGCAAACATTACGATTAAGTAAATGCCAACAATAATGAAGTCCACATTATGCATAGCCTGTAAAGTACACAATTGAAGGAATGTGTACCTTTCCAATCGATACAATGCATCGAAAACTATGGGGCACAAACTGTTTAAAAACGCACAAATAATCAATGAAGGCAAGCAATTTGAAGGAGATCTACTCGTAAAAGATGGCCGCATCGAACGCATAGACTCTACAATAAATACATCCCTTGCTGTCGAAGAGATTAATGCCGAGGATTTATTGCTTATGCCAGGCGTTATTGATGATCAAGTGCATTTTAGAGAGCCGGGATATACGCATAAGGCCTGTATTGCCAGCGAATCGCGTGCTGCAGTAGCGGGAGGGACAACGTCCTTTATGGAAATGCCTAATACCCATCCCACGACAACTACTCAGGAACGTCTTGAGGAGAAGTATCAAGTAGCAAGTAAGGTCTCGCCAGCCAACTATTCTTTCTACATGGGAGGAGCTAATGACAATTATGAAGAAGTCATGCGTACGGATTTAAATCATGTTTGCGGATTAAAGCTCTTTATGGGCAGTTCTACGGGAAATATGCTCGTTGATGATCCTGGAACACTTGAAAGTTATTTTAAGGCTTTCCCTGGGCTCATTGCTACGCATTGCGAAGATGAAGGTACGGTCCGCAAAAACAGGGAAGAAGCTTTTCGTGATGGAAAGGCAGTAGGTGTCGATCAACACCCTATCATACGAAATCACGAGGCATGCTATCTATCGTCATCCAAAGCAGCAAGCTTGGCCAAACAATATGGTACAAGATTGCATATACTCCATTTGACGACGGCAGATGAGCTCGATTTGTTTACTAATGCCATTCCTCGAACAGAGAAGCATTTAACGGCAGAAGTTTGTGTCCACCATTTAACATTTTGCGATAAGGACTACGCCCATTTGGGGACCCAGATACAATGTAATCCAGCGGTTAAGTCCAGTGCTGACCGTAAGGCATTATGGCAGGCACTGCACGATGGCCGACTTGATGTGATTGCTACGGATCATGCTCCGCATACTTGGGAGGAAAAGCAACTTCCTTATGGGCAGGCGCCTAGTGGTCTACCGCTGATTCAGCATAGTTTATTGCTTATGCTCGATCACGTTAAGGAGGGTAAATTAAGTTTGGAAATGATGGTTGATAAAATGTGTCATGCGCCAGCTGACCTCTATCACGTGGAGAACCGAGGATACCTACGTGAGGGCTATTTTGCTGATCTGGTATTGGTTGACCCTAAGAAAAACTATCGTGTCGACAAGGCCAATATTCTTCACCAATGCAATTGGTCGCCCTTTGAACAACACAGCTTCTCAAGCAGCGTAGTGGCAACTTATGTCAATGGTAATTGTGTATATAGTGGGGGAGTGGTAGATGATGGAATCAAGGGAATGCGGCTCACATTCAACCACGGATAAAATTTACAGTATCATCTCAAATTCAAGGATGATCCGACAAATTACTTTTCCAATAGGATAGATTCTCTTTGATTTTATCATAGCCACGTCGCTTAAGGGGAGAGTCGTGGAATACCTCATCGAAGATTTCTCGGGTAATTTCTTCCCATTCTTCAATCTTCCCCTGTTGTATAATGGATTTTGCTTGAAATGCTTCTTCTTGATGCGGTTTACTGCGCGCATTAATTGGGCATACTTCTTGGCATATGTCGCAGCCAAAAATCCAACCATCAAGTTGTTGCTGATAGGCGGGATCAATACTCTCTTTTCGTTCTATAGTAAGGTAACTGATACATTTCGAAGCATCCACTTCATAAGGTGCCACTATGGCTTGTGTTGGACAGGCATCGATACATTTTGTGCAATTCCCGCAGTAATTCTTTACCGGGCCGTCGGGTGTAAGGGCTAAGTCACAAATGATTTCTGCCAAGAAAAAGTAAGATCCTTTCCCTTTGCTTAGTAACAAGGTGTTTTTCCCAATCCAACCCAAACCACTTCGTTTGGCCCATTCTCGCTCCATTACTGGACCACTGTCTACAAAGACTCGCGCATTGAAGTCCCCATAGGATGTCTTCATTTCTTGGACGAGGGCTTTTAGTTTTTTTCGAATGACTTTGTGGTAATCCTTCCCATAGGCATAGCGTGCAATCTTTACTCCGGATGATTGTATTGGTTTTTCTGGGAAATAATTGACCATTAAGGATATGACCGACTGGGCTCCTTCCACTAATTTCCGAGGATCAATGCGTAAATCAAAGTGATTTTCCATGTAGTGCATGCTGCCGTGTCTTCCTTGATTGAGCCAAGTTTCTAAACGTTTTGCCTCTTCGGTAAGCTCGGTTGCTTGGGCAATCCCCACGGAGTCAAAGCCATGACGGATAGCCATTGATTTTATTTCTGTTGTCCGTTGGTGAATTGCCATACTGCAAGGTAGGGTATGCAGGGATAAGATTGTATATTCAATTTATGCGGAATTATTTTCCTTTCGCCATTATAATAGGTTTATATGCCGTCACTTTGGTGGTTATGGGATTTGTCCTTCAGCCCCAGCAGCTGAGTGTGATAAAGGATTCTATTGAGCAGGATGTGGAAGAATGGGATATCTTGATTGATTCTCTTTACCTAGATAGCAATGATGTTCCATCTTTAAATGCAGTCGATTGGGCCTATGCTGTATTGGATAGTCAATCCATTCTTTACTCTTCAGCCGAGTTGAGTAATTCCGTGATAAACGATTCCTCTTTTGCAGTTAATCAATGGATGATTCGCAACGCTTCCTTTGGAATCTATCTACAGAAGTATGTTCCAAAAGGGGATCGCTTTTTGTTTGTTGAAATTGATTTAAGCAATGAGTGGCCCAATATTTTGAGCTACCAAAAGGAGCACATCCCAATAAATAATAAGAGTCAGGGTGTAAGTACTAAGGCTAACTTCCTATTATCAAGTCGTAAACCTGAAGGTGTCAAAAGTTTAACCTGTAAGATCGGAAGCAACGAAGAACCACTTGTTGTCTACATTTCACGACCCAATGGGCATTTTGCCTCTAATTCGTTGTTGGTGTGTCTAGGATTGGCAGGGGGGCTTCTGTTATACCTGCTATTTATTCTGGGACTAAAGACTAGTCGTGAATACAAAAAGCCTTGGTTGCTTCTTCTCGTCCCTGCCTGCATGATGTTAGGCCATCTCATGGTATGGTTTCTCTTATTTGGAGGAGTCTTTCCTTCTTCAACCCTATGGGACTTCTCGATTTACCGGGGATTGCTGAATGTTTTGGTCTCCATCAGTTTGCTTTGGAGTCTTTTGATTCAGGCGTTTAGGGCCGATGTGATCCAAGTTTTTCACAAGACGAGCGATCGAAAGAATATACTGTGGGAGGGCTTGCTGTTTGTCACCTTTATCTTGCTCGTCATGCTTATGCGTTGCCTAATTTTTGGAGTTGGTGAACCCTTTGCATTCGACAATATAGCTCGTGTAAATCCTTCGTCTGTTGTGATCGGCATAACAAGCTTCTTTCTCGTGTATTCCATGTATAGTGTCATTAAGCGATTGGTTGTCCTGCGCGAACTAGCTCCATCGACATATGCTTGGTACATACGCTACCTTCCTTACGCAGTCTTTCTAGGATTCCTGCTCTACAGGCATATGGACTTTTGGCTCTTCCTGACTTCTGTAGTCTTTTTGACGCTGTCTTTGACGGAGTTTTCCTTACAACGAGGAAATGTTATGCTATCAACTTTGGTTGTCGTGGCTGGTTTTGCCTTGTTTACAGCAGTCTACGGTGACCTTGTTCAGAAAGAGAAATGGGTGCATTGGCTTGAAACCTCAGATAAGCCATCGTGGTCTGCGTATAGCGAGGATATTGAAGCTGATTTCTACATGTTGGACTCTTTGGTTCAACAAGATCCATATTTAGCAGGGCAACGGATGTTTATGTCGCAGTTATCAGAAGATCAGTTAGCTCAGCGATTTAAGCGGAAATATTTCAGAGGAATATGGTCAATCTATACTATTGAAGCCGTTTTATATAATCCCAATAAAACCAATGGTGATAATGAAGAAGGGAATGCATTAGCTCAATGGCTTGATTCATTACAGGAGGAAACACCCAATACTGCTTATGATAACTTGATCCGGTTAAACGAAGAGGATAGACCGTCTTATGCGATGATTTTTGAATTGGGTGAAACGTATGGTACAACAACCCTAATTTTGCGTTGCACGCCAACGTATTCGCCGAGTAGTCAACGTTATCTTGGCTTTGTCTATGATGCTCAATCCGAAGAGAAGGCTTTATCATCCATTTATAGTGTTGGATTCTACAGCAAGGGTTTGCTTCATCACAATCGCGGAAAACATAGTTTTCCTGTACATCTTGAACAAGCTAAGAGCATAGTAAGCAATCAACGGAATCTTTACACAAAGAACACCTATGCTGATGGTGAGGTTGTTATCCAGCATATCGATTCTCCGTCTCTTTTAGATCTTGCATCCTATGCCTCCTATCTGTTTTTTCTGTTTTTTGTTTGCCTCGGACTTCTGGAGGGTCTGTATTGGGTTGGTTATCAGATCAATCGTTGGGTGAAGAACAATGAAAGGATTGATTATGCAAGTTATCGTCGACGAATCATTGGTTCAGTTCTGGGGCTCGTTGTTGTCTCCTTTGTATTGATTTCAGCTATTTCCGTAATAAACTTTTCGATACGCCAAGATGATTATCATAAAGATCGTTTGACACGTAAAACAAAAGCGATACAGTCCGCCGTGGAATTCAAGTTGAATAGTTTGTCTGATACGTATCAAGGGAATGATGATATTCAATTACTCAATGAAGGGGATTTGCAAGAGATTGCGGCCATCCACGGGTTGGATATTGATGTCTACAGTCCGAAAGGACTGGTTTCAACTTCTTCTGAATATCAAGTGATTATTGATCGATTAGTAGATGTTGAACTGCCTCAAGATGTGATGACTTCCTTAAAAGATCGGGATAATGTCCTAGTACTTGAGGATACTGTCTTAAGAAATCCAAGCCTCAGTAGCTATGCGGCTATAAGAGATCTTGAAGGTGCTGTACTTGGCTATATTCACGTGCCCTATTTTGATAAAAGTGAATCCGATGTTAGTGAGCTTTCTGAATTCCTACTATCCCTTGTAAATATTTATGCTATTGTTTTGCTACTGGCGGCCTTTGTTACGCATACCATTGCGAAACGGTTGACGCAGCCAATTGAAGCGCTGGTTGAGCGGATGCAATCAGTACAGTCTTTAGATAAAAATGAAGCACTCGCATGGGAAAGAAATGATGAATTTGGTCGATTAGTAAGCGCTTACAATGCGTTGTTGGTCCAAGTAGAGGAAAGCGCACGAAGATTAGCTCGGAATGAGCGGGAAAATAC
>JAYYPZ010000119.1:0-11137 GCA_036128775.1 Bacteroidota bacterium
GTTCTTCCTCAAATACAATACCCCCTGTACTATTACCCTCAAGGATCGAAATATTTACGGTTACGCTTTGGTTACTTACTAAATCTCCTTGAGCATCACGTATGACGGCTTGATAGGAAAATTGCTCAGGTGCTTGTGCAAATGCACTATATGCCATAAATATGGCTCCTATAAGGGTTAGAATTCTTTTCATAGTTATCT
Organism: Bacteroidota bacterium; assembly: GCA_036128775.1. GTDB lineage: Bacteria > Bacteroidota > Bacteroidia > Chitinophagales > UBA8649 > UBA8649. The sequence continues at coordinate 202 of JAYYPZ010000119.1, forward strand.
GTTTATGATGAATGGTTTAATAATTTTTACAGTCTCTCCGTTACTCAAACTGATATAGTAGGTTCCTGCAGCCCATGTGTTTACATTAAAAGAATATTGACCTTGAGTTACTGACCTATTGGCTACAACAGCACCTTTTACATCAGTAACTGTCAATGACAAAGGCAATTCATAGCTGGTCGTATACTCTATATTCATCTCATCTGCGGATGGATTAGGCCAAATAGATAGCTGAAAGTCATATTGAATATCATCAATAGACAATGCTGTATCAAAAGAATAGGTCTGTTGAACACCTTCAGAGACAGAATAATCAGCTGATGAAGTGTACTGAAAATCGATTTGTCCAATAGAGTAGCTTACACTACCTGATGAGCTAGCGGCATCTCCACCGGCAGTTACGATGTTTGATTGAGCTAATACGCTACTTATAGTCAAACAAGAAATTAAGATGGCAAATATCGTTTTCATAGTAATCTATTGAATCCATAAGTTACTATAAAACCGAGCTTAACAAGGTGAATACTAAGGCGAGTTTTCAACCTACCCTATTGCTTTAAAAACTTTGTGGTCCACGTCTTATCCTTGTGAGTAGCTAGAACATAGTAGATACCCGTAGGGTAATCACTTATATCTAGCTCATTAAACCCGGGGAAAAGATGAATACTCAATCCACTTCCTCCCACATTATGGAAGACTTGAAAGTATGTTCCTTCCGGCCCGTGAAAAGATAGTTTTTGGTAGTCATTTTGATACGAGAAGGTAAACCAATCGTCCTGAAGGTCATCGATCGATGAAGGGTTGTCTCCTGTCGTATCGCAACCATTTTGAGCATTAAAAAGTATCTGCAAAGAATCAATTGGCTCGATTTGGTCTCCATTGCTTGTGCGCACACTTATAAGAAAACTCGGATCACCAAAGACATCGTCAGGCTGTGCCACTTTGAGGTAACCAAAGAGACTTGAGGTATTGTTTGAAGCGCATCGACTATCAGCGCCTATCCGATTGGCTCCTTGTAACGCGGCCATGAGCTTGCAAGACAGCGAGCCCTCAGTGCGGAGAAAAGCGGCTTCCATCGAATCAAGGACATTGGAATCAATAAGGATATTGCCCTGAATGGAATAGGTCTCACCAATTATATGATACTTTTCATTAAAGCAATTAATCCCTGTATGCGCTGCAATATCTGGACCTCCTTCTTTTAACAAAGCAACCCCGTACTGACGAATTCGGCTATTAAGTTCGGCATCGTTAGCCAAAAGGTTGTAGATAATCTCATCAGCACTATCACCTTGTAAGGCTCTATCGCTAGCAAGATTTTGATTAACCGGGTTGTAGGCTGCTTGTGTATTGATTGCCCCTAATCCAGGATGAAGTACCGCGATAAAATCATCTGGCGAATTAGGAAAGAATTGGTTTAAATCCACACAAGAAGCTCCTGCACTCCCCACCTCACCGGTTTCAGGATCGACAGCCACAATGGAGTATGTGTCTTGGGCGTGAGCATTAAAAAAAACTAATGTGCAGACTATCAGGATGAAATATCTCATGATGATTTTTCTAAAAAATACGCCAATTATTTAAGAAGAAAAAAGAAACTATTTAATTTAAAGCATGTCCCAAAAAAAATACCTGTGGTCGGTAAGCGCGACATATAGTTTAGGTTTTAACACCCTTGAACTATGGGAATTAATTTCGTCGCCGAATAACCTAGAAAAATTTCATCCATTTTGTAGCCAAAATCCCTCAATAAAGTGGGAAGGAGCCCATTCAATTGATAAGATCTATTACCACGGTGGTAAAGTTTTAACGAGAAAATTCTTTGAGTGGAATGAGGGCACGGGATATAAGCTTCTCATTGGTGAAAACAATACTGATTTATCTATGGTAGAATGGAAAATATCAGCAAGAGCAAGTGGTAGCTCATTGGAAATATCGATTTACCCCTATCGATTCAATGAAAGACCGAAATTTTTAAATTATCTGCCTTTTCATCTGTTTATCAAACCAGGGTTAAAAAGTTATTTATGGCACATCGGAAAAGGCCTTAAATACTACCACAAAACAGGATTACCAGTCCAAAGAAATCAATTCGGAGGTCACAAATGGTTTTCTCCGTGAGTGATTACCAGGATTAAGTAATGCCCTGAGCAATCATTGCATCTGCCACCTTCACAAATCCTGCAATGTTTGCCCCTTTGGCGTAGTTGACCTGTGCGCCGTCCTCTTTACCATGGTGGTAGCAGGTTTCGTGAATAGAGGCCATGATGTGACGTAGTTTATCATCGACTTCCTCTCGAGTCCACGAGGAATGCGTTGCATTTTGCGCCATTTCTAAGCCTGACACAGCAACCCCACCTGCATTCGCAGCCTTACCTGGAGCATAGAACACCTTTTCTTGCTGAAAGAGGGCGATAGCTTCAGGTGTGCAAGGCATGTTTGCTCCTTCCGCAACCACATGACATCCATTGCTTACTAAGGCCTGTGCATCGGAAAGTTCTAATTCATTTTGCGTGGCACAAGGCAAGGCAATGTCTGCCTTAATTTGCCATGGGCGCTCACTGGCCGCGTAATAAGCCGTTGGATAATATTCGAGGTAGGAAGATATTCTACCACGCTGCACGTTTTTGATCTCTTTGATTTTGGCAAGTTTTTCTACGTCAATGCCATTTACGTCATGAATAAATCCACTTGAATCCGACATGGTAAGCACCTTAGCCCCAAGCTCTATGCATTTCTCAGCAGCAAATTGTGCCACATTCCCTGAGCCCGAGATAAGTACTGATTTACCTTCTAGAGTCTTTCCATGTTTTCTGAGCACATTGTCCGTAAAATAGACAAGACCGTATCCAGTGGCCTCAGGACGAATTAAGGATCCTCCATAGCTCAAGCCTTTTCCCGTAAGAACACCGGTAAATTCATTTCGTATTCGCTTATATTGACCAAACATGTAGCCAATCTCACGACCACCTACGCCAATATCTCCTGCCGGCACATCGGTATTTGGACCTATGTGGCGCGCAAGTTCCGTCATAAAGCTTTGGCAAAAACGCATAACTTCTCCGTCACTTTTTCCTTTAGGGTCAAAGTCCGCACCGCCTTTACCGCCTCCTAAGGGAAGAGAGGTTAAGGCATTTTTAAAGACCTGCTCAAATCCAAGAAATTTAAGAATACTCTGATTGACTGAGGGATGAAAACGCAGCCCTCCTTTATACGGGCCAATCGCTGAATTCATTTCCACGCGGTATCCTCGATTAACCCGTGTGATTCCCTGATCGTCAACCCAAGTGACGCGGAATGATATCAATCGCTCCGGTTCGCTCATTCGCTCTAGCAGACCATGCCCTTGATATTTGGGATTCGATTCAATAAAAGGAATAATATCCTCGTATACTTCTGAAACAGCCTGAAGAAACTCCACTTCATGACTGTTTCTTACTTGCGTTTCTTTTAAAACACTATTTGATAGATGTTGCATTGTTCCATAACTAACCAAAGACATAACACCTGCTTAACTCATTCGGTTTCATTTAAGTAGAGCATTATGTTGAAATCTTAGTCAGCTCGACAGGATAGTAGGATGACATGACCGAATAATCATTGGCTTATCGCAGTTTCACTACGATGTGTATTTTGTCCCCCTAGGGGGCCGAAAGGGGTGTTCACTGCGAAACTTTAGCCAATTTCTTTAACGCCTTCCTGATCAAATCTTTATGCCCCCAAGAGCGGATATACTTTTTTTTCTCGGAAAATCGTTTATCCTCCATGTTATCTACCTCATCTACCTCGTTTGCTAATCCCAGCATACAACGACACTATAGCAAATTCTTCCTCTTTAGCTGGTTGACTTGCTCAATATTTGTCCTTTTGACTCATTATATATATGCTCAGCAACAGTCCAACAACTACACCTATCAAGTCATACAGAGCCATTATGAAAACGAATCCCTTTCGCAACATATAAGAGTCTTCAATGGCGAGGACTTTGTTCTTGGTCTAGAAACGGATACAAGTGGTTTCAATCTGTTTGGAATGAGCGATAATGAATCATGTGAAGTCACCAATATTGATTTATTTCATCACCAAGAACCATCGCACGATATTGCCATTTCCATTGTAATGGACTACTCGGGTTCCATGAATGAAGGTAATCGACTTAAAAAGATGGTCAATGGAGTATGCGCCTTTATGGATAGCTTAGAACATGTTTATTTCACGCGCGTCAATTTCGACTCCTACCCCCAAGTTGTCTCACCTATAGCAAGGAGAGATGCGATACGCCCTTCAGTGAGGGAATATAAACAATATGGAGGGGGCACTGCGCTATTCGATGCTATTGCTGCAGGGGTTTTTACATTAAAAAACTTTCAAGGAGAACGATATGTGTTAGCCTTTACAGACGGGGACGACACACAAAGTCAATGGATGTCTGAAGGGGTTGCAGCGTATGCACTTAGGCACAATGTACATGTTATTGGCATTGTACTAAATATGGATGACTTTGTAACGATTGACCCCCTAAAATCAATATGTTATGAGACCAATCTCGATACAGACTCAAGCTTAGTATTCTATGAGGTGAACAAGGCCAATGAATTGGCTTCGCGGCTTAAAAAATTTCAAAACGATCTCTTTACGTCCTATTATGCAGTGGATTACCGTTGCCAAAACAACAATCTTACCAACGAACAAGATGAGAAAAAAGAGGATAGCCTAACCTTTTTGAATCGGCAAGAGATCAATAACTCATCAAGTGATTTTCGTCAACATTTCGTTTATTTTGACCACAACGCACATACCCTCAGTCCGGCACAATCAACTCTGCTCGATTCTGCTTTGCACTTAATCATTCCAACCTTCACCGAAGCCAGTAGGGATACATTATACATAACAGGGCACTCCAGTCCCGATGGGCTTGCAAGCCACAACCTCTTCCTTTCTGAGGCCCGAGCACAAACCGTAATGGATTACATCCACAACACACTAGACAACAGCAACTGTGACCCTCAAATTGTTCAATCTCTGTTGGCAAGAATAAAACTTGACTTTAAAGGAGACTTCGCTTATCTCTACACAATTGATTCTCCAAACTACGACCTCAACCGAAGAGTAGAGCTCATGTTAAACTAGATATAAAAACAAAGGGCGGCCCAAATGAGCCGCCCTTCATCGCCTTGGTTCAGACGGTTATTCTGCTATGATGATATTTAAGAAAGCCTTTTCCTCCTCATGCTCACCAACGACATACTCGCAATTCTGCTCAGGGTTATCTTGAGAAACAACTGTGCACACGCCAGACTCGCTGAAATAAATTTGGTTGTCTGTAGATAATCGTAATCCACGTGAATCACCTAACCACTTATGTATCTTTTGCTTCATTAATACGATTGCAGACGCTAATTCCGCGTTACCATTTGACCAAGAAGGTTGATCTTCAAAAAGAGTAAAAGGACTAATTGCTGGAATCTCTATTGGAGAAAAACGAAGGATATTAAAGGCATCTTGACCGTCAATCTTATCCGCGTATTCAGTGACTATCTTTACATTATCAAGGAATACGTCTTGCCGAGCTTGACCTTCACCAACTTTACTTCCATCAAGAAATAATTTATAGCCAAGAAATCCGTCATTGTAATCACGTGCCTCTAAAGTGGCAGAATACCCTTTTGCGGTATGAACGTATATCGAAATAGCATTTTTATGAGGATGATCCTCCAGTACCAATGTAAATACATTAAGAGGCACCAAGTTTTCACCAGTACCCGACTCATAAATTATCTCGTCACCTATATATCCTTGATAACGCACTTGACGCTCTGCTTTGTCGTATTCCGCGTGCATGTAATTAATACGAGGATTTTCCAAATCTTGAATTTCAATGCCCTGTGCCTTTATTGAAGCATCCAGGATAAAAGACTGATTTTGAGCAAAAAGAGATGCTCCAACGGCTACAAATAACGTAGTTAAAAGGGTAGTTAACGAAAAGGTTTTCATAAATTAAACTTTTTGACATGATAAAAATTAAATGCCTCCGCTCGAGCAGTTCGTTTTGATGTGTAATAGTTTACTGATATGATTGGAAAGCAGTGCATACCTCATATTACGGCAATAGAGGGACTAAGTTTCGGAGACAAAAACATAATTATTAGATGGATATTTAAAGGGCTATGAATCAGTTTTTTATGACAAAATCGAGCAACTATGCTTGGTTCAATTTGTTGAGATAGCGTGCAGGGGTTTATATTCCATAAATATCTTAGAACAGAGGGGAAGGAGAGTCGCGCTGATATGCTGAAACGACTTTTTTACCAATTACTCCCCTATGTTAGCGGGGATGCCCAAGAGGCCATTCATTGGCTCAATGAACTCGATCGTAAATATCATCTTACAACTTCCACCTATGGCATGGGTGATTTTATTGAAGAGCTCAAACGAGAAGGACTCATTAAAGAAGACGATCAAACCTATAAGATTACTGCAAAAACAGAGCAACAGATACGCCAAAATGCCTTGGAAGAAGTCTTTGGTAAATTATATAAAAAGGGGAAAGGGAATCACAAAACTCCTTACGCAGGACAAGGCGAAGATGCTTCTAGTGGCTATAAGATGTATGACTACGGCGATGACCTTTCAGGTGTAGATGCCACCTCTTCAATGCGCAATGCCATGACGAGGAGCAACTATGATAGTTATCGATTACTTCAAGAGGATTTAGTCGTTAGAGAAAGGGAACATCTTGCGAGAAATGCTACCGTGCTTATGATTGACATAAGCCATTCTATGATCCTATATGGTGAAGATCGGATAACCCCTGCCAAAAAAGTAGCCATGGCACTTGCCGAGCTCATACGCCGTCGTTATCCCAAAGATGACCTCGACCTCGTTGTCTTTGGAAATGATGCATGGCAAATTGAGATTAAAGAACTCCCCTATCTCAATGTGGGCCCATATCATACCAATACAGTAGCAGGACTAGAACTTGCTATGGACTTACTTCGGCGTCGTAAAAATGCGAATAAGCAGATTTTTATGATTACCGATGGAAAACCAACATGCCTTAAGGAAAATGGTCAGTACTATAAGAATAGCTTTGGTCTAGATAGAAAGGTCATTAATAAAACGCTCAACTTGGCCAAGCAGTGCCGTCGATTAAAAATACCGATTACGACCTTCATGATCGCCAATGACCCTTATCTCCAGGATTTTGTTCGAGAATTTACCGAGGTAAATCATGGTAAAGCATACTATAGTGGGCTTGACGGGTTAAGCTCCATGGTACTCGAAGACTTTGAACGCAATAGAAAAAAACGACGTTAACAAGAGAATAATATGGATTACAGTTCAATAAAGACCTTAGGGCAACTGAAAGCTTCAGGCTACACTACACAATCGGTTAAAGATGAAATCCGAACAAACTTAATGTCGTGGATTCGGGAAGGTAAGTCCCTTCCAGGCATAATCGGCTACGAGGATTCAGTGATCCCTCAATTGGAATCCGCGTTGCTCGCTAAGCACAATGTTCTCTTTTTAGGCCTTCGTGGACAGGCAAAGACACGTATTGCTCGATCGATTACACAGCTAATGGACGAACAGATTCCTGTCATTGAAGGAAGTTCATTGCGGGAAGACCCCTTTCACCCAATAACAAAAGAAAGCATTGATAAAGCGGATAAACTTGGAGATGACTTACCTATAGTGTGGCAGAAACGGGGTGAACGATATGGCGAAAAGCTTGCTACACCTGATGTTTCCATTGCTGATTTGATAGGGGACTTAGACCCAATAAAAGCATCGAACCTCGGCGTATCGTTTGATGACCCCCGAGCCATTCACTTTGGCCTCATTCCTAGAGCGCATCGAGGAATCTTTGTCATCAATGAACTACCCGATCTTCAGCCTAGAATCCAAGTGGGTCTTTTTAATATCTTGCAAGAAGAGGATATACAAATTCGAGGATTTAACTTAAGGTTGCCTTTAGACATACTCTTTGTCTTTACGGCAAATCCTGAAGATTACACCAATCGAGGATCGATTGTAACCCCTCTAAAGGACCGTATTGAGAGTCAAATCGTAACGCATTATCCGAAATCTATCGCCATTGGACGTGCCATTACCGATCAGGAAGTCCGACTAAGTAAAGAGCAAGAAAAGCATGTACACATGCCTGATGCTATGAAGAACTTGATCGAGCGTATTGCCTTTGTAGCAAGGGAAAGTGAATTTATCGATGAAAAGTCTGGAGTATCCGCACGCTTAACCATTGCCTTGCGCGAGCTGACGATAGCAGCAGCTGAGCGACGAGCGTTACAGTATAAATCAAACCATACTGCGTGCCGCATTCAAGATCTGTATACCGCACTTCCCGCTATGCTTGGAAAAGTAGAACTAGTATACGAAGGCGAACAAGAGGGAGCACAGGCTGTTGCACTCAAGATTGTTTCTGAAGCCATTCGACTTGAGTTTATGGAACACTTTGATCTACCAAACAAGGCATCAGCCGATGGCAAAAACTATCACAAACAATTCAACGAGGTTGTACAATTCTTTAGTGATGGCAAGGAAATAGAGTTACCACGAAACATTAGCGACGAGGATTTACGAGGAGCGCTTGTTGAGCTTGATGGATTGCTTGAAATCGCTTCAACAGTTGAAGAATACGATAAAGCACCAACCTTTTGGCTAGAGTTTGTCCTTCATGGAATGGCCGAACACTCGCTGATCAGTAAAGATTTTCTGACCGAGGGGCATGTCTTTGGAGACTTACTACAAGATATGTTAAGTCAAAACCCTCTTGAAGGATTTGAAGACTTTGGAGATGAGTAGGTTTAGTCTAAGTTGTGATAGACCGTAGTTACATCGTCGTCCTGCTCCAAACGATCAATCAATTCTAATACTTCGTCCATTGCAGACTCGTCTAACGTTTTTGTATGATTGGGGATTCGAGTTAGTTCACTTTTTTCGACTTCTATTCCTCCCTGCTCAAGGGCATCTGCCATTTTCCCAAAGTCTGGGAATTCAACATAGACCTCATACATCGCTTTTTCTTCAATCTCGGTTTCTTCAATGCGCAACAGGCCGGCATCAATGTATTCGAGCTCAAACTCTTCAATATCTTCGATCTTACCGGTCTCAATATAGAATACACCCCGGCGATCAAAGAGGAAGTCATGCATATTCTGTGTCCCTAGCGAACCACCCTTTTTATTAAATGCAGCACGCACATTAGCTACCGTTCGTGTGGGATTATCCGTCGCTGTTTCTATAACAACCGCAATTCCATGAGGTGCCATACCCTCATAGACCATTTCCTTAAGATCCATGGCATCCTTTCCCGAAGCCTTTTTGATCGCTGCTTCAATACGATCCTTAGGCATTTGAACAGACTTAGCATTTTGTATCGCTCGACGCAGTGCCGCGTTAGTATCAGGATCAGGGCCACCTTGTTTTACAGCGAGTGCAATGTGCCGACCGGCCTTAGTGAATTGCTTGGCCATTCGATCCCACCGAGCGAATTTAGCCTGTTTACGATATTCAAATGCACGTCCCATAGTCTTGCTTTTTATCTAATTTACTAAGGCCTAGAGAATTATCAATTGTCTAGTAGAAAAGGAATGGGTCGTGTTTAACAATACTTATCTAAAAAAAGATGGTGGGCCTCCCCCACCCACTCCACCCATCCAATCTACCTCCAAAAGTTAATACAAAAAGGATTTACTGTGTCTTTAAGCCTTCTCCATTAGGAATCTGTTATTTTTAGAAAAAATAAATCAATGAAGTGCTCTAAGTTTTCAATCATTACAGCCATACTCTTGCTCTCCACTTTTCTCCTTGCTTGCAAAGGGGATAAGACAGAAGACAAAAGTGATGAAAAACAAGAAAGCCAAGGGATGGCTTTGGCTGATGGGCAGCCCGTCGATCAAAGAACAATTGTTGGATACACCATCAATCAAGAGGCGCTTAATCAGCTGCTTACCTCGATAATGATGGGTATGAATGAAGTCTCTTTATCCACCGTCAATGAAACAGCACAGGCACGATGGGAAAATGTCAAAGCACTCTGTGACCGGTGCTCTCCGACAGACTTTGAGGAGGCATTTAAAGACGGTTTGAAGGGAGAGTTTGCCGCAAACGAGCAAGTAAATAAATACTTAGTAGAAATTGGGCTTTCACCAAACCTGTTTGCGTATTCCGAGCAAGTTGATTTCGCGCAAGTGCTAAACGACGCAATCGATCATCTTGGGAGAAATCGCAATCGCTCGACCTACACCTTCCGCAAGTTTCTCAAAAAAGATGAAAGTAGACGAGATGCAGTTATCCAATACGTCAACAGTGACTTCATGTGGGATGCTGCCTCAATGTTTGAGCCACAATATGAGGAAGTACCAGCAGAGGACGAGAGCCTAATTGTTGATTCAATGATGACCGATGACTCTATTTCGGAAGTTGCCAATATGGTTACGATTGATCTATCTGCTATTACCACAACATTCACTCTAGATGAACTTCTAGGACAAGTAAATTATCATACCCATGAGAATTTTGTCCTGCTCGACAGAAAATATACGGATGGAAGAAATCATTATCTCTGTAAGGACGCGGCACAAGCCTTCACTCTTATGGCTGATGATGCCGCAAGTAGTGATATCAATCTCAAGGTTTTATCAAGTTCTCGCAACTTCAGTGACCAACGAAGAATTTGGGAAAACAAGTGGCAGAGAGAAGATTTTTTAGAGTTTGATTCAGGACCACCGCGTTGTCGAGCCATCTTAGAATACAGCTCCATGCCAGGTACTAGCCGACATCATTGGGGTACGGAAGTTGACATCCATTCGCTAAACAATAGTGCCTTTGAAAAAGGTGAAGGCCTTAGAATCTATGAATGGCTCACTCAACATGCAGCAGATTATGGCTTTTTCCAACCCTACACTGCTGGACG
>JAYYPZ010000120.1:0-10978 GCA_036128775.1 Bacteroidota bacterium
GTTGACAAAAATGGCAACTCAGCCCCCGTATCTGATATCTTTATAGGAAAGCTATTAGTGTGTTCTGGTAGTATACCGGATGATCACTTTTGGGCTGAATTTTCTTTGAAAAATACATTGAGAGAATATGCTGAATCGATACGCGAGGATCCTTTCCTTGAAGCGATTGTAGAGCAAATTCACTTGGATACTGCAAACCAGTTAACCCTGGTTACATCAATCAGTGGGCACCATGTACGAATCGGACGTCCAGATGCTGTTGAAAAGGAAATGCAAGATCTAAGTGCTTTCTATCAAGCTAAGTTTCATTCCTTGGATTGGCAACAGGTCGAGGAATTGGATACGCGCTACGAAGGTCAGGTTATATGTCGTCTCAAACAGAACTAAAGAAATAAAAGAAAGAAATGGAAAACAACATTTGTGTTGGTATTGATATTGGAACCACAAAGGTTACCGCTCTTGTTGCAAAAAAGCTTGAAGAGGGTAAGCTGGAGATTATTGCCGTGGGTAAAGCTCCATCCTATGGTGTAGTTCGTGGTCAAGTCCAAAATGTACGTCAGACACAAGAAGCCATTGAGAAGGCCGTAAGCATGGCAGAAGCCTCTTCGGGTCAAACGATCGATGAAGTCTATGTGGGAATTGCCGGTTCGCATATTCGAAGCAGTCAGCAAATGCATGTTATCAATATGCAAGAACCCAATACGGATATCACAGAAGATGAAGTTCAGCGATTGACTCGGGAAATGTACAATACTGCCGTAGGTCCTGATGAGCGAATTATTCACGTTCTACCTCAAGAATATACCATCGATGGCCAAACCAATATATTGGAGCCCGTCGGTTGTATGGGGAGTCGTTTAAGTGCAAACTTCCATGTAATTACAGGAAAAATCCAGGCAGCAAAAATGATCGAAGAATCGATTAAGCGAGCGGGCCTTACCTTAAAGAATTTAGTATTAGAACCCATTGCTTCATCGGCAGCAGTTCTTTCTGAAAAAGAGAAAGAGGCGGGAGTCGTTCTTGTGGACATCGGCGGTGGTACAACGGATATTGCCATCTTCCATAAGAATGTTATTCGCCATTCAGCAGTCATTCCTTTTGGAGGACAGGTTATTACAAATGATATCCAACACGGCTGCCATATTCTTGAAGATCAAGCTGAAAAACTTAAAACAAAGTTTGGCGTAGCGATTTCTGTAGACTCGACAAAACATCAAGTCGTTTCAATTCCAAGGGTTAATGGAGGTCAGCCAAGACAAATTTCGGTGAGAACTTTATCGGAAATTATCAAATGTCGCATGGGCGAAATTTTTGAGTTGGTGGATATGGAAATTCGTGCTTCGGGATATCATGGTAAGCTCCTTGCAGGTATTGTACTCACAGGAGGTGGGTCCAAATTGAGGCATATTTCTCAACTTGCCGAATACGTTACTGGAATCGATGCGCGCGTAGGTGAGCCCATTGAGCGTCTGGCAAACAATTTCGATGCTGAGCTTCGTCACCCGCTATTTGCTACGGGAATCGGTCTATGTGAAATGGGTTTCCGATTTGAGCAAACATTAGGAAAAAGTGCTAAACCTGCTGTTCTGAGTAAGCTACTTGGTGGGTTTAGTGGAATGAATTTGAAAGATATACTGCTTGGTGGACCTGAGCACGAGGACTTTAACTAAACCTATTTTATCTATGTCATCAATAATCAAGGTTATAGGAGTTGGAGGGGGTGGAAGTAATGCCGTCAATTTTATGCATAAGTCAGGCATAGAAGGGGTAGATTACATTGTGTGCAATACCGATGCGCAGGCATTACATGACAGTGCAATCCCCAACAAACTCCAATTAGGTCCAGAGTTAACCAAGGGATTAGGTGCTGGTTCTGATCCAGCCATTGGGGCAGAAGCGATGATTGAGTCGAAGCAAGCGCTTAAAACTATGCTTGGTGATCAAGCGAGAATGGTATTTGTAACCGCATGTTTAGGTGGTGGCACAGGAACGGGTGCAGCTCCTGTGGTAGGTCAATTGGCCCGAGAAATGGACCTATTGAGCGTAGGTATAGTTACCATGCCTTTTGAGTTTGAAGGAAAACGCAAGACAAAACAAGCCGAAGAAGGCTTAGAGCTTATTCGTGATCAAGTGGATTGTCTTATCGTCATTAAAAATGATTACGTGCGTCAGTGCCATGGTGGTCTGCCCTTCCGAGAGGCATTTGATAAAGCCAATGAGATTTTAGCCATTGCGGCCCGAACCATAAGTGAAATCATTACCATTAAGGGACTAATCAACATTGACTTTGCTGATGTACGAGTAGTCATGAAAGATTCTGGTGTGGCTATCATGGGCGAGGGCATAGGTAGTGGTGATAATCGGGCGGAAATGGCATGCAGTCAGGCCTTGGATTCACCCCTATTATTCTCGCAGAGTATTCGAGGAGCAAAACATGTATTGTTAAACATTACAAGTGGAAGTAAAGAGGTAACGCTTGATGAGATTCAGTTGATTTCTGATCAAATTCAGGACGAAACAGGAGAAATATGTGATATGATTTTTGGTACTTCTCTTAGCGATGATCTTGGTGAAGAACTAAAAGTTACTTTGATTGCTACTGGCTTTAACAGTCCATCAAAAATCGGTCAGCCGATTGAAGAAGTAAGTACTGTATCTCTTGAAAGTCAGTCACATGCCGATGCGATAAGCAGTGATGTCTTAGAGCCAACTATGCAAGAAAAATCGGTGGCAAATACTGTAGGCCAAACCATGCTTACGTTAGATGATGTCATAGAGTCTGATGTTGAGCCTGTTGGTTTGACGAATCAAATTGCTGAACCTTCGGATTTATCTTCTAATACCAAGGATCCACAGTTCAAAGCGGTTGATCGGGTAGAGCGGTTGCGTCATGTAAGTGTAAAGTGGCGTGAACCAAGCCAAAGTGACCGAATGTATAACGAGCCAAGTTATCTGCGACGAGACACATCGATCAACAATGAGGCTCATCAAGGTATAGGTGATGCGTCATCGTTCACAATAGGTCCTGGAGATGGTGAAGGGAATCAATATGAGATTCGTAAAGACAACGCTTACCTCAACAATAATATAGACTAACGTTTATAGAAGTTCATGGCTAGCGCAAGACTTGTTTGATAGCCTCCTTCTTTTATCTTTTCTCGAATCATTTGATGAAGTTCCTCTTCATGATTAGGTGTTTCTTCCTGGTGATGGAGTAAGTCTTCTTCTGAGGGAAGCTGCGTTTCCATAGCGAGCTGAGCGAGTTCTGCCCCAGTAAGGATTTTGCTTTCTACAAGTCCTTTGGGTAGGTTGTCAAATCCTACGTTTTGCTTTTCAAACGGATTATTGATACTAAAGATGGCATCTCCTATTGCTCGCACGTAGTCATTTCGCCCGAGTCGTCCTACTAAATCAATTTTCTGTGCATCGATTAGCCCATCTTCAGCTAGGATTGAGGCATGGAGGTGAATCTTTTGAATAGCACAAATAAACAGAGTGCCTGCCCCTCCTTCAATTCCTAAATGTTTCGCGTCTTCAAGAATGCATTCTAATTGCACCTTGGCTTCCTTTACTCGAAATGGTTTTACCACTTCGGAGGCAATGGGGGTTACTCCTGCTTTTGAAAACTCATTGATATCCTCTGCATAATCTGTCGAGGAGATATTCATCTGATGCACTAGATCATAGGAAACAATGTTGACCACTACTTCGCCAGTATCGAGAAGGTTATGATAGGTATCCTTTGTTGTGTTGTCTCGGCCGCGTCGATTAGATGAAAAGACGATAACTGGAGGATTTGAGCTAAACAGATTGAAAAAACTATATGGAGCAAGATTGGCATTGCCCTCTTTGGAAAGGGTGCTTGCCCAACAAATCGGTCTAGGACCAACGGCACCGGTCAGTAATCGATGGCGATCACGTAATGGTAAATCGTAGGGATTGTAGCTAACTATGTCTGACATACCACAGATTAAATTAAGATTTCGAAGGGAGCAGTGTAAATGAGCAAGGTCCAAAACCTATGCGCACGCCGTCCTTTTCCGCATAACCGCGCATTGTGCAGGTGTCCCCGTCCGCCAAAAACTTGCGCTCGTTGCCGCTATTAAGTTGAATGGGTTTACTTCCTCGCCAAGCAAGTTCTAACATTGAGCCATATGAAGTTGGTTCTGGTCCTGAAATGGTGCCTGAGGCATAGAGATCTCCTGTTCGAACGTTACAACCATTTACCGTCTGATGGGCTAACTGCTGGAACATATTCCAATACATGTACTTAAAGTTGGATTGGCAAATCGTCGTCGTTTCCCCACTCTCTTCAGTGATTACTACTTCTAGATTTACATCAAAATGCCCCTTTCCTTGATATTGAAGATAGGGTAGTGGCTTTGGGTCGTCTTGTACTGGGCTGTCTATCCGAAAGGGTTCTAAGGCATCAAGTGTAACAACCCAAGGGGAAAGAATCGATCCAAAGTTCTTTGCGAGAAATGGACCCAAGGGGACGTATTCCCATTTTTGTATATCTCTTGCGGATAAATCATTGAACAGCATGAGTCCACCGATGTGCTCTTCAGTTTGATCTATTGATATAGGTTCCCCCAGTCTGTTTTCACCACAGGTAACAAAGGCCATTTCCAACTCAAAATCCACTAATCGGCTTGGGCCGTAAACAGGGGATGTTGCATCTTGTGGAAGGGTTTGTCCTTTGGGTCGATGAATGGGCGTCCCACTAACTACAATGGAGGAGGCTCGTCCGTGATAACCTACTGGAATATGCTTCCAATTGGGCAGAAGCGCATTGTCAGGATCTCTAAACATAGTGCCTACATTCCTGGCATGATCTTCACTTGAGTAAAAGTCGGTGTAATCACCAATCGTAAAAGGAAGGTGCATAGTAGCATCGGACTGTAGGACAAAAAATGCTTCTCGATCTTGATGATCTTTTAGTTTGCTGCTGTCGCCGGTTAATAAACGCGATATCTGATCACGAACTCGTGTAATCTCCTTTCGGCCATAGCTAAAAAAAGTGTTGAGCGTTTCTAGTTCAAAGTAAGGGGTCTCAAGGTCGAGTAAATTGGCTTCTCCAAGAAGCTGTAGATCTAGTATGTATTGACCAATAGCTACTCCGGGTCGCTCACTTCGATCTTCAGTTGAAAAGATTCCAAAAGGTAAATTTTGCACTGGAAAATCCGTGCTGGCATCAATAGATAACCATGTAGTTAAATCGGGATGATTTGGAGAATAAGACATGTGCTCATTTTTTAGGAAGGTACAAAATGCACAGTGATTAGCGTAGGGTTATACTAATCGAAAAAACCATCACCCTCATCGCAGCGGTATTTCCTTCTTGTTTCTCTTTTTTTGAGCTCACGCTGTATCATAAGATCGGCAAGTTCTTTTGCCCAAGTATGGCTTGGTGATTGAGTGAAGACCTTGGCAAGCTTGGCTTCCTCAATATCGATTTGGTAAAGAATTTGTCTCAATTTTGAAGGATTGGAGGAAATGGCCTTTTCAATTTGTTCAATGAGCCAGTTGTATTCTTTCTCGACGATACTCTCCGAGAGATTGTTCATGGTTTGCTTCCAATGTTCTACTTCAAAATTCATACATTCAACATAGAACAAAAATCTCTGTTATGGTACGATTCATTTCTACACTGTGTATTCCAATGATCATCTGTCTATCGTCATGCGATGTTTTTAAATCTATCGCACAGGTGGCCTCAGCGGAGCAGACCTCGCTAAGCCAAGATGAGATTCGAAGGGGGTTGCGAGAAGCGCTCCATGTAAGCACGGATACTTCAGTACACCAAGCGAGTGCGGTCAATGGTTTTCTTGGGAATGCAGCAATAAAAATCGTTGTCCCAAGTGAGGCCCAGCGAGTCATTGACAAGACCCGAAATATACCCGTAGTCAATAATGCAGTAGCGCGCGCTATGGAAAATTTTGAGGAAAGTATGAATCGAGCGGCTGAGGATGCCGCAGGAGAAGCCAAGGAGGTTTTTAAGGAAGTTATTCAAAACATCACCTTCCAAGATGTGGTACAAATACTCAATGGGGAGGACAATGCGGCTACTCAATTTTTAGAGAACAATGCTCGTCAATCCCTCTACGATCGATTTTATCCGATTGTCGATAACTCGATGTCGAAAAAGAACGTTGATCAAACTTGGTCGCACGTCACTGGGTTGTATAACCAACACGTTGGAGGAGAAATTGAAACCGACCTTAATGCCTACATAACAAACAAAGCGCTTGACGGTCTCTTTTATCTTATTGCAGAGGAAGAAGCA
Organism: Bacteroidota bacterium; assembly: GCA_036128775.1. Taxonomy (GTDB): domain Bacteria; phylum Bacteroidota; class Bacteroidia; order Chitinophagales; family UBA8649; genus UBA8649. Next base: position 6,287 of record JAYYPZ010000120.1, read on the forward strand.
AAGATTCGCAAGGATCCAATGCACCGAGTAACCGAGATTCTACAGAAGGTGTTTAGTAACTAAGTATTGAGTTGGGAAGATTCTAGTCCAAGCGAAAACAGTGCGTAATCATATTTGATAGGATCGTTGGCATCCATTTGTCTTAAGGAGCAACCGAGTTCTTCTACGGCTTGCCAGTCATTTGCTTTACGTTGTAAAAGCCCTAATTCTCTTGCTATTCTTGCCACATGAACATCTAGTGGGCATTCCAATTGATGGCTTTTTATGTTCGTCCAAAGACCAAAATCTACTTTGGACCTATCCTTTCGCACCATCCAGCGGAAATACATCAAAAGTCTCTTGCAGGCTGCCTTTTTATAAGGCGAAGTGATGTGGCGCATGGTGCGCTTGGCAACATAAGGCGATTGTGCAAACAAAAGGTGCAGTTTGTGAAGGTTCTCTTTGATATTGATTTGCCGATCTTGATCATCGACGATAAGAGCATCTTCCAGGGAATCATATCTTGCATAGATGGATTGGAGGGTTTTGACAATGCCCAATATATCTTCTCCATTAAAGGTTCGATGCTTAAACGATGTAAGTGAGGCTAAGCTGGAAGTATTGGCTTGTGTTACATATTCGTAGGGTGCATTATCCATTCGATCTAAAAGATCGATGCTCTTATTGATGATGGTCTTACGATTGCCCCAGGCAAAAAGCGCCGCAAAAAATCCTGCAATTTCAATATCTCTTGGATGCTCAAAGCTATGCGGTATCGATATAGGGTCGTGTTCGATAAATGCTTGATTGTAATACAATTCTAAGGCGTCATCGAGTAGCTCTTTTTTTTCAAGAAGGCTCATCCCAGCGGTCTTTAAATGGACTTAAGTCGCTGCTCTGATTCATGAGTTTATGTGCTAGTTTAATTCCAATAACAAGAGTAAAAAGCGTAAGTATTGCCAACCCGGGATAGCTCTCTATAAAAATGAAGTAGTCATAGGCTCCGTGGAAGATGATAGCCATAAAAAGTCCTCTTCCTAGTAGCCGATTCTGCTCGCTAACATCTGCAGCAAACTTTGCGAGTCCTGCGTAATACCCCATCATTACAGCAAACATGGCATGGGCAGGCACGGCAGTAAATGTTCTGAGAATGGCGACTCGCATTCCTCCTTGCGAGACATAGAGGATGTTTTCTACAAATGCAAAGCCCATAGATATATATACGGCGTAGATTATACCGTCAAAGGGTTCATTAAAATTTTTATTGCGAAAGGCATAATAGCGAAGTGCAAGGAACTTCCCGGCTTCTTCTGTTAAGGCAACAACAATAAATGCATGTATCGCCATGTAGATCAACTCATTTCCTTCGAAGAGATGAAGAGGAAATTGGTTCCACCAGAATAAGCTAGCAAGTAAGACGAAGATAACGCTCAGGCAACCTAGTAAAAAGGAAATACCTAAAACTGATAAAGGTTCTTTTTCATGTTTGTCTTTGTAATACAGATAAACTAAGATGGCAATTACAGGAGCCGTTGCACCAATGAATAGATTCCAAGTCATAGCATTTGGTTTATTGTTTGCGATTAAAATGATTGATAAATAATCCGCTTCGAAGTTTAGGTTCAAACCAAGTTGATTTCGGAGGCATTACTTCTCCGCTATCGGCTACGTCAAATAACTCTTTCATACTTACAGGATGAATTGAGAAAGCAAGGGCCCACTGTCCACTCTTGACCCTGTTGGATAAGCCATCCATACCGCGAATCCCACCCACAAAATCTATCCTCGGATCGGTTCGCTGATCTTTGATTCCCAAGATTGGATTGAGCACCAAATCAGATAAGACTTGAATATCTAAACTTTCAATGCCTTGGCCTACATCATGGGTCTGCTTTAGGTCTATTCGATACCATTGATTACCAAGCATCATTCCGTAGGAGTATTTTTCCTGAGGTTTGTACGCTTCTTCTAATGGAGTAATTTCAAAATGCTCAGCGATAGCATGTAAAAATTCTGTGGGATTGTATCCATTAAGATCTTTTACCACTCTGTTGTAGTCCCAAATGTCAAGCTCTTCTTCATCGAATAACACAGACAAAAAGGATTCATAGGATTCTTTGCTATCTCTACTTTCTTCTCGCATTCTAAGCCCAACTTTTGCGCTAGCTGCTGATCGATGATGACCATCTGCAATGTACGTCTGTGAAACATTCTTGGAAAATAACGCCGTAATGGCCTCAATTGTCTGATCGTCATCAATTGTCCAACCCTCATGCAGGACATCATCCTCGGAGGTAAAGGAAAAGTCCGGTTTATTTGATGCGCACCAAGACTTTTTTATGGCAGCGAGTTCAGCCATATGATGATGCGCTAGGAAAACAGGTCCTGGATGGGCTCCGATGGTATACATATGATGAATTCTGTCCTCTTCTTTGGCAGGCCGGGTGTACTCATGTTTTTTGATTCGATCATTCATATAGTCATCGACTGAACTCAAACACACTAGACCATATTGGTCATTATCCATCATTTTTTGTCTGTAGATATAATAGGATTCCTTTTGGTCATATTGCAGCCACCCCTCGCGGATAAACTCCTCCAGCGCATTTTTTGCTGCCGCATATTGCGCTTCCTTTGTGGACGGTTTTGTTGAGTCTAGGTTGATTTCAGGTTTAATGACGCGGTAAAAGCTTTTCTCATTGCCTTTAGCTTCCTGCCTTGCTTCTTCAGAGGATAGTACATCATAAGGACGAGAGGCAATCTTGGATTCCAGTCCAGATTGAGGACGAAGTGCAGCAAAAGGGCGTATGATTATCATAGGATGTTTTAATGGTTGTAGGAATGTGAATTGATATTCTATACCAAGCTATACTTTTTGATCGAAATCTCGAATAAATTGGCATAGCTGTTCTACATCATCTTGTGTGTGTGCATTATATATAGATGCTCTCAGTCCTCCTCGACTGCGATGCCCTTGAAGTCCAACAATGTCGGCATGCTGAGCTGCCATTAGAAATTGTTCTTCTATCGCCTCACTGTTGGCTTCAAAAACAATGTTATGATGAGAACGATGGTCGGGATGAATCGGCAGGGAGAAATGCCGGCAATCAGTAAGGGTATTGTAGAGTATATTGGCTTTTTTACGCCTTTCCTGCTCAAAATGGGCAATTCCTCCCGAAGCTTCCATCCATCGTAGCGTCAATAAACAGGAGTATACTGCGAAGACAGGTGGAGTATTCCACATAGATTGTTTTGCGATCAGGTTGTTATAGTTCATTAGCGACGGGACATTGTTTTGTTCTTTAATAGCCTCTCGGCGCACAATTACGATACCGCCGCCTGCTGAGCCTAGATTTTTTTGAAAGCCTGCGAAAACGACATTATATAGAGACCAGTCAATCGGTCTGCTGCCAATTTCCGAAGACATATCAGCGACTAAAGGGCAATTGAATCGTGGTATGGTATGAAATTGACTTCCATGGATGGTATTGTTTGTACATATATGTATGTAGTCATAGTCTTGCTCAAGACTTGGGATTGCAGGTAGCTTGTTAAAATGATTGACCTGTGAAGATGCGATGACTTCTCCTCGACACCATTTCTCAATCTCGACGAGGGCTAGCGCTGACCACCTGCCTGAGTTAATGACGCCTGCGTTTCCTTTGTTACGGATACATAGGTTCATAGGAATAGCAGAAAATTGTAAGGTGGCGCCCCCATGCATGAACAAAATGTCAAAGGCATCAGGAACATTGAATAACGCTCGAAACAACTGCTTTGCTTCCGCAAATAAATTGACAACATCTTTTGACCGATGAGATATCTCCAAAAAAGGATACTTAGCATTACCTCTTAGGTTTTCATGTATTTCCTTGGATACCGGAGGGGCTAGTTTGGAGGGGCCTGAATAAAAATTGAGCATTATTTTCGATTATTGGAACAATGTATAATTATTTATCGTACATTCGCATTCCCTTACGAGGGATTGTTCTAAACAAACGTGCATTTCTGCGACTGTCGAGCGCCTTAAAAATAAGCGAAGATCATCAGTCTTACACCATGCAGAAAACCATCGCCCAAGGCCAGTTCATCTGGTGAAAGTCGCGAGGTAGAAAAAAGCGAAAAAATATTTACCAAAAGTTGCGTGGATATTAAAAATGCTCTTATCTTCACGTTCCTTTTGAGAAAAGTCACACTGATTTCTACGGATGTCATTGTGTATTCATAAAAAGTTCTTTGACATACTGGAAGACGAAAGCGTAATAAAATCACACTAAGCCAATTTTTATTATACCCCTTTGGGGGATCACGATTCATTAGTTTGGAGAGTTTGATCCTGGCTCAGGATGAACGCTAGCGGGAGGCCTAATACATGCAAGTCGAACGGTAAGGTTCCTTCGGGAATACACGAGTGGCGGACGGGTGCGTAACGCGTACACAATCTACCCCTATCAGGAAGATAGCCCCGGGAAACTGGGATTAATATTCCATAGTAACAAGAAACGGCATCGTTTTTTGTTTAAAGCTCAGGCGGTTAGGGATGAGTGTGCGTCTGATTAGCTAGTTGGTGAAGTAACAGCTCACCAAGGCAATGATCAGTAGCTGGTCTGAGAGGATGATCAGCCACACTGGGACTGAGACACGGCCCAGACTCCTACGGGAGGCAGCAGTAGGGAATATTGGACAATGGGGGAAACCCTGATCCAGCCATCC
>JAYYPZ010000121.1:0-12940 GCA_036128775.1 Bacteroidota bacterium
CGAATGGATCCAATTACTGCCATAATATAAAATTTGGCCTACAAAGATAGCTTCTCTAAACTGTTCAGGCAAGGGGCTCTGTTGTTCTATTGGTCAAGAGCGACAGTCGGTGAGCTTAAGGCGGTGAATCTTGGAGGCCGACCGATCTAATATCTCGAGCTCGAAATGGTCGATCATGAAATGTTGTCCCTGGTTGGGAATCTCTCCCATGCCATGAAAAATGTATCCGGAAATCGTTTCATAGTCTCCTTTTGGAATCGCAAGGGATAGTTTTTCATTAATTAGGTCAATCTCTACAGAGCCTTCTATTGACCAAGTTCTTGGGCCTGCCGGGCTAAAAGGTGGCTGAGCCTCATCATGCTCATCTTCTATCTCGCCAACCACTTCCTCAACAATGTCCTCGAGGGTTACAATCCCAGCCGTTCCGCCATATTCGTCTACAACCCAGGCCATATGAAAATGGCCGCTCAGCATATCTTCTAACAAGTCCCGAGCCGATTTGGACTCCGGCGTCACAAAAAGAGGGCGAATCAGCGCTTCAATACTTTTGGCTGAGGATAAAACTTCAAAATGATGTACATAGCCCACAATGTGATCAATGTCGTCGTGGTACACCACAATTCTTGAATGCATTGAATCCAAAAACTTTTGGCGAAGAACATCTTTTCCTTCAGACAAATCATGGGCAACAATGGATGTTCTTGGAACGAGACATTCTCTTACACGTACATCTTTTAAGATGAGGGCATTTTTAAAAAAGCCCACATTTAAATCATCTTCTCCATCTTCAGACAGCGTAGACTGTTGTCGAATAAAGTTTTCTAAGTCTTCTGCTCCCGCTTCAGGTTCATTCCTACTGTTTTCCAACCCTCTAATAAATGGGCTTGTTATCCAACTAGAGACTTTCTTAAACACATAGGTTAGTGGACCCAAAATGGCCACCTGTAAATAAAGAAGGGGGGCAAGAATATGTAAAATTTTTGCTGCAAAACGACGAAAAATGAGTTTTGGGAAGAATTCTCCAAAAACCAATACCGTTGCCGTAAGAGTAAGCGTCTCGAAAAGGACCTGGCTCGATTCGTTGTCAAAACCAAGGTTTACTCTTTCTAGTTGTTTTGTGGTAAACCATGCCAATAACACAAGAACCACGTTGTTGCCGATTAGCAGAGAGGTTATCACCGAATCCCGTTGGTCATAGAAAGCTTGTAACCTTGGGCGCTGTCTTTTCGTTCGGGTTTCGAGAACCTGCAATTCTGTTTTGGTCGTCGCAAGGAAGGCGATCTCCATCCCACTAAACAGTGCAGAAAGCAATAAACAAAGAATGATTGCAAAAAGTATCATACGGATCAACCCAGCTAGCGCTACTTGACGCTAGGAAGTTTTTTTATTTGACGCTAGCGTATCATAAAATTTTCGTTGCCTGCGTATGTTCCACAATACGATTCCACTTAACCCACCGGTAATAAGCGGAGTATACACCGAAACATTAAAGGAGCCTTGCTGGTAGAAATTCCAGGCAAACACAATTACTGAGGCAAGAATTGCGGCAATCCAAAGAATTTCCAAGTAAAATAAAAATCGTTTCATAGGCTTAATGCTTCCAAAGTAGCGTTTTTGACGATGTATATACAAAAGAATCCAGTAAATGTTCTCCGGGTTCCAATACGATGTTTCGTTCAGCTCGTGGGCTAAATACTGCTCGTGTTGGATGAAAAGACGACAGCGAATCGCTAGCGAAGAATATTTCGGATGTTACAAAGGTATCTCCCTCTACATTAACGAGTAAGCAATGTCCACTTGCTTTAAGTCTTTTATTATCAAGATCTGCGGTAAGGGTGTCCGCCCACAATGTGTTGGGAGTTGTAGACCCCTCAACATAGGATTCTGCCTGGCTTGAGCCTGTAAAAACCATGGACCGCGACGACTCTTCGTCAACAAGCGCTTGTTCTGAAAAAACAACTAATCCCACCGTAGTATCTGTGTACGTATTAAGCCTCACACCTATGAATTTACTGCTTCCTAGAACATGAACTTCTTGGGATTGACTAGACTCCTCTACACCATGGCAGGAGAATATCAGGGCACAAAATGCAATTCCAAAAAACGAGCAATGTCTAATCACAGTTAGGGTCGAGGGCGTACTGTCACACTTCGTTGAATCCAGCAAGACACAAAATATTGACCCCCGTCTTCTACACCGTCTCGCATAAAAATGTCTTGACTCGTAGGCAGGTATTTTGAATATTGGCTTATAAGGCTCTGGGCCTCCGAATCACCACCCGCCTTCTTCCATTCATCAATTGCAGCCCACACTACCACCTGGCTATCCCAACCCGTCCCTTCACCACACCGTGGTCCGGAACTAGCATACAATCTACCGATTAGGATGTGGGGCTTTGCCCATCCAGGTCTTGCAGAAAGAGCCTTTTCTGCATATCGTCGAGCTTCTGAGAAGCTGCCTGATGATTGGTACAAGCCCGCAATGGTATAATTAATCTCGGCCGAATTACCCCCCATAGATATAGCCTTGTTATAAAAGGTGACAGCTTCACTAAGTTGTCCTGCAGCGGCCTTAGATTGCGCGAGGTACATAGCTATATCCATAGAGTTGGGGTCTAGTACAAACATTCTTTCCGCAACAGCCTGCACCCCTTTTACATTCCCAGCCTGCTTGTACAGGGTGAAAACATACTGTAACGACTCCATGCTGTCGGGATAAAGCGCAAGGTCATTGTCCGCCAATTTGTTTGCGATTTCCTTAAAGAAGGCCAAGTCTGTTGCATTGGCTAGTTGCAAAAAGCGAACACACTTTCGTAAAACCGCAAAGTCCTCGGGTGAAGCGTTGTACATGGCCTCACTTCGCGTAACCAATTGCGCAGAATCCAAATACTTATACTGCTTCATCAAGCCCAGCGCTTTTTCAGCCGTTTGAGCATTAGCATCACTTGGGTTTGCATTACATATTTGATCTACCGCATCATAGACCTCCCATACCGGATCGCCCTCTGTGCCATTTTTTTTATCTAATGACATGCTTGTCGTTAGCCATACAAGAAGAAATTGGGGATTCATTGCATTGCCTTTCTCAGCATAATATTGAGAAAAGAGCTCATCTAGCTTAGACTTGGCATTTTTCCTGTACGTATACCATTGATAGACTCTGTATTCAATATATGAGTTGTCCCCAGAGCCTAAACAAGATGGCATCGCTTCAGCCAATGCTAGAATTGTATCGGCAATGGCTGTTTTTGTGGCGTCATCTGAAGCGCTATTGTATCGAGACTTCATAATGTCAACCCCACCCTGTAATACGCTCGGCTGAATATCTGGAGCGATATCCAAAATCGACTTCCAGAAAGGATACGCTGAAGCATAATCCTTGTTTTTGTAACGCGTCACAAAGAAGGCAAAGGTGTCTTGGGTAGATTGGGGATGGTCGGCATACGCCATTCCGCTGCACCTTGAGCGTAAATCGTCACCTATTCTATCTACCTCGCTCTGTTGGGCAAACAATCCCTGAAAGGTCAATACCATTGATAGTGTTACAATATAATTTTTCATTTAGTTAAATTTTCGTTTAACAAACCATTTGTCGTTGAGGTTTACTCCTATGACTAAGGAAACCCAATCTTCTTGGCTTAAAAGGTTGCCTCCTCCACTTCGTCTTTCAAAGGCGGCGCTTAGATTTAACCTCGACATGGATTTCCCCATAGGAAGACCTACTCCAAAGGCCATGCCAAAAGTATTTAGAGGAATACCATCTATAATAAGCGGGCTTTGTTCCCAATGCCCGCCAAGTCGATACTCAATTCGTGCAAAAAAATTACGGCTACTGTAATTGGGTGTACCACGAAAACCCAGAGCCGCGTAATGTGTGTTTCTGTAGGTTTCGTCACCGGGAAGCCAATGAAAATATTCATTGTACAACGAATACCTATAATCGGCATGAATTAACCACGCCCTGTGGTCTCCAACAGAAAGCCCCAACCCGAAGTGGTCAATTCCCTTGGGCAAGTTGCCGGCAGATACCGCCTCAACACTTAATGTATCTATAGCGACCTCCTGGCCAGTAAGCACGCTGGTTAATGTAAGTTCATCCTGGCGGGTAATGTTTCGATTAGCCTGAGCTGTTGCTGCTAAATTTGCGCCAAGGGTAAGCTTTGGGCGAAACCTGTCCGGTTGGCCTGCACCAAGGGGTATAGTGTACTGCCACCCTAGATTAAACTGAAGGGATTGGTGATTTAGACGGGAGGTCTTTCGGCTATTGCGGGCATTGAGCGAATCATCTACAATAATTCCTTGAAAATTTGACTCCGTGCCAAATGAGTATATACATGAAAGGCCTATTGATGTCGCATTCCACAACCAACCATTTGACCAATTAACAGCATAAGAACTACCGCTTCCCCTTTCATACTTCGTGTGCTCAATTTCCAAAGAATCTACCGATTCATTAAAAGCATATTGAACCACACCTGATGGACTTAATGAAAAACTACTTCCCCAGCGTTTTTTATTTTTTACGCGTATGGGAACGGCAATGGCTAAGTTAGACACCCTGCCCGTTGGGGATGAATAGTTTTGATCCCCAAGGTTTATTCGATAATTATCTATTCTTGCACCCGCCTCAAACGTAGTCCACTCCAATTCGGATAGAGCAGCAGGATTGTTGAGGTTTAACATAGTAGTTGATCGGAAGCCAATACCTAAACTGGAAGTCGAGGTTTGTCCAATACTTTGTGGCTTTAGATATCCGCCAAATCCAAAACGAGAATAGGGGGATTGAGCATAAATGCCTGATGACCAAAGAAACGCACCAACCGCAAGGGCTAGGAAGCTTGTTGACTTTGAGATTCTATGGGGGCAGTTGCTAATCAACATATTAACCGAGTGCAAAAATGTCATTTAATCCGCGAATTACAAGGTCTTCATCTACAATTATTTCTCGCACCCCTTCTCTAGGTAAAAACTTAGCAATCCATGAAGAGTGGCCCCCGGTTAAGAAAACACGTTCAACCCCATGCTGTTCAAAGCATGTCTTTATATGGTTTATCTGTTGGCGCAAGAAGCCTGATACTATTCCAAAGTCCAGCGCTTGAAGGGTATTGTTTGCCAAAAAACCATCTAAGTCCTGGGCGCTATCCCCTATGTCAACCATTGGAAGGTTTTCTGAGAAAGAGTGGGCGGCGCGAAGCCTCCACAAAAGACCTAAATCTATATTCCCCCCTAAGTGTTTCCCCTTGGAGTTCACAATATCTGTCGTTACACAAGAACCAAAATCGATTACTGCAAAAGTGCTCTTCTTTGATTTCGTTCTATTGTCGTAGGACCATGCAGCCATCATGACAGCAATGCGATCTTGACCCAGTTGCTTTGGATGATTATACGCAAGATTCAACGGCAACCTATCAAGCAGGTCATGGACAGATGCGCAGTCTCCGAATCGCGCTTGCTGCTCTGCAAGCGACATGCCCACATTGGATAATAGGCTTACGGAAGAAAGAAGGTCTTTGGGGGCATTTTGATGATCTGTATAAGAAAGTCGGTCAACCGACCCATTTACAAGGCGTGCTATTTTTATGGTAGAGTTTCCTATGTCTGCAAAAAGCGGGTCCATACAGTACGTTTATTCACCATCAGTCGTTGAAACAAGAGTTGATCCTTTGATTTGTACAATTTGAGCAAATTCATGTGACTTTGACCTTAACTCTCGTAATAGATTTTCTGCCTCTTCCAAAGTAAGGTTTTTACCAAGAACATAATGGAAGCGTCCATTGATTTCAAACACCGAATATCCCCGAAGATGCTGATAATACTCGGTATCAAGCATAATTTCCCGGGGTAACTGAAGAAACTGAACACCATAACCACGCGGCGCACTCTGAATTGTCGAATCAACTTCCCATCCTTTCTGTAGTTGGATGGCATTCGATGCATCATTTCGTATGGCTAGCGACTGCGGGTAGTAAAACTCCTTAATTGACAAGGGTTTGGTTTGTCTAAACTTGGCCATAAATGCTTTGAAATGGGACTCCTGATCTTGGGATAAGTTTGTTGAATACTCGGAAACCTCTAAGTCCCGACCAAAAACCGCCATAAGCTCCATTTCTCTCTCTTCACTTTGATCTACCAGTAAGGGATAAATTGGAATAAGTCCGACGTTTTGTATCGCCTTGGTAACGGTATCTATGGAAAACTCTACCAACACCCCACTTCCTGTTTGAGAAATAGACGCGGGTAATGTGGTACCCACATCAAATAATAAAAGCTTGGTAGAATCTTGCACCATGGTTTCAATACACATGTGCTTGCCGGAGTATCCTATCACCACATTAAATCCAGCACGAGAAAGTGTGTTCATAAGCTCCCTTTGTTCGCCACTAGAAACCGCTCCATATTGGGCGTTTTTCCAGGAAGGAATCGCTATCCAGCAATCAATGCTGTCACTATATTCTGAATAAAATGCAGCAAACCGATCTATATCAAAACCAGACATTCCAAACTGGCCATTATAATCCTGAAAAGGATATACAAAGGAAAAGAGGGCGACACGAAGTCCCTTGATCTCATTGATTACACAATGTATACCTTCGGTTTGGACACCATCAAACAACCCCATTGGAACGATACCTTCTTGCTGAAGAATTTCTGTCCGGCGTATTACAGAAGGTGGTTTTGCCCTAAGTGTGGCCGCATTTGACAGGCATGTGTGATTAATGCCCAAACTACTAATTGATTTAAACCAGTCTTCTGGGACACTGTACAATGGAGGATTTCCATAAGGTGATTCACCAATCGTGGCCAACATGGGAGCAATTACAAGATCCGCCGTTTGCAGCGTAGCCCTTAAGCTTCCATATTGCCGGTCGACTTTGTTATACCAATAACTAAATGGTTGGCTTGTTTCTGAGACATTTGTAGGAAGAATTGTAGGTAATACCATGCACCTTACTGCACCATTTTGCATCGAATGATATGTTGATTCCAAGCCGCTAGTAGTTGATTGGCCCTTAAGATCACTTAAGGCCAGGTTAAACAAAATCAGAAGGCTTGTGAATCGAATCATGGCTAGACCGTAAAGATGCAACTTTGACCCTTACCTTTAACGTGTGGAATACACCATGTTTGAAATTTTAGGTGCCTTTGCCATTACCTTTTTTGCAGGAGTAATCAATGTAATGGCAGGAGGGGGCTCATTATTTGTACTTCCGTTCTTAATTGACGGACTGGGTGTTAACCATTTGGTGGCTAACTGTACAAATCGCGTAGCCATTTTAGCCCAATGTTCTACAGCAAGCTATGAGTTTAAGCGCCGTGGGGTTGAGTGGCCAAAGCCAACTATTCAATGGATTGTTTTGTCTATTGGGGGGGCGATCATTGGTGCTATTCTTACCCTATACATCGACAAAAGTTCCTTTATGCGGCTTTTGGGCATTGTCATGATTTTAGCTGCAGGGATCACCGTTTTTCCCATGGATAAAACCATCTCTATGGTCAAAAACAAGCAATATATGCTGCCCATTTGTATGTTTTTTATCGGAATTTATGGTGGCTTAATCCAAGCGGGAACGGGTCTGCTTATGTTGACAATATATCAGAGCCTCTATTCGCGAGATTTGGTTCAAGCCAATGCTGTAAAAGTCTTGCTAGTCTCCGCATACACCTGTATTGTCTTAGTAATCTTTATCCATCAGGACCTTGTTGATTGGCAGCTTGCTGGGATTCTAATTGTAGGCAATATTATGGGAAGTTTTGTGGGGAGTTACCTCGCGATTACAAAGGGAAGCCCCTTTCTAAGAAAAGTGTTGGTGTTTGCCTTGATTGCTATGGCAATAAAACTACTTTTCTTCTAGTTTTTGAATCATAGTACATTAGTATCCTATGTCGTCGTATTCACTTGCCGCTTGGGCTGACTTTTGTCATCTCCAATCATCAACTCCTTTACCTGAGGATGTTCACTTTGAGCATTTGTTTATTGATACGCGGGATATTGTAGATGGATCAAATGGGGTGTTTTTTTGTCTCACGGGCCGGAGAAATGGCCATGATTTTATACAAGATGCAATTGACAAGGGCGTGTTAGCCATTGTGGCCCAAGAAGACTTCCAAATCAATGGATCTATTCCTGAGGGTCTGTTTATTATGCGTTGTCCAGACGTTCTTCTAACCCTCCAACAAACAGCATTGATGCATCGAGAACGATTGGTCAATACGCGCTTTGTGGGCATTACGGGTTCCAATGGAAAGACCATTGTTAAAGAATGGGCCCACCAATTGATTGAATCTGAAAAAAGAAGCTACCGTTCATTTCGAAGCCATAACTCCCAAATTGGAGTGGCGCTTTCGGTTTGGAAAGTTCGACCTGAAGATGCTATTGCGATTATTGAAGCCGGCATATCATCCGTGGGAGAAATGGAAAAGTTAGAGGCGATGATACAGCCAGATATCGTAGCATTATGTCACATTGGGGATGCCCATGACGCTGGATTTCCAAATCGACAAGTAAAAATTGAAGAAAAACTGGCGTTGGTAAAAAATTACGCCCGCACAATCTGCTTACCTGCACATATTCCGGATGTTGTTGCTTTTATTGAATCGCCCGAATCAAAACGGATTACGGAGGGAAAAGAACTATGTTTTTGGAATGCAAAAAATTCCGAACAGTCAGGTATTGACCAAGGGATTCTTCAAGTCATTTCATCGCGATTTAACACCCTTGCCATGCAAAGCAATGCCATGGCGGCTGCGCTGGTTGCTTTATGTTGTGATATACCCCCGAAGGCTGTCCAAATTGCCCTGGGCAGCATAAAACCCATCCCATTGCGACTCGAAGTGCTCCACGGAGATAGCCAGTCGATATTACTTAATGATACGTGGTCAAATGACAAAGAGAGTTTAAAACTTGCTTTAGAGTTTTTAGAGCAATTCGATCAAAGGAAACACGGCATTATTCTTTCTGAGTTAAGTTCAGACTCTGTCGAAGAGGACGAACCCTGGTTTTCTCTTGTGTTTGACTATCTAAACAATCACCCTGTCTCCTTTTTTATCGGTGTGGGTTCAAAGTGGCAAAAAGCCATAAAAAAGTATGGGATTTCGTATCCACATTTAGTCGTAGAGTCCACCGCTGATTTGGTTGAGGCAATTGACCATTTTGATCGGCGGAATACCACCATCTTAATCAAGGGAAGTCGCACATTCGCATTAGAGACCATTTTTCCTCATCTCATGCAGCGCGCGCATCCCAGTTTTTTAGAAGTAAGCCTAAGTCAAATTACAAGTAACCTTAGCGCCTATCGACAGCGAGCACCGCGGTCCAAAATTATGGTAATGGTTAAAGCCTTAGCCTATGGGTCAGGATCTATTGAGGTAGCGAGACACGTATCCGCCCTTGGCGCAGACTACCTTGCAGTTGCCTATACCAATGAGGGAATTGTGCTTCGAGAGGCTGGTATTCAAAGCCCAATCATGGTAATGAATGCCGACTTTACGGCCATTGACCTTCTGGTCGAGCATAACCTTGAGCCTGTTCTTTTTAGCCAAGAATCTCTGCAAAAATGGATTCTTGCTAGCCAATCCCTTGAGCGATTACCCAAGGTGCATGTTGAGTGGGATTCTGGTATGAAACGACTAGGGTTTCCAATGAGCGAGGCAACATCGATTGTTCAACAAATCAAGGAAAACCATGTCGCGGTAGCCTCGACATTTTCCCACCTTGTGAGCAGCAACAATGCCCAGCATGACACCTTCACTCAACGTCAAATTGAAGCATTTTCTCTATGTGCTGAGCATCTTGAAAAAGCGATTGGACGGCCCGTATTAAAGCACCTAGCAAACTCGTCAGGCATCCTGCGCTTTCCTTCTGCCCATTTCGACATGGTTCGGTTAGGGTTGGGCTTATATGGCTACTCTGAGCCCTCTGTGGCTGAAATACAGCCCGTTCTAACTTGGATAAGCCGGATAACCCAAATTCACCACGTTCAAAAAGGAGAAAGCGTTGGATACGACCGTTCGTTTATTGCAGACCGTGATATGAAAGTTGCCACCATTCCCTTGGGTTATGCCGACGGGCTGAGTACACTTTGGTCTGGAGGATATACGATGGTAAACCTTCATAAGGCCCGAATCATTGGTAAAATATGTATGGATTTAACCATGATTGATGTTACCAATATCCCGGCAATTCAAGTGGGCAGTGTGGTGACCGTTTTAGGTAATGGCTTGTTGGCTAAAGAAATGGCCCAGCACACAGGTCTTTCGGTGTATGAAATTATTTCAACCATTTCTTCAAGAATACCGCGTAAGTATATTTCTTAATAAGTTGAATTCCTTTTTGTTTCTATTCTTCTGCTTCGTGAACAGAAATGCCTAGCGTCGCGCAAGCCTCTTTATCGATTCGGCTTGGAGCATCCAACATAACGTCTCTTGCTTGGTTGTTTTTAGGAAATGCTATGTAATCTCGTATAGAGTTCGAGCCATCCATAAGCGCCACCAGTCGATCAAAACCAAGCGCAATACCCCCGTGAGGTGGAGCACCATAGCGGAAAGCATTCAACAAAAATCCGAATTGGTCTTGGGCTTCTTCATCCGTAAAACCAAGAAGGCGGAATACTCGTTCTTGTAGAGATCGTTGGGCAATTCGAATGGACCCCCCGCCAATCTCAACGCCATTGATTACTAGATCATAGGCATCTGCTGTTAAGTTTTCCAAGGTCTTTTGGTCGGTTGATTCCAAATGCTCCAGAGAAGATGGGCTTGGTGTAGTAAATGGATGGTGCATAGAGAAAAACCTACCTGCTTCTTCATCCCACTCTAAAAGGGGAAAGTCTACAACCCATAATGGTTTAAATACGGAAGGGTCAATAAGTCCTCGCTGTTCGCCCAAATGAGTCCTCAATGCGCCAAGCTGTTTTCGAACAATACCATAGTCACCCGCCATAATTAAAATCAAGTCCCCCGGTTCGCCTCCTAAGCCAGCCTTAATAGCTTCTCGAGCCGCTTCATCGTAGAATTTGTCTACGGAAGACTTTGTACTTCCATCATCATTGCATCGTATGTAAATCAGCCCTTTAGCTCCAATTTGAGGGCGCTTAACCCAATCAGTCAGTGCATCTATTTGCTTTCGCGTATAATCATTACCCCCTTTAACCAACAGGGCCCCGATTGATTCTGCTGAATCTAAGATTGAGAGCCCCCCCTGGGGCAATAGGGGCTTCATTTCTTGAATGGGCATGTCGAACCGAAGATCGGGTTTGTCGCTTCCATATTTGTCTATAGCCTCTTTATAAGGCATGCGTTGGAAATCTTCTAGCTGAACATTAAGAACCGATGCAAACAACGTTTTGGTAAAGGATTCAAAGATTTCCAAAATGTCGTCTCGATTCACAAAGCTTAGCTCGCAATCGATTTGAGTAAACTCTGGCTGCCGGTCAGCACGCAAATCCTCATCACGAAAACACTTAACAATTTGAAAATATCGATCTAGCCCTCCTACCATAAGCAACTGCTTAAAGGTTTGTGGGGATTGGGGTAAGGCATAGAAACTACCCTGATTAAGCCTACTTGGAACAACAAAATCCCGAGCGCCCTCAGGAGTACTTTTTACCAATACGGGAGTCTCCACTTCTGTAAAGTGTTGAGCACTTAGCAGCTGGCGAACAGCCTGCGCCACTTTTGACCGGAAAAGTAGTTTGGATTGTACTGCGTCTCTTCTTATATCAAGATAGCGGTATTGCATGCGCAGCTCCTCTCCGCCATCTGTATCATCTTCTATTGTGAAGGGTGGTACTTCAGAGCGATTAAGTATGTCTAAGCGCTGTACAACCACCTCCACATGTCCCGTTGGTAGTTTGTCGTTTTTACTGCTGCGCTCACGGACAACACCTTCTATCCGAATAACAAACTCCCGTCCAAGGTCGGCAGCTTTTGCTAAAAGGCCTTTATCAATAGCCTCATCAAAAACTAATTGTGTTTTTCCAAAACGATCCCTTAGGTCTAAAAAGGTCATTGCTCCTAAGGACCGAACCCTATGGACCCAGCCCGATAAAACCACCATATTACCATCATGACTAATGCGTAACTCCCCGCAATTGTGCGTTTTATACATATAATTTGCCTCTTTTGTAACAAAAGTAGAATTCTCGATTGATTTTTATGGTCATGATTCTTGTCGTCACGAAACCTATCAATTATCTTAAGGTTGTCAAAATGTGAAGAAAATGTCGAAAAACGTGAAGAAAATGTTTAAGAGTTTGTTGGGTTTACTCCTTGTTGCTACTACTACAGTACAAGCACAAGACCCCCATATCTCTCAATTTTACGCTGCGCCCACTCATCTTAATCCAGCGATGACGGGTCTTTTTAATGGAAACTATCGGGCAACTTCTCTTTACCGATCTCAGTGGGGCGAGGTACTCCAAGGGGAACAGGTGGGTTCGTTTCGTACAATTTGGGCCGGAGCAGACATACGCATTCCTACAGGTCAGGGATACATTAAGAATAATGCCATCAGTGTTAGCTTAAACGCTATGAACGACAAGGCTGGGGACGCACAATTTGGAACCACCCAAATGGGTCTTGGACTCTCCTACATGCAGGCCCTTGATCAACGCGCGCGTCAATTTTTTGTAGTTGGTTTACAGGGAAATTTTTACCAACAATCGTTTGATGCAAGCGCATTAAGACTCGGGCACCAGTGGAGTGGTTTGGCGTATGATGCCAATATTCCTATTACGGGTGATCAATTATTCCTCAACTTTAATGAGTCACAAACCTACTTTGATGCAAGTGCAGGAGCCCTGTGGTTTATGAAGGGACGAGATGACCGTACGAATGGTTATGTTGGCTTCGCGCTGCACCACGTAAACCAACCCACCATAGATATATCTCCCGTTGGAAACTCTGATGTTGCCAAACTTCCATCAAAATATGTTGTACATGCCGG
>JAYYPZ010000122.1:0-38040 GCA_036128775.1 Bacteroidota bacterium
GATAATACAAGATCAGCACGAAGAAATTCTTCGGCTAGGAGAGGGATGTCGTAATTGTTCGAACTGAATCCTGCGAAATCACATGGATTTAATAAATCAAACAATTCTTGGGCAATTTCCTTAAAGGTCGGGCAGTTCGCCACATCTTCATCTTTGATTCCGTGAATCATACTTGCTTCATTTGGAATAGGGCAGGTGGGATTCACTAAATAGCGGTGTTCTGTTTCTTGACCTTCAAGATCAAGCAGGACAATACCAATCTCCACAATGCGATCATTCACGGTATCAACACCAGTTGCTTCGAGATCAATAAAGGCTAAAGGTCGTTTCAATTGCATGGCGCTAAAGATACAACTAAAGGTTTCCCTTTTAATTTATATGAAAAAAAATTCTATATGTCTGTAACCTTCTCTTTTTCCTTCCGTATATGTAGGTATTGTTAGATGGTTTACATAAGAAAACAGCTTAACAAATCGTTCTTTACTTGTCAACTGTAGTCCAGATACTCATCCTAGATTTAGGATTACTAGACAAAAACTACTAAGCTCTTGAAAACTTACGATTCACTCTAGCAAAGGAAAATTTTAAATATTAACTTTACACTAAACATAGAAGCTATGAAAACTCGACAAATCATTTTGGCTTTGGCACTAATCATCACAGCCGCTGTGGTATCTTCTTGCCAACACACTACATGTCCAGCTTACAAAGCAGATCTTTCAGATACTACTGAAAAGCCTGCATAACGATATAAGTAATCCATGAAACCATGAAAAAGCACCAATTTTATTGGTGCTTTTTTCGTTATGTAGGTAAATTACATGCATTATATGATAGGGATTAAAGGTTGGTTTAATAAGTATAGACTGATAGTATTAGCTGTTTATTGCTTTATTGTTTCTACTGCAGGAGCTCAGGATATCTACTGGTTGCAGTTTGCCAACAAGGAGGCCTCTGAATTTTCTTTAGACAATCCCGCCCTTTTTATGGCACCAAATGCACTCGCTAGGCGAGCCGCTTATGATATTCCTATTGAGCGTACTGATTTGCCTATACCTTCTGCCTACATAGCTGCGGTAGATTCGTTTATTGAATGTAAGTACACCAGTAAGTGGCTCAATGGTATGCTCGGTGCAATTCAGACTTCAGAAGCCATAGATTCTTTACTTGCATTGCCATTTGTGGATACTGTCTTTATGGTTAAGACGCAAAGTAAATCCAAGAAGCGACGAGGCAAGGGGATTAAAGGGCAGAATAAAGGAGGGGATAGGATGTATGGCGAGTCAGCCCTTAACATTAGGATGCACGGTGGAATAGAACTCCATTCATATGGTTTTCAGGGGCAAGGCATAGAGATTGCGGTAATGGATAACGGCTTTCAGGGAATGGATAACTCGGGATATCTTGCTCAAGCACGAAATGATGGTCGTATTGTTCCAGTCTATGACTTCGTAGATGATGACCCAGATGTTTTTTCTGAGGGCAGTCATGGCAGCCTAGTGCTTGGTACAATGCTTGGATATTTTGAGGGCCAAATGATTGGTTCTGCTCCGCTAAGTAAGGCTTATTTGTTTGTTACAGAGGATACGGATTCTGAAGGTCTCTATGAAGAGTATTTGTGGGCTATTGCTGCGGAACACGCGGATAGTATCATGGGGATTCGTTCAGTGATAAACACTTCTCTTGGCTATTCGACCGGGTTTGATATTGCCGATCAAAACCATACAATTGAGGATATGGACGGCAATACGACGCCAATTACTATTGCGGCCGATCTTGCAGCAAGAAAGGGATTTTTAGTAGTTAATAGTGCCGGAAATTCTGGGAATGATGCTTGGCAATATGTCACAGCCCCTGCAGATGGAGATAGTGTTCTGGCGGTAGGAGCAACAACGATAGACGGTAATCGGGTGTCGTTCTCCTCATTAGGCCCTACAGCTGATGGTCGTATTAAACCTGATGTCATGGGCGTGGGATATGATGTGCTCACGACCTCGCCGTATGGCTTTCTCACCTACGCTGATGGAACGTCGTTTAGCAGCCCTCTAGTCAGCGGATTGTGTGCTTCGTATTGGAGTGCGTATCCCGAGTTAACACCTTTTGAGATCCTTAGCGATGTAAAGCGCTTTAGCCATCAGTTTTCCAACCCTGATTATGAGTATGGCTATGGTATTCCTTCCTTTTTTGCCATGTATATGGCGCGGCGCACGGCGGAAGCCAATGGCAACGTAGAATTGTATCCCAATCCAATTATTGAGGACAAGTTTAACCTCCTAATCGATACCGATGAGAGGGAAAGTATTGGTGTAGTACTTCACAGCATAAGTGGTCAATTCATCTATGAAGATGGCTTTAATACGTATGGCGCTTCAACCATTGATATCCCCGTTTCCCTAGAAAGTGCTTTGCTAAAGGAAGGGATGTTTTTAGTTGGTGTCTATGATTTGCAGAGCGGAGAGGAACTTTATGAAAGAAAAGTGGTTATACCTATGAGATAACTTATTTTTGAGGTCCATCATGAAAAAAAGGTCAACCCCCTCTTGTTTAATAGCATTTTCCACGCTTTTGTTTGCCTTTTTCTGTTGTTGTCCATCTTCTCTTCAAGCACAAAAAAAAATACTGGTTAGCGGCTACGTACTCGAGGCAGAGTCGAGTGAAGATTTGATAGGAGCTGTTATCCAAGTCGAAAACGCAGACATTGCTGTGGTTACCAATACGTATGGATATTACGCCCTGTCTCTGCTTCCCGGTTCCTACAGAATACAATGTTCCTTTATAGGACTGCAAGAGTCTATTGTGGAAGTCAATCTTATTGATTCCAATGTTGTGCTCAATTTTGAGTTAGCTTCTGATGAAGATTTCTTGCAAGAAGTTGTTGTGACAGGCGAAAGGGAAGATGAAAATGTATCATCTACTGATTTGGGAGTCCTTGAAGTGGAGACCTCCACAGTGAAAAAACTACCCGCTCTTTTTGGGGAAGCAGATATCTTACGAACCTTGCAGCTCATGCCCGGAGTTATGAGTAGTGGAGAGGGTAATTCAGGACTTTATGTTCGAGGATCAGGACCTGACCAAAACCTCGTCTTACTCGATAATGCTACGGTATATAATCCCGGTCACTTGCTTGGGTTCTTTAGTGTGTTTAACTCGGATGCTATAAAGAGTACGAAACTGATTAAAGGAACTATGCCTTCAGAATATGGCGGACGGATATCTTCTGTTTTGGACGTTTCGATGAGAGAAGGCAATATGCAAGAATTTCATGCCGAAGGGGGGATCGGGGCCATCGCTTCAAGATTCACAGTTGAAGGACCTCTCAAAAAGGAAAAGGCATCTTTTCTAATTAGTAATCGGATCACCTACTTACCCTACCTCATCAACCCTCTATTAAGTAAGCAAGGAAATTCAGGAAGAATTCCATCATTCTTTGATGTAAACATAAAAATCAACGCTAAGCTTACAGATAAAGACCGCTTATTTATCTCGAGTTACATCGGGCGTGATCGATTTGCTTTTGGCTCATCAGATGGTGATTTTAATTTTGAAATTCCATGGGGTAATACAACAGCCACAATGCGTTGGAATCAACAGTTTAAGCCTCGCCTCTTTTTAAATACGACCTTGGTTTTTAATGATTATATCTCTAGAGTCAACGCAGGCTTCCAAACCTTTCGATTCAAGTTGCAGTCAGGTATACGAGATTACGGTATAAAAGGGCACTTTGATTATTATCCTTCTGTGCGACACAATGCGCGTTTCGGCTATGAGTATATTTTTCATCGATTTACACCCTATCAAGTAGAGCTCGGTTCAGGAGAGGAAGATTTCACTAATGACCTTGATCCTAAATGGGCTCACGAAGGGGCGATTTATTTCAGAGATGAATGGGATGCAACATCGTGGTGGAAGCTAAATCTTGGTCTTCGTGCAAGTTTATGGTCCAATGTGGGACCGGGAGACAGAATCTATTATGATGAAACCACAGGGCTTCCCATCGACACGGTTTCCAAAGGAAGAAACGAGGCCTTTGCCACCTATTATGGTCTTGAGCCAAGGATAAGTATGCGTTTCCTTTTGAATCCAACGGCATCCATTAAATGTGGGACTTCATTAAATCGACAATACATGCACTTGGTCTCTCAGTCGACAACCACACTTCCTACTGACTTATGGGTGCCAAGTACAGACCGCTCGAAGCCACAAACTGCAGTGCAAGGATCGATTGGTTATTTCCAAAACTTCAAGAATAATGCCTATGAAATGTCTGTGGAAGGCTATTACAGAAGACTTTGGAACCAAATTGAATATGCTGAGGGTGCCAACGATGATGGTACGCAAGAAACGGAAGATCAATTTGTATACGGTAATGGCTATGCTTATGGTGCTGAGTTCTTTGTCAAGAAGCGCTATGGTAAATTCAATGGATGGGTAGGGTATACGCTCTCTTGGAGTGAGCGTCGATTTGATGATATAAACAACGGAATGCCCTTCCGTGCAAAGTTTGATCGACGTCACGACGCATCGGTTGTACTTATGTATGATGTGAATGAAAAGTGGGATGTCAGTGCTACTTGGGTTTATGGCAGTGGCCAAAACACGACCTTGCCCGTTCAATGGTACTTCATTGGAGGTGAGGTAACCAATGTTTATGGTCCAAGAAATGACTATAGGATGGCGGCATATCATCGATTAGATCTATCGGCCACCATGCTTCTTCGCGATGATGATAAACGATATTCTGCCGTTTCCTTGTCGGTGTACAATGCCTATAATCGTTACAATCCATATTTTATATACTATGATTTTCAAGGTGATCTTTCTGCCGGCGACCTCGAGGTAAGCGCAAAGCAGGCCTCGTTGTTTCCCGTTTTATTTACAGGAGCTTGGAACTTTAAATTTTAATGATGTCACTACATAACATTCAACGGTCTATTGGTTTGTGGGTAATCGCAATCGGCGTACTGACTTCTGCTTGTGAAAAAGAAATTACTATCGATCTCCCTGATACTCAGTCATCCTATGTTGTTGAGGGATCAATCGCCTCGGGTGAGCCACCTTTTGTTTTTTTAACGACTTCTCAGCCCTTTTTTGGTAGCCAAAGTTTTAATGATCTCGAAGGATTGTTTGTGCATAATGCCACCATGACAGTAAGTGATGATGCTGGGAACTCAACAGCACTCAACGAGCTATGCATAAATGATCTATCTGGATTCTTAACGAATGAGGAATTGGCCTTACTTCTTGAGGAATTTGGCTTAGAAGGCTCGTTAGCAGATTCAGCAGACGTGCCAAATGTTTGCGTTTACACATTGCCTGTTAATGATCTGATTGATTACTTCACTACGGGAAATGCTTCGGTTATAGGGACAGAGGGAAGAAGCTATACCTTGGATATAACAACAGAAGATGGGAGTCAAATATCGGCAGTAGATTATATGGTACCTGCAATTTCACCGGATTCACTGACTTGGGAAAAGAATTCTACCATTGATACGCTTGCTGTGGTTTACGTTCATCTGACAATACCGGATTTTACAGGAAACCAAATTATGTACCAAACCGCTCGAAATGAGGAGCCTTTCTATCGTCCAACCCAGGCGGTATGGGATGACCGAATTTTTGGTGTTTCGGGGGCAGAGTTTAGCCTGCCGTTGGAACGAGCATATGCTAATCCTCAAGGTGAGGATATTGAAACGTTCGGATATTTTGTCGTAGGTGATACGGTATACCTACAGTGGTCGAATATTACAAGGCCTATTTACGATTTTTGGTCTTCCATCCAAAATGATGGGGGAGATACTCCATTTACAGCCCCTGTGCAAGTAAAAGGCAATATAGAGGGTGCTCTTGGGGTCTGGGCGTGCTATACCCATAATTATTTAGATATAATATGTTCAAATTAGCGTTGGCGTATTATACTTTCGAATAGTATTTTAACAGTATGAGCGAGGTAAAAGAAAGAGAGCATGTAGCATGCTTCATTGTGGGTTCCGGACCTGCAGGATATACGGCGGCAATTTATGCGTCGAGAGCGAATTTACACCCTGTATTGTATCAAGGATTAGAGCCTGGTGGACAATTGATGCAAACCACGGATGTAGAAAATTATCCTGGATATTCAGACGGTATTCTTGGTCCTCAAATGATGGAGGATTTCAGGAAGCAGGCGGAACGTATGGGAGCAGATATCCGATATGGTATGATCACTAAAGTGGATTTTAGTCAAAAGCCACATCGACTCTGGATTGATGGAGAAAAAGAGATTACCGCAGATGCCGTGATTCTATCCACAGGCGCTTCGGCTAAGTGGTTGGGAATACCTAGCGAAAAACGTTTAAACGGTTCAGGTGTATCAGCATGTGCAGTTTGTGATGGTTTTTTCTATCGCAATAAGGATGTTGCCGTTGTTGGGGGAGGAGATACGGCTTGTGAAGAGGCTCTTTACCTTTCCAAGATTTGTAGCCATGTCCATATGCTCGTGCGACGCGACGAAATGCGTGCATCTAAAGTCATGCAGGATCGCGTACTTAAGTCGGATAAGATTACCGTACATTGGAATTCTGAGACCGATGAAGTTCTTGGCGAGCAGGTCGTCGAAGGAATGCGCGTAAAAAACAATAAAACGGGGGAGCTTAGTGAGATTCCTATTGAAGGGTTCTTTGTAGCCATTGGGCACAAGCCTAATTCGGATGTGTTTGCTGATTTTATTGATACCGACGAACAAGGATATGTGGTAACATCTTCCGATTCCACCGCTACAAATATCGAGGGCGTTTTTGCAGCAGGCGACCTTCAGGACAAGCATTATCGTCAAGCGGTGACTGCCGCAGGTACAGGGTGTATGGCCGCTTTAGAGGCGGAGCGCTATTTATCAGCGGAGGGCTATGTATAAACTTGGCATGTTTTTTATAACGATTGCCACTAAAAAAAATCTATGAGATTATTATTGCTAAGTATAGTTTGTTGTCTTTGTGTTACAAGCTATGCTCAAACATGGGAGCTGCAGAAAAATGAAGGCGGCATCAAGGTATGGACTCGTCCAAGCGGTCGTGCTATGGATGATTCTAAAGTTACCGCTTTAATCAAAACAGACATGGATGAGGTATTAGATGTTTTGATGAATCCATTGACTTATCCTAAGTGGCAACCAAAGGCAGGTGAGGTCACTATTTTATCGGAGTCAAGCAGTAAAACAAAATACCACATGATTGTAAAAACGCCAGTAGTTGCAGATCGTGATGTGATTGTAGAGATTAGCCAAAAGAAAACGAGCGATGGTTACACGCTTCCGATGACGAGTGACCCAGATGCTATAGACGAAAAAGATGGAATTGTGCGCATACCCATTTATGATGGGGAATATCGTTTAGTCCAGAAAAGCAATGGGGTGGAGGTAACACTGGAATATTCTACTGATCCTGGCGGAAATGTCCCTGGCTGGTTGTTGGGAAATGCAGCGACAAAAGAACCGTTTGAAATATTTAAGGGATTAAAAGCCTATTTGGAATAGTGATACGCCCGGTAGACATTTTAGCTTTTGGGGCCCATCCAGATGATGTGGAACTCAGTTGTGGAGGTACCTTGCTCGTTGCCAATGCGCAGGGTCAGTCTACTGGAATTGTGGATTTGACCTATGGCGAGCTGGGCACCCGGGGTAACAAGGAGAGCCGTCTAAGGGAATCAACAAAAGCCCGGGAAATCTTAGGGGTCACATTTCGCGCTAATCTTGGTCTTTCTGATGGTTTTATCGATGACTCTATGGAAAGTAAATTGGCGGTTATTCGAGCCATTCGGAGTGCTCGTCCCCAGATTGTGTTGGCCAACGCAGTAAAGGATAGGCATCCCGATCATCCACAGGCTGCAAAGCTTGTTCGTGAGGCAGCTTTCTTAAGTGGACTTGTCAAAATAGAAACACGAGATGATCAGGGCAATGTGCAGCAAGCTCATAGACCCAAGGCGGTATACCATTACATCCAATCAGACTATATTGAACCAAGTTTTGTGGTAAACATCTCTGATTTTTGGGATAAAAAGTGGGAAGCCATTATGGCTTATTCAACACAGTTTCATTCGATCAACACCAAGGACAAAGCGTTTGATAACTCGGATAAAAAGACCTTTATTTCTACGCCCACCTTTCTTGAAATGTTAAAGGGCCGCCATGCGGAATTCGGCAATTTAATTGGTGCTAACTATGCCGAGGGATTTGTAAGTAATCGTCCAGTAGGTCTCCAAAATATACTCAGTTTATCGTGAGTCGCCGACGAAATGAAACTCCTAAAAGAGGACGCCCTTCAAAGGCCGAGTGGAATGCAGCGCGTTATGTCATGGGCTACGTTTGGCGCTACCGCTTATCCTTTGTTACCGGGCTAATCTTGTTAGGTATCTCAGCGAGTATGTTTTTAGTGGTTATGAAGCTTGCTGGAGAAATGGCACAGGCCGCTGAAGGAAATGAACATATCTTGACGAAGTTCATCCCACAAGCTGGGGTTGAGACCTACATTTATGTCTTTGCTGGGTTATTGGTTTTTCAGGCTGTCGTATCCTATACAAGAATATACCTTTTTACTAAAGTAGGCGAGTATGGAATATCTGATCTGCGTCGTGATTTGTTTCAGAGAATCATTGCCTTAGACGTCTCCTTTATTGAACGCAATCGCACAGGTGATCTCATTTCCCGACTTACAGCAGATATTGAGCAACTTCAGTCCACCTTTTCCAATACATTGCCGGAGCTCATTCGGCAGATTGTTCTGTTTATCGGTGGGCTCATTATCATTTTCATTGAGGCCCCTAAGCTTTCTCTGTTTATGTTGAGTATCATACCTGTTGTAGTACTGGTTGCGATGGCATTGGGTATGTATGTGAAGCGCTTTTCATCCAAACGCCAAGAATCCTTAGCCAAGACGAACGTGATTGCGGAAGAAGCATTTTCTCAATACACTACGGTAAAGGCATTTGTCAATGAGCGATTTGAAATGCAGCGTTATCGATTGGCAATTAACGATATGATTTCTATCGCCATGAAATACGGAAAGGTTCGTGCTGTATTCGTAGTGTTTATCATTTTCTTCATGTTTGGCTCGCTAATGACCGTTCTATGGCGCGGAGCACTCATGGTGAAATATGATGGCCTATCAGTAAGTGATTTGACCTTGTTTATTCTTTTGACAGGGGTTATTGGAGGGGCCATTGCCAGTCTTGGGAACTATTATGTGGTGTTACTTGGGACATTCGGTGCTACCAAGCGCGTGCAGGAAATTTTATCCCAGGACACGGAAATGAATATTGATGCAGATCTCCCTCCGCCGATGCAATTCGAGCAATCCATTGCTTTTCAGAACGTATCGTTTTCCTATCCAACACGCCAAGATATACCTGCATTAGATGGTATTAGCCTTCAGATTGATAAAGGAGATCATGTGGCTATCGTGGGAACAAGTGGTTCAGGAAAGTCAACAATGGTTAAGCTTTTGGCCGGATTCTATCCTGATTATGATGGAGAAATTACAATCGATGGAGCCTCCATCAAAGGTTACCCCGTAGAGAGCATCCGTCAGAATATTGGGATAGTACCTCAAGATGTTGTTCTATTTGGAGGTAGTATTCAAGATAACATTGCATATGGTTGCCCGAATGCTTCTGAGAAAGAGATTGTCGAGGCGGCTCAAAAGGCTAACGTAATGGAGTTTGTTGATGGTTTACCTGAAAGTTTAAACACCATGGTTGGGGAAAGAGGGGTACAGCTATCCGGTGGTCAAAAGCAGCGTGTCGCCATCGCACGAGCTATTCTAAAAGATCCTAAGATCTTAGTGCTTGACGAGGCTACTTCATCCTTGGACAGCGCCTCGGAGTCTCTTGTTCAAGATGCTCTTGAGCGATTAATGCAAAATCGAACAACCATTGTTATTGCTCATCGTCTTTCAACGGTTCGAAATGCGACTAAGATTGTTGTGCTACATCATGGTAAAATAGAAGAGATTGGTAATCATGAAAGCCTGATGGCCAACAAAGAACGTTACCACCTTATGGTAGAATTACAGCAACGTCAAATGGCCTAAGATGAGGGTACACGCTTCAGTTTTTGCTCAAGAAAGTCAAGATTGGAGAAGCGGTCTATCCAAACTGGAATTGCTTAATGTTTTTAACATCCATCTCGATATAACGGACGCTAACCTGATGATGGCAAAAGATGTTTTAGCCCATCTTAAAGAAGACGGCCGATTTACTGTAGAGATTCATGCTGTTCTGACTAACCCAGATGATCTATGGCTAATTCTTGGAGACTGTCCAATATCATGTGTTTACTTTCAGGCAGAAGATCTCGCCTCCGACCCTTTCGAGAACATTCCCTCGTCCTACGAAGGAGTTAAAAAAGGTCTGGCCTATCGGTGGACTTCACTAGAGCATCTGCAGCCAGAGAAAATGGAATATTTGGATGCTCTTCTCTTGATGACAACGATTCCTGGACAAAGCGGTGGATCCTTTCCCAATGAAGCGTTTCAAGTGATAGGCCGTTGGCGCAGAGCGTTGGCGGGAACCTCATTCCTTATTGACGGGGGTATTCGTCCAGAGGTGGCTTCAGTGCTTAAGATTTTAGGAATCTCCAATGTTGTGATAGGAGCTCATTTAATGCGTTCTGATAACCCCTACCAGGCTTATCTTGATATACTACATCCTGATATACCAGTTGATATCCAAGCCAAGTATTTTATGATAGATGCTAAAAATGTCGCTCAGGTGCCATCAGATTGTTCGGTTTGGGATGCTCTTGAAGCACTTGATCAAGGTGGATTGGGTATAGTATTGGTCGTTGATCAAGGTAAATGCCTTGGCTTGGCCACTAATGCTGATTTGCGGAAAGCAGTCCTCCATGACAAACAGGGGAAAGAAAACGCACCTTGGTGGAATGATAACCCATTGTCTATACAATCGGAGACCACCTTTTCTCAAATGATAGATCTTCTTAATCAACATGCTCTGCCCGTTAATCTGCTTCCCGTAATCGACAAGGAGGAATTTTGCGGTCTGGTGCACTTCAACTATTTAGCCCATAGTCTCTAATTATAGAAGAAGAGGGAGTACTTTTATCTTATGATCGTACATCTCAAAACAACCATTGGCCATGATGAGGCCAAGGCGTTAGCCCAGACGCATCAGGCAATCCTTACGCAAAATGCTCAATGGCATACAGGATTTATCTTGACCTTATCGTCTAAGGTGAAGGAGCTTCCTGTAGATTTAACACAGTATGCTGAGGATTATGTCGTTCTGGATAGTGATATTCAATTTGCATCAAGAAGCTATCAAGATCAGAAAGCAGCAGCTCGCATTGCCGAGGACTTGGTAATAGGAGGGGAGGGTAATTCAACTTGGCTTATGACTGGACCTTGTTCTGTAGAAAGTAAGGCGCAAATCGAAACTATTGCCGCACTATGTAAGACACAAGACGTGCGCATTATACGTGGGGGATGCTATAAGCCAAGAACATCGCCTTATTCATTTCAAGGATTAGGACTTGAAGGTTTACAAATTCTCCGGGAGGTAGCCGATGCTAATGATCTTAAGGTAATCACGGAAGTAAGGGATGCAAGCCATGTCCAAGATGTTATTGAGCATGCTGATATCATTCAAATTGGGGCCAAAGCCATGTATGACCATGGAATTTTAAGAGCCTGTGGTCAACAAAGCAAACCGGTATTACTCAAACGAGGCTTTAATTCCACCTTACAAGAGTTTGTTCAAGCTGCTGAGTTTATTCTCTCCTTGGGTAATCCCAATGTGATTCTGTGCGAACGCGGTATACGAACCTTTGAGAAGGCCACCCGATTTACGCTTGACTTATGTGGAGTATCATGGTTAAAGGAGCATTGTAACTTGCCGATTGTGGTTGATCCAAGCCATGCCATAGGCTATCGTTTTGGAGTCGCTGACTTAAGCCGAGCATCCTTTGCGATGGGAATCGATGGGTTATTGATTGAATGTCATCCCAATCCGTCTGTAGCGAAAAGTGATGCAGCGCAACAAATTACTCCAGAGATGTTCTCTGAGCTAGCCGCAAGCCTTCGTAAAATGGCTCCAGGTATAGGACGTCGATTAAAATAACTCCGCAATCATACATCGCACGCTACCTCCGCCAAGTTTTTCTATGGTTGGAATGGGGGCAAATACAATTTTGCCGTGCCGACTCAGTTTGGTTTTAGTGTCCACCTTTAAGGTGTTAAAGGCCGTTTCACTCATTACAATGATGGATTCACCACGTTGGTTTTCTATCTCGAGGATATTCCCTCCAAAACCATAGATTTCCTCATAGGAGAGGTCAATGATTTCCTTACTGCTGCTCATTAACTCATCAAGAATTTTTTCACAAGCAACAAGATCACGTATCGATTCTACACAGATTGCAGCCCAAGTGGTGCCAATGGACATCATCACGTTGGTATGATAGATTAAATCATCACTGTGGCTGTTTTGATGCGATTCAAAGGAAACAATCTTATAGCCTAAACGTTCTCCCCAAACGTCGAGCACTTCTTGGTGGGTCCTTGGACCAATGGCCGCATAACAAATCTGGTGTACGCGATCGAGCACCATACTTCCAGTGCCCTCTAAAAACAGCGCTTTGTCTTCATAGGATGTTAGGTCGATGAGCCTGTTTTTAGGCTTATAGCTGTTGTCACTTACTTGATCGATTATCTCTTCTCTGCGTTCCCTTCTTCGATTTTCGGCGAACATGGGATAGAGCACAACATGGCCATCATCATGAAAGGAGAGCCAATTGTTGGGGAATAGGGCATCTGGGGTGTCCTCCTCTTTAATGCTTGAGATTACGGTAACGTCAATCAGATTTTTTTCTAGGACCTCGACAAGGTTGTCAAATTCTGCTTGCGCTTGACTAAGTACATTTGAGGAATCCGAAGCATCTTGCTGAAAGGCATTGTTTACTGCTGTTTCTTCATTTTTTCTAAAAGTGGTTGGGCGTATCATAAGAATACGCCGGCTACGTTGCTTTGTCATACTAATTGTCTTTCCAGGGGAAGCGTAGAACATCTCAATAGTCCCCCTAATTTTCCAATTGCGCTGTAATCTACTAAATGTATATGGTATCCATTGGACTCAAGCCATTTATTGACGCGTGTAAACCGTTTATCAGATACAATACATTGTTTATCAATGGATAATAAATTGGTAGCAAGAAGAATGGCTTCCTCTTGACTCACATGAAAGATCTTTTCCATCGGATAATCTGCGGTTATTTTACGATAGTCTTCCTCTGTGCGAAATCCCTCCTTGTATACGATGCAATGGCCTAGGCCAAGAGGCATAAAGGCACAATCCAAGTGCAATACATTCTTTGTCACATCCAGGTCATCCTTAATCAGTTGCACGCCTACGACTTGGATGTCAGGAAAAGTCTTTTGAAGCCAAAGAATGCTCTTTTCGTTCGTGCGCGCGGTCTGATAAGAAGAAATCGTCTCTTCATCACTGTATCCCACATATAGTTTATCACCTGCAATGAGCACATCGCCTCCTTCGATGAGCACATCGGATGGAGGAGTTACGCACTTTACTCCTTGCAGCAAATCCTTTACACCTTCCCATTCCTTTGCTCGATCTTCGATCATCTTTGATCGCACAAGCACATCTTGAATAACAAACCCCACATCTCGAGCAAAGATTTGATCCACTTGTGAAAGGTTTTTGGGACGATAGACAGTAACGCCAAGTGATTCTAAGGTATGGACCAGGGCATTAAGCTGTTGTTCAAGAAGTACATGGTTGGGGTAGATGCCCTTTTGCACTGTCGCGAGTGTTGTTGGATCATAGCAGTCTTCCTCACGCGGAATACTACCTGAATCGAAAGCAGAGCCGATAATAATGGACGCTAATTTGTTCCACTCATGATATTGACCTAAGTTACTTACCATAAAGTTTGATTTATTTACTGACTTTAGGGTGGTATATGTTGTCAAGCGTGCTAATCTGTACAAGTTACTTAATCCATGTTGAAACTATCAATTCAGAATCCACTATTTGCCCTCAATGAAGCAGTACATTAGGAGTGTGAATCCTAATCTAAATCCTGATCTGTCGAACTTTTCGAATAGAGATGTCGAAGCGGATAAGGCGTTAAGACCCCTTGGTTTCGGAGATTTTCAAGGGCAAAATGCTGTCTTGGAAAACTTGGAGGTTTTTGTGCAAGCTGCATCCAAGCGCGAAGAGGCAATGGATCACGTACTTCTGCATGGACCTCCTGGATTGGGAAAAACGACCTTGTCTCATATTATCGCCAATGAACTCAACGTAGGAATCAAAGTAACTTCAGGTCCAGTACTTGAGAAGCCAGGGGACTTGGCGGGTTTGCTCACGAATCTATCGCCAAGAGATGTCTTGTTTATCGACGAGATTCACCGATTGAGCTCGGTAATTGAG
Organism: Bacteroidota bacterium; assembly: GCA_036128775.1. Taxonomy (GTDB): domain Bacteria; phylum Bacteroidota; class Bacteroidia; order Chitinophagales; family UBA8649; genus UBA8649. The sequence continues at coordinate 14,434 of JAYYPZ010000122.1, forward strand.
GAGTACCTATATTCCGCGATGGAGGATTATACCATCGACATAATGATTGATCAAGGTCCTAATGCGCGTAGCGTTCAGATTGCAGTAGAGCCATTTACACTCATTGGAGCTACTACACGTTCTGGACTTCTTACAGCTCCTCTTCGTAGTCGTTTTGGAATCAATATGCGCTTGCAATACTATGATCATGAAACCTTGCGTGATATTATTATACGTAGTGCGGGCATCCTCAATACACCTATTGAGAAAGAAGCCGCTCTTGAGATCAGCCGTCGCAGCAGGGGAACCCCTCGTATCGCCAATCTCTTGTTACGCCGAGTACGAGACTTTGCCGACGTCAAAGGCGATGGTCACGTGCGATTGGATATTGCCAAGCATGCACTGGATGCACTGAACGTTGATGAGAATGGTCTTGATGAAATGGATGCACGTATTTTACGGGCCATCCTGACCAAGTTTAAAGGCGGTCCTGTTGGATTAAACACAATTGCCACAGCCATTGGCGAAGATAGTGGTACGATTGAGGAAGTCTATGAACCCTATCTGATTCAGCAGGGTTTCTTGCAGCGCACGCCACGTGGTAGAGAATGTACAGCGAAGGCTTGGGAATATTTTGGAGAAGGCCAGTCAGGGCCTGTGAAAGGTCTTTTTGGCTAAATCTTCCAAATAGACTTATTACTGTCAAGTAGGCACTTATTTCAAGAATCGATACGTATATCGAAGGCTTATAGCTTGATGATATAGTCCTGATTTTCTTGCACGGCTTTGTCCTGCAGCAAAATTTCCATTTGAGGTACCCACCGGCGCGAGATTACCATAGTAGTTGAAATAGGGCCCATCGGGAAAGGCATTGGACAGGGAATACTGTGTTCTAAATGTCAATCCATGTTTGGGCTTAAGTAAGAAGGTAATGCCCGCAATGATAGACCAGTCTTGGCCATTGAATACGTTCTGGTTGGCATTGATTTCGGTTTTATTGATTCCCGCCTTGTAGGATGAACGAACTAGTTGACTATATCCTACACCTAAGTGAAACATGGTAACGCGCTCGTCGAAGTAGTTAAATAGTATGTTAGCCTGGGCGTAATCCATGGTAAACTTTCTAAATGCACTAGCATCGAGGGTGTAGTTACTTTGACTTCCTCGCATAGCATAGCCTAATTCGACGGAGTTATGAAAATTTTCTGTCCAATGAAGCTCTGTGCCGACAAAAACATCTGTCCCTAGCTTGCGAAAGCCTGCCATTAAATCTCCAGAAATTTGTCCGACAGCCACGCCACCACTTACATATCCTGTAAATAAACTCTCACTTCGTTGGCTGTAGCTCGTCGAAACGAAAAATGTGCAGAAGATTACCCAGAGAAAGTGCTTAGGATACCGAGATATTGTTGATTTTTGAATGGAATGAAGCGCACTAAACATAATCTTGCCAAGATAGAGGATTTACTTCAGTCTTTGGGCTATCGCATACGATATGAAAAGGGAAGTTTTGCACCCGGTGCTTGCCGCTTAGAGGCAAACCATGTGATTGTGGTGAATCGCTTCTATGATACAGCAGCGAGAATGGATAGCATAGCTGAGATTTTAGATCAGTTAACCTTCGATGAATCCAACCTTAACGAAGAAGAGCTCAAGTTCCTACAAAAGGTTCTTACCATAGACCAAGCGTCATCATGAGAATACGGATTTTAGGCAGCGGAACTTCAAGCGGAATCCCTTTAGTGGGCAGCGACGATCCCGTTTGTAGGTCTTCAGATTATAGGGATCATAGGCTGAGAGTTTCAGCGCTTTTTGAAGTTGATGGTCGGAGAATTTTGATTGATGCTGGACCTGATTTTCGTGAACAAATGCTACGTGAAAATATCGATCAGGTAGATGCGCTCTTGTTGACCCATGGTCACAAAGATCATACAGGAGGGCTTGATGAGTTGAGAGCGTTTAACTTCAAGACGCGAAAGGCGCTTCCCGTTTATGCCGATCAAAAGACCTTGGAGGATGTTAAGGGTCAATATCATTATCTGTTTGCTGAAGAACGGTATCCGGGCACGGCAAGCCTCGATACGCATGAGATTGACAAGGAAGAATTTCAAGTGGCAGGAATCGATGTGTTACCTGTTGAAGTCTTTCATGGTGATATGCCTATCCGAGGGTTTCGCATTGGCAATGCGGCCTATCTCACCGATGTAAAGCGGATTGATCCGAGCGAAGTATCGAAACTCACCGATCTTGATGTATTGATTGTCAATGCCATACGACATGATGCTCACTGGTCTCATTTTAACTTAGAAGAGGCCCTAGCCTTTATCAAAACGATTCAACCGAAAAAGACCTTCTTGTCACACATTAGCTATAAGCTAGGCTTTCATGCAGCAGTTTCGGCCACGCTCCCTGAAAATGTATCGCTGGCCTATGATGGATTGCGAATCACGCTCTAATTATCAATACCCTCCTTAATTTCCTATTTTTAGCACTATGAACCTATACTCAAACTCACTGATACGAACCATTTTTCTGCTTTTTATTGCCTTGCTTATACAGCCAAGTGCAGTGCTTGCCCAAACAGAAAAAGGCTTAGATGATAAGATTAATGAGGCGGTCGAACCACTTACAGCCTTTGTTGAGTCCGTTGTGTTTTTTACCGTACCTATCACTTCGGAAATTGACGTTCCCTTTGTGCTAATCCTTCTTCTTTTTGGAGCTCTTTTTTGCACACTATATTTTGGATTTCCCAACTTGCGATACTTTCTAACGAGCATTGATATTGTGCGAGGTAAGTATGACGACCCTGATGATGTAGGTGAGGTAAGTCACTTTCAGGCCTTAACAGCAGCGCTTTCAGGTACAGTTGGTCTTGGAAATATAGCTGGAGTGGCTGTGGCTATTGGTTTAGGTGGTCCGGGGGCTACATTCTGGATGATTTTGGCGGGTCTCTTCGGGATGTCTTCAAAGTTCGCTGAGTGTACACTCGGAGTAAAGTATCGAGATGTGGATGAAAACGGCACGGTTTACGGTGGTCCTATGTATTATTTAACCAAAGGTCTCAAGGACTTAGGATATGCGGGATTTGGTAAGTTTTTGGCAATATTTTTTGCCATTATGTGTGTTGGGGGCTCATTCGGTGGGGGAAATATGTTTCAGGTGAATCAAGCTGCGGCACAGGTTAAGTCTTTGTTGGCTATAGAGTCAGGCGCTTTTGGAGTAATTTTTGGTTCTATAGTGGCTGTGCTTGTGGGGCTCGTAATCCTTGGCGGTATAAAGCGAATTGCTAGTGTTACTGATAAGTTAGTTCCGTTTATGGTAGGGGTCTATCTTTTGGTTTCTGTTATTATTCTTGTAATGTTTGGTGAGTTTATTCCAAGTGCATTTCAGGCGATTTGGGATGGTGCTTTCTCAGGGGAGTCAGTTGCTGGTGGAATTATAGGGGTAATGATTCAAGGATTTCGTAGGGCAGCATTTTCTAACGAAGCGGGGGTTGGGTCAGCGGCGATAGCTCATTCAGCGGTTAAAACAAATGATCCAGCAAGTGAAGGGCTCGTAGCTTTACTAGAACCTTTTATCGATACCGTAGTGGTATGTACGATGACGGCGTTAGTACTGATAATTACCCAAGGTCAAATGGATATTGAACCTGGGCTAGAAGGGGTTGATTTGACCTCCGCGGTATGGGCTTCTGCCATTCCTGGCTCGCAGTACATCCTTACGCTTGCAGTAGTGCTCTTCGCATTTTCTACAATGATTTCTTGGTCGTATTACGGATTGCAGTCTTGGAAATTTCTCTTCGGCCGTGGCAAGGTAGCTGATCGTGTCTATAAATTGTTGTTTTGTGGCTTTGTAGTCGTTGGTGCAGCGGTTAGTCTTGGCGCAGTCATTGGATTTTCGGACGCAATGATTTTTGCCATGGTCTTCCCGAATATGATTGGCTTGTTTATTCTTGCGCCAGTGGTTCGCAAGGAGTTGACGTCCTATATCCAAAAAATCAAGGAGAAGGGTTAATTCAGTTTTATATAGACAGATTACTCAGTTCGATACAATTGATTTCTATTTGGGTAGCAATTTGCATCCATGAAAGGAATTCAACGGTATTTTCATCTTTCCAAAAAAGAGGTACGTGGTCTCTTAGGTCTCTGGGTTGTCTTAGTGCTATTGAGTGCTATGGGCCTTTGCGTCAGAAGGCCGCCTAACGTTTCTATAACTAAAGGTGAAAACCCTGTTGAGGTTTCGTCATTAAATGAAGTTCAGCGGGCTAATGAAATACATAAAGACTCAACCTATGTGTGCGATCCAAACACGGTATCATGGAAGGAGTTGACTGAATTGGGTCTACGAGACCGAGTGGCCTCTTCTTGGATTGCATGGAGAAATGCCGGGAAGGTCTTTTATTCGACGGAAGACATTGCAGCGGTGCGTGGAATTTCATCGAAGGAGTTGGAGATGATATTGTGCCATATCGAATGGAATTCCGATGAGGAGAGCCATGCAGTGAGCAATGATGCGAACAAGGAAGACAAGGCGCAAATCTCTAATAGGGAGGATGTTTCAATGGATGACAAGTTGTCTCCCAAAGTCAACCTAAATCGTGCGGATCAAGGGAGCCTAGAAGCTCTACCAGGTATTGGCCCTGTTCTTTCCGAACGTATCATTCGATATCGTGAGTTACTAGGTGGATTTATATGTGTCGATCAGTTATTAGAGGTTTATGGATTGAGAGATGAACACTTTATCAAAGTAGAGAAATACCTCTATGTGGAGTCTGAAGAGGTAATTAGAATAGACTTAGACACTATATCTTTTCGAGATCTTTTGCGCCATCCCTATGCCAGTTATCACTTGACTAAAGCATTATTAAATTGTCAAACCGAAGGAATTTTTATTGATAGTATAGAAACTAATCTTGAAGATTCGCTACAACTTCCATTCTTAAAGCTCAAGCCGTATCTTTATGACCACGGTAATGAAGAAGTCCCTATCATCATATCAAATAGAACTGGATAATGCGATACGAGATATCATTGATTTTCCTAAGCCTAGTATTGTATTCAAAGACTTAACTCCTGTTTTATTAGATGTCCATTTAATGCGAAAAATTATTGATTCTTCGGCTGCTAAATGGGCGGATAAGAATATAGATTATGTTGCGGGAATTGAAAGCAGAGGTTATTGGTTTGGGATTGCCATTGCGGACAAACTTGGAGTTCCATTTATTCCAATCCGAAAAAAAGGGAAGCTCCCCGGCGATAAGGTGGAGATTTCCTATGCTTTGGAGTATGGAGAAGCTTCGATTGAAATGCATAAAGGTCATTTAAAGCCAGGTTCTTCGGTGCTTATTCATGACGATCTTCTAGCTACTGGGGGTACTGCAGAGGCAGCAGTTAACTTGATTGAAGCTGAGGGGGGGACGGTAGCGGGTTTCCATTTTATTGTGACACTAGCCTTTTTGGGTGGACCTGAACGGTTAACTAAATTTGCGCCTTCGGTGTTATCTGAGATAGAATATTAAAAAAGAGACAATATGAATTTTGCACGGACAGAGCAACAAGAAATGATTGCACAAATGGTGCGTGACTTTGCTGAAAAGGAGGTCAGGCCATATTTCTCTAAATGGGATGCCGAGGAGTTTTTCCCCGTTGAAACCTTAAAAAAAGCTGGTGGTTTGGGACTTCTGGGCATTTTAGTTCCTGAATCTTATGGTGGAAGTGGGATGGGCTATTTTGAATACATGAGTACGCTGGATGAACTTGGCCAGGTATGCGGAGGATTTGGTCTATCTGTTGCAGCACATAACTCTCTATGCACAGGTCATATTCTTGCCTTTGGTAATGAAGCACAGAAACAGAAATATCTCCCAAAGCTTGCCACTGGTGAATATATAGGAGCTTGGGGATTAACCGAACCTAACACAGGATCGGATGCTATGCGTATGCAGTGCACGGCGGAAGATAAGGGCAATCATTTTCTAGTAAATGGAATGAAAACTTGGATAACGCATGGATTATCCGGAGATGTTGCGGTTGTTCTAATTCGCACAGGTGAGCTTCTAGACTCTAACGGTATTACAGCCTTTATCGTTGAAAAGGGCATGAAGGGCTTCACCGCCAATAAAATCGATAAAAAGATGGGCGTTCGTGCGAGCGAAACCGCTGAACTTTACTTTGACAATGTTGAGATTCCTAAAGAAAATGTACTTGGTGAAGTTGGAGAAGGCTTCAAGCAGGCCATGAAGATTCTTGATGGTGGTCGGATTTCCATTGCAGCACTTTCATTAGGTATCGCAAAGGGAGCCACTAAAGCTGCCTTAGCCTATGCAAAACAACGAGAGCAATTTGGTAAACCAATTTCTTCTTTTCAGGCAATTGGATTTAAGCTAGCGGATATGCATACACGTTGCGAAGCAGCTGAATTGTTGACTTCTCAAGCGGCCTACTTAAAGAATAATGGCATGCCTGTTACGTTGAAATCTTCTTACGCTAAGCTTTACGCTTCAGAGGCATGTGTATACTGTGCCAACGAGGCAATTCAAATTATGGGTGGCAATGGATATACTATGGAATATCCTGCTGAAAAGTTTCTTCGTGATTCTAAGCTTATGACAATAGGTGAGGGTACAAGTGAAATTCAAAAACTTGTTATCTCAAGAAATCTAACGATGTAGAAGGAAAAATCTTGTAATAAAAAAGGCGCATCACATGATGCGCCTTTTTTATTAATGCATTCATCGATGAATGATCAATGTTGAATGCTCGACACCCATCTTTAAGGGTTAGTTGGATTGTTCCCTAGCTCAAGCTGCTCAAGACGGAAGAGTAAGTCTTGATTTTGCTGAATCAAGGCATTAATCTGGCCCTGTTGCTGTTGAATTGTTTGCTGAAGGGTATTAATGTCTGCAACACCCAATCCACTAGGATTTCCTGGCCCAGGTGCTGGAATTGGAAGAGTTCCAATATCACGTAGGTGAACTACACCATTGCCGTCAATAACTAGGATTTGAGTTAATGTGTTATCTGTGGCTAGGTTATTAATCTTTAATGGGTCAGTTGCACCATTGTCAAGGGTGAGTAGATTTGGTGGGTTCAAGCCCTCAGGCGTATTTCCTAGTCCCATATTACCACTCTGAAGAATGGTCAAGGCGTTTGAACGGTTTGTAGCAGTAGCGCCATTACCAATAGAGAAAAGTCTGTCAGTAGGCACTATAGAGTTACCAGTGCCGGTTGGAACGTAGGTATCCGAATAGTGTCCAAATACGGCTTCACCATATGATCGACCTACATTTCCTCTTCCTGCTACAAAATTGTAGTTGCCAAGTGCGGTATTATTTCTATTGACGACTAAGGCGAATTCACCACTGTTCTGATTTTGTTGTCCAATGATATAGGCAAAGTTTGAAGTCGCTGAATTCAAACGACCAATAATAACTCCGTCTGACACACTTGTTTGGGTGTTGTTGTTACCAATTAGTACATTTCTACTTACACCAGTTACATTATTGTTACCAATTGCCACGCTTAAACGACCTGCCGAATTGTTAATACCAAGAAGTACACTTTGCGATAAGGTTGAGTTACTACTACCTAAAACAATTGAATTTTGTTCATTGATCCTATTGCGGCGCCCTAGTGCAATAATGTTTGGCGGCGTCGCGATGTTTCCTATACCCATAACAATAGAACTATCGGAAACTGCTGAGTTTTCAAAACCAATATTGGTAGCTGCAAATCCACCTGCACCTAGATTTCCTCCAATTGCAATGGAGAAATCTCCAGAGGCGATTACATTATCACCATAGGCAAAACTGAAGTCTCCAATTAGTGCGGGATCCCAATTTGTGCCTGGGTTTCCTGGAACTCTACCCGCTCTGAAAGCAGCTGTTCGCGGATTAAAGAACATCCGCGTTCCTCCACCAGTAATTTCAACATCCGTTCCTTGCCCATAAGTTCCAGTTACATAAAACCCATCTGTACCGCTGATAAGTACCGCTGAATCAGTTGCAATAATTTCTCGTCCAACACCAGGTCCGCCTTGATCATATGCATCATCAAGTGCGTTACTACCGAGCGAAGAAAGATCAACGCGTACACTGTCTCCTCCTTCAATATCAATCTCCAACGTATCGCCAATAAGCGTTGCGTAGGTGAGGTTTTGTGGAGGAATAACACAAGTAATTACGTCATTGAGGTCGATACCCATCAAGGTGTCTCCACTTGTTCCTGAAATATATAATGAGTCAGTAACTCGGTCTACAATAAGCGTTTGAAGCTCGTTGGTAGAATCTGCGTCAACCAAGGTTACGGCATTACCATTAGAGATACTCAATTGATTATCGTTAGTAAGTGTTAGTGTCTGGGCATCTGCATCTAGGGTAGTTTCATCTTGGAATGCAAGTACAATCCAACGGTTTTCAGAGGCTGAATAAATTAAAGTAACAGTAGATTGGCCTATTAACGTTAAATCAGAGCCTGTCATCGTTCGGATGGCTACTCCAATGGCTGAAGCTGATTCATTTATCAAAGTCATGTTAAAGGACGTCGCATTTTGGAGTACGAGTACTTTACCATCGCTTGGTTGGGCAATTGTATTAATGGTAAAGTCACTCACCTGGCCATTAAATGTGAAGAAAGAAGTATTAATGGTTCCTGCACCAAAATTGGTGATTGCAGAAGTGGTCGTGTTAGACGCCGTCTCTCTAAGGGCTATATCTCCAGAAATATCTAATGTAAGCCCAGGAGCGTTATTTCCTATACCTACAAAACCATTCGTGTAGATGTTTTGATTTATACTTGTGGCAACGTCACCACCGCCTTCAACAAACCAATCGGCATCTTGTAATGGACCTAAATCCACTCCAGCTGATGATCCATTCTCAATGTACACTGTGAGGTTTGTACCTGTTAGCGTAACCGAATCTAAGTTTTGCTCATCCGTGTCAACTGATGAAAGAGGAATCCCGCCAGCAGGTATCCCTAAGCCGTTGGATATCAAAATGGAGTCACTTGTAGCATTAATGCTTAGGTCTTGCAATTCATTAGTCGGGTCAGCATCCGCGTCATCCACGAGTGAAGAAAGATCAGTAGTAATGGTTCCACCTGCATCACTTGTTTCTAGATCCGTTCCGTTTAGTACAACACTCGTATTGTATTCGTTTGTAGGATCCGCATCCGCGTCATCTACGAGTGAAGAAAGATCAGTAGTAATGGTTCCACCCGCATCGGTTACTTCAAGATCAGTACCATTAAGTACAACACCTGCATTCAATTCATTTGTAGGATCCGCATCGGCGTCATCTACAAGAGAAGACAGGTCTGTTGTGATGGTTCCTCCTGCATCCGTTACTTCAAGGTCAGTTCCGTTCAGCACAACACCTGTATTCAATTCATTTGTAGGATCCGCATCGGCATCATCCACAAGTGAGGAGAGGTCAGTAGTAATGGTTCCACCTGCATCGGTGACTTCGAGGTCCGTCCCATTAAGTATAACTCCTGTGGTTAATTCATTTGTAGGATCCGCATCAGCATCATCTACAAGAGAAGAAAGATCAGTAGTAATGATTCCACCTGCATCGGTGACTTCGAGGTCGGTGCCATTAAGAACAACACCTGTGGTTAATTCATTTGTAGGATCCGCATCGGCGTCATCTACAAGAGAAGAAAGATCAGTAGTAATGGTTCCACCTGCATCGGTGACTTCGAGGTCCGTCCCGTTAAGGATTACGCTAGTCGTTAGCTCGTTTGTCGGATCCGCATCCGCGTCATCCACAAGAGAGGCTAGGTCAATAGATGCAGAAGCGCCTCCTTCAATAAATACGGTAGCTACAGTACCTACTAGACTAATTGAATCAAGATTTTGATCGTCTGTGTTATCAAAGATTGCCGCAACATCAACCGTAGCGGAAGCACCATTTTGGATGTTTACTGTAATAGTAGAATCCGCGTTAAGTACAACTGATGTGATATCTTGATTATCTGTGTTATCTAAGAATTGAGATAGATCAACTCGCACACTATCACCGCCTTCAATATCGATTTCGAGTGTATCTCCATCCATTATCGCGTAGGTGAGGTTTTGTGGAGGAATGACACAAGTAATTACGTCATTAAGATCAATCCCCATTAATGTATCTCCATTTAATCCAGAGATGTATAGAGAGTCTGTAATACGATCGACAAGAAGTGACTGTAACTCATTCGTAGAGTCAGCATCCACTAACGTGACGGTATTGCCATTTGAAATCGATAACTCAGTACCTGTAGCGTTCAGGCTAAGTGTTTGAGCATCCGTATTATCAAAGACTGAGGAAAGGTCGACTGAAGTAGAGGCACCATCTTGAATAAAGATGGATAGGGTAGAGTCAGCATTTAAAATAGCCGAATCTAAATTTTGATCATCCGTGTCAATGCTTCCTAACGAAATACCTTGTCCATTCGAAATAAGAATAGAATCATTCGTTGCATTGATGCTTAAATTTTGTAATTCATTTGTAGGATCGGCATCGGCGTCATCCACAAGAGAGGAGAGGTCTGTGGTGATTGTCCCCCCTGCATCGGTAACTTCAAGATTAGTACCATTGAGCGTAACCCCTGTGTTTAACTCATTTGTAGGATCGGCATCGGCATCATCAATTAACGAAGCAAGATCAACGGAAGCAGAGTTTCCTCCTTCAATATACACGGTGGCTACAGTGCCATTTAGCACGACAGAATCAATGTTTTGATCATCTGTGTTATCAAAGGCTGAAGTGAGATCTACCGAAGCAGAACTTCCATTCTCGATGTTTACGGTAAGCGTTGAATCCGCATTGAGTACAACTGAGGTGATATTTTGATTATCCGTATTATCGAATGCTGAACTGATGTCAACGGTAGCAGACGTTCCATTTTCGATATTGACGGTAAGGGTTGAGTCGGCATTAAGTACAACAGAGGTAATATTTTGGTCATCTGTATTGTCAAATGCTGAACTGATATCAACCGTTGCCGAAGCACCATTTTCAATATTCACAGTAATCGTTGAGTCCGCATTGAGTACTACTGAGGTGATGTCTTGATCATCGGTATTGTCGAATGCCGAAGAAATATCCACGGTAGCCGAAGCTCCATCCTCGATATTCACGGTGATGGTTGAGTCGGCATTCAGTACAACTGAGGTGATGTCTTGATCATCGGTATTGTCAAAAAGACTTGTTAAATCGACGCTAGCTGAAGCACCATCTTCGATATTCACGGTCAGACTAGAATCTCCGTTGAGGACAATTGAGGTAATGTCCTGGTTGTCAATCCCAGATAGCGCGACACCTAGTCCATTGGTTATGAGAAGGGAGTCACCCGCCCCGTTAAAGCTTAGGTCTTGAAGCTCGTTTGTCGGATCGGCATCGGCATCATCTACAAGGGATGCAAGATCAATTGATGCAGAAGCACCGCTTTCAATAAATACAGTAGCTACAGTACCCACAAGACTGATTGAATCAAGGTTTTGATCGTCTGTATTGTCAAAGATCGCCGCAACATCAACCGTAGCCGAAGCTCCATTTTGGATATTCACGGTAATCGTAGAATCAGCATTTAGTACAACTGATGTGATATCTTGATTGTCGGTGTTGTCTAAGAATTGAGATAGATCAACTCGCACACTATCACCGCCTTCGATGTCTATTTCAAGCGTATCCCCATCCATTATGGCGTAGGTGAGGTTTTGCGGAGGAATAACGCAAGTGATAACATCATTGAGATCAATACCCATAAGCGTATCTCCATTTAATCCTGAGATGTATAGCGAGTCTGTGATACGGTCCACAAGAAGTGACTGAAGCTCATTTGTGGAGTCAGCGTCCACTAATGTGACTGTATTGCCATTTGAAATCGATAACTCAGTACCTGTAGCGTTAAGGCTTAATGTTTGTGCATCCGTATTATCAAAAAGACTAGCCACATTTACCGTAGCAGGAAGTCCATCTTCGATAAAGACGGTAATTGTTGAATCAGCATTCAAGATTACTGAATCTATATTTTGATTATCGATTCCTGTAAGCTCTACGCCTGTTCCATTTGATATCAGTAAAGAGTCTCCACTGCCATTAAAGCTCAGGTTTTGGAACTCATTGGTTGGATCTGCGTCAGCGTCATCAATAAGTGAAGCTAAATCTACAGAAGCAGAACTTCCATCTTCGATGAATACGGTAGCAACTGTTCCATTGATTACAACAGAATCAATGTTTTGGTTATCTGTGTTGTCAAACACACTAGACAGGTCTACGGTAGCTGATGCGCCATTTTCAATGTTTACGGTAAGCGTTGAATCTGCATTGAGGACTACTGAAGTGATATCCTGGTCGTCTGTATTGTCAAATAGGGAACTGATGTCCACTGAAGCGGAGGCGCCATTTTCAATATTTACGGTAATTGTAGAATCTGCGTTGAGTACAACAGATGCTATGTTTTGATCATCTGTATTATCAAAAAGAGAGCTGACATCTACAGTAGCTGAGCTACCATCTTGAATAAACACGGTAAGAGTAGAGTCTCCATTCAAAATAAAGGAGTCGATGTTTTGATTATCGATTCCAGATAAAAGAATTCCTTGACCATTTGATATCAATAAAGAGTCTCCAGCGGGGTTCAAGCTTAAGTCTTGTAATTCATTCGTAGAATCCGCATCTACTAGGGTGACCGTGTTCCCATTTGAAATGGATAATTCAGTCCCTGTGGCATTAAGACTTAATGTTTGTGCATCTGTATTGTCGAATAGAGAGGATAAATCAACGGTTGTTGGCAGGGCTGCCTCAATGTAGATTGTAAGCGTTGAATCCGGATTTAAGATAGCCGAATCTAAGTCCTGAATCGTGGGCAATGTAGCAAGGTCAATTGATGCAGGGCTACCATTTTCAATGTGGACTGTAAGTACTGTTCCGCTAATACTAAAGGAGTCAATTCCCTGATTATCAATGCTGTCAAGAGCTATTCCTGCTCCGTTCGTAATTAATAAGCTGTCTGCTATTGCATCGTAAATGAGATCCTGGCGATCAAGATCAGTTAGTGCAACACCAGTTCCTCCCAATGAAATCAACAGGCTATCAAGCGTTGCGTTCATCGCTAAATCCTGAATCTCATTGGTTGGGTCGAAATCTGGGTCATTAATCAATGGTCGCACATCTACTGTAGCAGAAGCCCCATTTTCAATGTAGACCGTGAGCGTAGTATCCGCATTGAGAACTACTGAATCAATGTTTTGGTCATCTGAAAAAGGTACCCAAACGGCTTGCGTATTATCCCAATAGTAGAATAACTCATCGACAGGGTCGAAAACGAGAAGTCCTGTTTCGGCTGCACCTAAACCAAGCTGAATCGCTGCACGTTGTGCTGGATCGAGCCGGGGAATTAAGAGTCCTTTGTCGTTGCTCTCAATATCGAGAGCAGCATTTGGATTCGGTGTAAGTGTTCCTATACCCACATTGTCCTGAGCGAACAAGGTGACTGATGAACAAACTAATACTACAAGGATTAGATAGAGTGAACGCATAGTTGTGAAAATTTCGGTCTTCTAAGATAAGGCGAAGATGTGAGATTAACAATTCAGATTATGTTCTGCGATAACTGAAATTATCGTAGGCCCTGAGTATATGAAAGTTGTTGATTATGAAGCGTTTACTTAAGGTTTTCTAAACGTTCTTCAAGTTTTTCTATTTGTTGTTGCTGTTCTTGTATCGCATTAACGAGCATATAGATTAAGGCATTTCCATCATAGTTGAGGTAGGTGTCGCCGTCAAGCTCGAACTCTCCAATCATGTAGGGGGCAATTTCTTGCATTTCTTGAGCTATGATTCCATGGTAGGTTTTGTCTAGAACTTCTTGCTGAAAACCTGATTTTTCATTGTATTGGTAGGTCACAGGTCTAATTTGTAACACTTCGTCGAGACCGCCCTTAAAGTCATTGATATTGGTCTTTAATCGTAAATCAGAGGTTGCCATCCACATGCCGCCTGCAGGCTTAAACCCTTGATTAGCAACGGTTAAGTTGCCACCATTATCTACTATCATCGCAACGCCTCCCACAGATCCTGTAATGTCATTTCCATGCATAATGCGGAATTCATTTTTGAAGTTGTCGATAAACCATGCTACGTTGTAGAGGTTACTCGCTGCTGCATTAAGTTGAATCTGTCCACCTTCATCACCAGGTGCACTTTGGTCAGTTGCTCCAACAATCAAACCCGATTCATCAGGCCAGAGGTTTCCTCCGATTGGTCCAATACCTAGTTGACCAACAGAATTCGCGATAGGTCCTTTGATGTTAATGATTTCATTGGTAGAAATTGTGTTGTTGACGCCATAGAGCACACGCATTCTACCTTCAAAGTTGTCGATATGAAATGAACTGTTCGTGTGATTGCTTCCTCCATTTAACACTAAATGACCACCTTCTAAAGCGCCTAATGCACCAATGGTCAAGTTCGCTTCAGGAGATAAGGTAGTGGTTGAAATCCCTACAAAACGACTGTCCTCAACATATAGAGCGGGTAAGCCTCCGAAGTCCTCTACCGTAAGTAGTGCAGACGCGGGAGTTGTGTTGTTGTCATGAATGATTACCTGTCCCTCGAATTGACCTGCTACGCTATTCTGTCCCGGGCTAACTTGGCTGTATAAGCCATAAATGTTCCCCCCTGAGCCATTATTTATTGCATTGAGATAGGCACCATATACGTTTCCATTTGGTGAAAAGTTGGTGACTTGAGACATGATGCCTCGTGTATCTTCCCCATTTAAGGGTGAGTTATTAACTACATCTACTTGTAATCCTCTCGTGGGCCCAGTTACTGAGCTGGATCCAAGTTTAGAGACGCCTGAGAATATCCCAACCAATTCAGCATTGGCTTTAACAAGTGTACTTCGCATCCCGTAAGACAATCCAGAGGATGTTACAGGATCCGCGACAACTTGTAGTCCAAAATTGTTATTGTTTCCATTGTATTCGTGGTCAACGATAAGACCATTGGCGTGATTTTGACTTAGGTTGTAAGCATGTAGCGCAGCACCTGTTAACGGAATAGAATTCCCTGTGACCACTTGTTGAGTTGAGTTTGTTGGATAAACCCATGCACCTGCATCTGTCCATGGCGAAGTTGTAGATCCTGTTAGGCCTGATAGATCTACGCTTGTCGAATTTCCATTCTCAATATTGATTGTTAGGACAGAACCAGCCAACGTAGCCGACGTTAAGTTTTGGTCATCAGGACCAGCAGGACCTTGTGGGCCAGCGGGACCAACCGCGCCATCAGCACCGTCTGCACCTGCAGGACCTTGAGGACCAGCGGGACCAACCGCGCCATCAGCACCGTCTGCACCATCAAGACCAGCAATAGATGCTAGGTCAACAGTAACGGAGTTTCCATTTTCAATATCAATTTGCAGTGTGGTTCCAGTAAGGGTAGCAGCAGTCAAATTTTGGTCATCCGTACCTGCGCTGCTTACAAGAGAGCTAAGGTCGACCACAAGGGTTCCACCTCCATCGGTTAACTCAAGATTTGTCCCATTAAGTTGGGCAGAGACTAAAAACTCGTTTGTTGAGCTGTTATCCGGTAGGTCAACCCATGATGGACTTGTATTTGCGCCTTGACTTTGAAGGACTTGGCCTGCGGTCCCTGGCAAGTCGTTGGGGCGGAAATCACCTAAAAGGAATGTATTGCCATTGTCATCGATTCTGAAAATTTCCACATTTGCACCTGAGTTTTTAGAATAGAATGAGTGGTCATTAACATCACTGTTAAACCCATAATGCATTTTTATCTCTGTGGCTCCAGCTTGGGCATTATAGTCAGGTAGTAAATGAAAATGGAAGTTTGGAGCTGGAATTCCTGTAGTTCCACCTTGTATGGCGCGAACATAGCCTCCATCTGAGTCTATTATGTCGTAGTTGTCAGAAGTCGTTACTCCAGTAACCTGAAGCGATGAAACAGGAGATGAGTTCCCAATACCTACATTACCTAAGGTATAGATGTCGGCGCTGATATCCGGGGTAACATCATTGGTGATTATGTCATACCAGTCGGCATCGCTAGCACCAGTAGAAGGAAAGCTAATCCACGTTAAGCCATCCCAAAAATAGAAAAGAACATCGGTGGGGTCAAAAACGAGTAATCCACGCTCGGTTGCCGTTAGGGTAGCGGCCATCGCTGCACGCTGCGCGGCATCCAATCTAGGAATTAGAATTCCTTTATCGTTGGCTTCTATATCCAATGCAGCATTAGCGTTGGGCGTGAGCGTACCTACACCTACATTATTTTGGGCATGAAGGCCTAGGGTTATTAGACTAAAAATGAAAATCAAATATCGATTACGCATAATTCTACCGTTATCTTTCTAAAATAAGATAAATGCTATGGTTGTGCGTGAAAGTAAGAAGTGACTTACGCACCTCAGATAGTGAACTGCTCAGAATATGAAACTCGAGCGCTCGATGCCATGCATTCGAGTAAGGAAATGAATGGATTTACCGAACTAGGGTAACGTTTCCTTTTTGATTTTTAACTTCTTGTTGGTCAGCATAGCGATAGGTGGTGTACCATGTATATACTGATAGGGGAGACTTCTCTCCATTGTATGTCCCATCCCAAGCTTCATTAACATCATTGGTTTTAAATACTAACTCTCCCCAACGATTATAAACTGAGAATTCCCAAGTATCGAAATCTATGTTATCATCCACAACAATGGGTCTGAATCCATCATTGTTACCATCTCCATTAGGTGAAAATGCAGTAGGCAGATAGACTAACTCATCAAGAACATATATAGTTAAGCTGTCGGAGATTGCACAGTAATCATTAAGCGTCACCGCAAGAGTATAGAATGTTGTCGTTAACGGAGTGGCAGTTGGATCGAAGCAATCATCACAACTCAAATCAAAAGGGGGATCCCAAACGATATCTGCGGGAGCTTGACCTGAATAGGCTCCAGGAATATTTGTGAAATTTCCTGGCTCGATGTAGATATCAGGGCCAACTTCAAGTTGAGGTTGACGAATTGCAAGAGCAAAGGCAGGGTCGGTATAGTTATTCCAATTCGCAACTTCAAGGGAAACAAAGGGTACGCCGTTGATTTCCGTTGGATTGCCCATATCAGTCCAGAGGGGTGCGCCTTCCCAATGGGCCATGGCATCCCATGATCCATCATCCAAGGGATTGTAAAACATCTTGAGATTTGCTGGGGCATTACCATATAGTCTGTGGTAATATTGAGGGTTGACCGCGCATAATACATCGTCATAAAGACTCACATCAAATCCTTCTGTTGTGGCATCGACATTGGCAAGACGAGCTCCGTATACTCGGTTGTCATTACCATCTGGCGTGAACTCGATAGGGCGATATCGTATGGCTCCAGCTGAAGATCCAGTAGGAAAGAGGTAGGTGTTGGTTGAATTCGTCGCTCGATTCAGTCTACCTACATCCAAACTGCTTACATAGCCATCGGTGCGTTGGATAGCAAGAAAATCTGGATTAGTTACATTTAAATTTTGAGTATTTGTGGCAAATTCGATATTGCCGAGGTCCAAGGAATTTGTTACATCGGCATCAATGGCGTTGAGGCTTTTGATGTCGGGGAAAGAACCAAGGCATATTAGGTCGTAAAATGCACTAATTGATGTGCCACGGATTTCTTGATCTCCTCCTTTCAATTCGACGGTACTATTCCCTGCTGTAAAGGCTCCATTGTTTTCCCAATCTTGGCCAACGCGAAAGATGGTTGTCGGATCAGCATCAGCAGTGAGGTTGTCTTGATTGATTACTGTGTTGTCAATATCAGCCTCTTCCCGGTTATTAAAAGCACCACTTTCGATTACTAAATCTCTTTGGACATAGAGTAAACCATCGTTTTCAAAATTGCCGACATTGTCTACAATCACAGAGTCAGTAATTACGCTCATTGTGCCATTTGCCGTCACAATAACATCAGCTCCGTTCACATAGAATTGCCCAATACACGAAGTAGCAATAAGAGATACGAAGGAAAAGGTTCCAAAAAAATGTTTAAATCGAATCGACATAATCTGCAATTGAGCTAAGGCCTAAGGTAAGGAAATATTTTGCTTTACTATACATATATAAGTGAGTTGTTAGAAATCGGACTATTCTTCTCGCTCAAAGGGTGTTACATTCGTTTCAATGCAGCAAGAAGCTCTCCAATATTTAGATTTTCTTAAATATGAAAAAAGGTTAAGTGTAAATACGCTTAAAGCCTACCAGAGGGACTTACTTGATTTTCAAGAATTTTTAGAGAATAATGGTCTGCCCACTCTAGGGAATGTTAACACGAGACAAATTCGACGATTTGTATTAGATGGCATGTCTAATGGGTGGGAGCCTAAGACTACCAATCGAAAAATTTCTGCGATTAAAGGGATGTTTGCTTTTTTAGCAGAGCGAGAAATTATTGCCAGTAATCCAGCCTCAGCGGTGCAAAGTGTGAAGGTCCCCCATCGGTTGCCATCTTACGTGCAGGAGTCGGAGTTGGATATTGTAATGCCTCGATTGGAGGATTATGATGACTGGGCCGACTTTCAGGAGGCTTTAATTTTTGTATTGCTTTATGAAACCGGTATGCGTCGTGCGGAGTTGATTGCATTGACATATGATCGATTAGATGAAGGTGCATTAATTCTGCGTGTTTTGGGTAAGCGCAACAAAGAGCGGATTATACCCGTGCGTAAAGAAATCATGGACGCGTGCATGTCTTTAAAGGCACTTCGAAAGCAGGACAAAATCAATTCAAGTCATGTATTTACCTTAAAAAACGGCAAGGCACTATATCCAAAGAAAGTTTATACTGCAGTGAATCGCGTGCTTAAGACAATTAGTTCAACAGAGCGAAAAAGCCCTCACGTCCTAAGGCATTCAATTGCTACGCATTTGTTGAATCGCGGGGTGGATATACAGACTATTCAGTCTTTACTTGGGCATGCAAGTTTAGCTTCTACTCAGATTTATGCGCACCAAAGTATTGAGCATTTAAAATCAAGCCATAAGGCAGCTCATCCAAGAAGCTAATCAGCTTATTGTTCATTGATTTGTCTTTTGCTCATATTTTTTTGCGAAATAGGGTCTCAACTTCATACATCTTCATTATATTTGCAGTCCTTTTCGGCAATGCTGAGGAAGATTTATGTCCTTTTCAGATGGAAAAACGTGAAGGAAATTGTTGTTTAAGAGTAGTATAAAGAACAAAAACTGCCAGTGTAGCTCAGTTGGCCAGAGCGACTGATTTGTAATCAGTTGGTCGGGGGTTCGAATCCCTCCACTGGCTCTTCTTTCATCATGGTTTACATGGTGTTTACAAAGGAGGGGATGCGCCGAAGTTGGAGAGTCGGGGCAGACTGTAAATCTGTTGCTTAGGCTGAATAGGTTCGAATCCTATCATCCCCACATTTTTGTTAGCATAATGTGCTGCAGAAAGAATTAGAAAGGAGTGGTTTTTTGTTTAGGTTTTTATAAAGAGTATAAGCGGGAGTAGCTCAGTTGGTAGAGCATCAGCCTTCCAAGCTGAGGGTCGCGGGTTCGAGTCTCGTCTCCCGCTCGAAGTTGAGTCGAAACCGGGTAAACCTTTAAGCCGTTGTAGCTCAGGGGTAGAGCGCATCCTTGGTAAGGATGAGGTCCCGGGTTCAATTCCCGGCATCGGCTCAGTTTTATTTTGTTAACATTATTTAATTCGAATTTTAATTTTTTACCATGGCTAAAGAAAAGTTTGACAAGTCGAAACCCCACGTGAACGTGGGAACGATTGGACACGTTGATCACGGAAAGACAACGTTGACAGCAGCAATCACTACAGTTCTCGCGAACAAAGGATTTGCTGATAAGATGGATTATGATGCGATTGACGGTGCTCCAGAAGAAAAAGAGCGCGGAATCACAATCAACACTGCGCACGTAGAGTATGAAACAGCTGCACGTCACTACGCTCACGTTGATTGCCCAGGTCACGCGGATTATATCAAGAATATGGTTACGGGTGCTGCTCAGATGGACGGTGCTATCCTTGTAGTAAGTGCTACAGATGGTCCGATGCCACAAACACGTGAGCACATCCTTCTTGCTCGTCAGGTAGGTGTACCTGCTATTGTTGTTTTCATGAACAAAGTTGACTTAGTCGACGATCCTGAATTCCTTGAGCTTGCTGAAATGGAAATTCGTGAGCTTCTGAGCTTCTACGATTTCCCAGGAGATGATGTACCTGTGATTCAAGGTTCTGCTCTTTCTGGGCTTAACGGCGAAGCGGATGGCGTAAAAGCAATCGAAGAGCTGATGGAAGCTGTTGATACAACTATTCCATTACCTCCACGTGATGTAGATAAGGATTTCTTGATGCCTGTTGAGGACGTATTCTCAATTACAGGTCGTGGTACTGTTGCTACAGGTCGTATCGAAAAAGGTGTGATCAACAGTGGTGATGGTGTTGAAATCATCGGTCTTGGTGCTGAGAAAATGACATCTACAGTAACAGGAGTTGAGATGTTCCGTAAAATTCTCGATACAGGTGAGGCTGGAGAGAATGTTGGTCTTCTTCTTCGTGGTGTTGAAAAAACTGACATCAAGCGAGGAATGGTTATCTGTAAGCCAGGATCTATCACTCCACATACAAAGTTTAAGTGCGAGGTTTATGTTCTTTCTAAGGAAGAAGGTGGACGTCATACTCCATTCTTCAACAAGTACCGTCCTCAGTTCTACATGAGAACAACAGACGTTACAGGAGAGGTGAAGCTTCCAGCAAACGTTGAAATGGTTATGCCTGGGGATAATGTAACTCTTGAAGTAGAGTTGATTTACCCTGTTGCTCTTGACCTCGGTCTTCGTTTCGCGATTCGCGAAGGTGGTCGTACGGTTGGTGCAGGTCAGGTTACTGAGATTATTGCATAATTAATCAAAGGCCTACGGGTGTAGCTCAATTGGTAGAGTAGTGGTCTCCAAAACCATTGGTTGGGGGTTCGAGTCCCTCCTCCCGTGCAACAATTGATGATGAAGCGACTTATTTCATATTGCCAGTCTGCATACGCAGAGTTATTCTATAAGGTTACTTGGCCGACGACATCGGAACTACAAAGTAGTGCCGTAGTTGTGCTGATTGCCACATTAATGACTGCGCTAATTGTCTTCGGTATGGACTACGTATTAGGCGTACGTCCAACAGGTGCTGAAGGGGGTTGGAAAGGAGTAACTGGTATTATTTATTCAATCTTGACTTAATACGCAATGCAGGATACAAAATGGTATGTTCTTCGCGTAATTAGCGGTCAAGAGCGTAAAATCCAACACTATATTACTCGAGAAATCGAGCGAATTGGTTACCAAGACGAGGTGCGACAAATTTTAGTGCCTTTAGAGAAGGTTTATAAAATAAAGGCTGGAAAGAAGGTAATCAAGGAGCGTAATATGTTCCCTGGATACATTTACGTTGAAATGACGGATAAAGCGGTCAACAATGGAGACGTCTTAATGATGATTGCGGGCACTACAAATGTGATCAATTTCATCGGAGGGCGCCGTCCTGAACCAATTCGTGAGGCAGAAGTTCGTAGACTTTTAGGAAAGGTCGACGAATTCGAGCAGCGTGATGAGGAAATGGTTGAGCCGTTCATGATCAATGAAACAGTAAAAATTATTGATGGTCCATTCAATGACTTCACCGGATCGGTAGAGGAAATAATGGATGAGAAAAAGAAACTTAAGGTTGTAGTGAAAATCTTCGGACGTCGAACGCCGGTAGAGGTGAACTACATGCAAGTTGAAAAAATAGCATAGATAATGGCAAAGGAAATTACTGGATACGTTAAACTTCAAGTACGAGGTGGTCAAGCAAACCCTGCTCCACCAGTTGGTCCGGCACTTGGTGCTAAAGGACTGAATATCATGGAGTTCTGCAAAGCATTCAACGCGAGAAGTCAAGAGATGCAGGGAAAAGTTCTTCCTGTTGTAATCACTGTTTACTCGGATAAGAGCTTCAGTTTTATCATTAAAACTCCTCCAGCTCCGGTCTTACTACTTGAAGCTGCCAAACTAAAGAGTGGAAGTAAAGAACCAAATCGTGATAAGGTAGGTTCTGTAAACTGGGATCAAGTGAAGGAGATTGCTGAAACTAAAATGCCTGATCTTAATGCGTTTACCATTGAGTCTGCCATGAAGATGGTAGCGGGAACAGCTAGATCAATGGGACTTTTAGTGAATGGCACTCCTCCATGGGAAACGGCGGGCTCAGAAGAAACTGCAGCATAATTGTAATCACCGAGGGAGTCGATGAGACGTTTGCACCTCAAAATTGGAAAAAATGGCAACATTAGGTAAGAAAAGAAAGGCAGCGGAGGCTTTGGTTGATCCAAAGAAGCTGTATTCTATGAATGAGGCTTCAGACCTCATTAAAAAGGTCAACACGGCAAAGTTTGATGCTTCTGTTGATTTACACATTCATCTAGGTGTAGACCCGAAAAAAGCGGATCAAGCTATTCGTGGCACGGTCTCTCTCCCGCACGGAACGGGAAAGACAAAAACAGTTCTTGTTTTCTGTGACTCATCAGAGGAAGCAGCTGTAGCTGCTGCTGGCGCAGATTACTACGGAATGGATGAATACATTCAAAAAATATCCGGCGGATGGACAGATGTCGACGTGATTATCGCGACACCTGCTGTTATGCCAAAAATCGCAAGGCTTGGGCGAACATTAGGTCCTCGTGGCTTAATGCCAAACCCGAAGTCAGGCACTGTTACTACTGATCTTGTGAAGGCAGTTGAGGAGGTGAAAAAGGGGAAAATTGCATTCAAGGTGGACAAGTTCGGTATTATTCACGCTTCCATAGGTCGTATAAGCTTCGAGCCAAAGCAAATCGAAGACAATGCGACTGAGCTTATTCAAAACATACATAAGCTCAAACCCACCTCTGTGAAAGGGGCCTACTTTAAGTCGATATCTTTGGCATCGACAATGAGTCCAGGTCTAAATATTGAAATCAAATCCATACGCGGCTTATAAGAAATAATGACTAGACAAGAAAAACAACAGGTCGTTGCGGATTTGCAAAATCAGTTAGAAGGGGCAAGCAGTTTTTACATTGCAGATTCTTCAGAGCTTGATGTTGCAACCGTTAACAAGCTACGGGGATTATGTCACGAGCGTAATGTGGAGTTCAAGGTAGTTAAGAATACCCTTCTTATCAAGGCCTTGGATGCATTAGAGCAGGACTATTCTCCCCTGTATGACATTCTTAAAGGTGGATCAAGTGTTATGTTGTCGGAAACGGCAAGTGCACCTGCTAAGCTGATTAAGGATTTCCGTAAGGATGAAGACCAAGAGAAGCCTATTCTCAAGGGTGCTTATATCGATACCGATTTCTTTATCGGTGATGAGCATCTCGATGAATTAGCGAAGCTGAAATCTAAAGAGGATCTTCTTGGTGAGGTAATTACCTTGTTACAATCACCAATGTCCAACTTAGTAGGAGCTCTATCTTCTGGAGGTTCAAACCTTGCAGGTATTATTAAAGCGCTCGAGGAAAAGGGCAGTGAATAATTAGTAAAAATTTAATCTTAGAAATAATGGCAGAAATGAAAGAATTAGCAGAACAGTTAGTTAATCTAACAAT
>JAYYPZ010000123.1:0-42111 GCA_036128775.1 Bacteroidota bacterium
AAATCATAACGCCCTGTCAAGCTGTGAATACCAACAACACATCATCCGCTTCACTGCAAGGCCTTGCCTCGATGCATATCGCTACCCTACTCTTTGGGTTTACCGCCATTTTGGGAAAGCTGATTACCCTGAATGCGCTAAGTCTTGTATGGTGGCGCATGGGAATTGCGACCCTCGTCTTCATGTTAATCCCCAGCGTATGGAAGGGATTACAAGCTATGTCGAAGGTAAAGCGACGACTATTTTTAATCAACGGGAGCTTAGTGGCCCTTCACTGGATCACCTTCTATGGGGCTATAAAAATCGGTGATAGTGCTTCTCTGGTATTAGGCGTCTTTGGTATGGTAGCCTTCTTTACGGCAATTTTAGAGCCTTGGATTATTGGAAGTCGATTTAGAAAACATCAATTAGCCTTGGGTGTAGTTATTGTTCTCGGACTATTTTGCATCAATCAAGCCAATCCTGAAGGTGCATTGACTTTGAATAATGATTTTGCACTTGCCATCGGTGTAGGACTTCTATCCGCATTTTTAGCCGCTCTATTTTCTGTATTTAACAAAAAGTGGATTGGCGATGACTCGGCCTCATCAGCCACTGCATTACAGATGTTAGGAGGTTTTTTAACCATTTGCCTCTTCCTACCCTTTTTAGGACAACTCGGATCGAGTTTTGAATACTTGCTTTTACCATGGGACTGGTTTTGGATGATTATACTTGCCGTCCTATGCACTAATCTTGCCTTTAGTTTGGAAATGACCGCACTTAAATCGATGTCAGCCTTTACAGCCAATATCATCCTTAATCTAGAACCTATCTACGGTGTGGCTATTGCAGCCCTGGCGCTTAAAGAATATGAAATGCTCAATGGTTGGTTTTATGTGGGGACGGCATTAATCATAGCCACCGTTTTTATCAATGTAATCCTGTCAAAACGTCTAACATCATGATTCTTCACTGGACTCCATTTGATAGTGCGTTTTATCATCAAAGCATGAAGCTGAGAGAAACGGTGTTAAGACATCCTCTCGGCATGCAGTTCACTGAAGAAGACTTAGCCATAGAACAGCATCAAAAGCATCTCGTGGTGTATTCTTCACAAAAGGAGGTCATGGGCGGACTATCACTGGTTAGTCTAGGCGAATCATCTGTCAAACTTCGCCAAATGTGGATTCTACCTGAGTACCAAGGCATGGGTATCGGAAGGAAAGTCGTTGAAGAAGCGCACCGGCTAGCTAGGGCACATCATGCGCAAGAAATCTATTGCCATGCAAGGGAAAATGCCATGGGCTTTTATGAAAAAATGCTATATTCTAAAGAAGGAAGTCCTTTTTTAGAAGTAGGATTAACGCACTATGTTATGCGTTATTTCCTCACGAATAATGAAGAAGCAGTCCACGGATGAAAGAAGATAAAGAACATATTATCTCCTCAAATGAGCCGCATTTGCTCAGCGAAAGTGATTTAGCACAGGTCAATACACGGGAAGAACTTCTTGATTTACTTGAACAGAAGAATCACCCACTAGCCGGAGAAATGCGCGCTTACCAGACCTATCGTGATGAGCTCAAAGGGCTGCAAATCGAGCTGCTTAAGTTTCAAGAATGGGTGGTCAAGAACAAAAAGCGTATCGCCATACTCTATGAAGGAAGGGATGCTGCTGGGAAGGGAGGTGCCATTCGAAGATTTAGAATGCATTTAAATCCCATTCATTTACGTGTAGTTGCCTTAAATAAACCTACGCCTGTAGAACAGGGACAATGGTATTTCCGTCGCTACATCAAAGAGTTACCCAATGCGGGAGAAATTGTACTATTTGATCGATCTTGGTATAATCGAGCCGTTGTCGAACCGGTTATGGGATTTGCAACTGACGCACAATACAATCGATTTATGACCCAAGTCACAGAATTTGAGAACATGCTTCACGAGGAGGATACGACAGTAATCAAATTTTGGTTTTCCATTTCAAAAAAGGAACAGAGGGAACGCTTTAATGACCGAATACTCAATGACCTTAAGCGATGGAAGTTTAGCCCAGTAGATCGCAAAGGACAGGCCCTCTGGGATGAATACACCTATTACAAAGAACAGATGTTTAGTCGCACGCATACGTCATTTTGTCCATGGGTCATAGTGCGTGCTAATGTTAAGCGTCAAGCAAGAATTGAATCCATTCGATATGTGTTGTCAAGATTTGAGTATGACGGAAAATCGGAATCAACGGTATCGACCCTGGTCAATCCAGACATTGTCCAACGATACCACCGATCACTAAACCAAGATGATATCTAATGGGCTACAGTAAAGAAGATATATCCTTGCTTAATAGCGCACGAGGTCTAAGAAGCCTGCTTTACAAAGGAAAAGTAGATACTAACGAGGGGCTTCGCTTCGCACGATATTATCAAGAATTGGAAAAACTCCAAAAGGAGCTAGTCCAAATGCAAACGCATTTAATCCAAGAAAACAAACGCGTCATCATCCTTTTTGAAGGAAGGGATGCAGCAGGTAAAGGAGGAGCTATTCAGCGTTTTGTGCAATTCTTAAACCCACGACATTATCGCATTATTGCCTTAGGAAAACCAGAAGACGGGGCAAACCAAGAATGGTACTTCCAACGTTATATCGAACATTTTCCAGCGCCAGGAGAAATGGTCTTTTTTGATCGCAGTTGGTATAATCGAGCCGTGATTGAGCCCGTAAACAAGTTTTGTAGTGAATTAGAATACCAGCGCTTTATGGAATCGGTCAATCCCTTTGAGAAAATGATTACCGATGACGGCGTCATTTTTATAAAATTCTACTTTTCGATTTCAAAAGAAGTTCAGGCCAAACGCCTCGAAGACTTGAAGTCCGATCCTTTACGATTTTGGAAGCATGGAAAACTGGATCACTATGCACAATCACTCTGGGAGGAATACACGGAATACAAATCTAAAATGCTCCAAGAGACGCACACTGAGCGCGCGCCATGGAAGGTTATCGACGCAGACAATAAACACCATGCTCGACTTGAGGCAATTAGACATGTATTACAGTGTATTCCAGAACGACAAGAAATCACGTTCGAGGACGAGGACATCTTTTAAATTATCCACAGTTTTTTGTTTTGCAACAAAGTTGCATTTAGTTACAAAGAAGTTATCTTTGCCACGTGCAAGGCATAAGATACCTTTCCGTTTTCTTTTTGTTCACGTTAAGTGCACAGATCTCCTTTGGGCAATCCTCAGCACTTAGTGTATCCATTCAGTTCTTGGATCATCATGACTTGAGTCCCCTACCCTCTGCCTCATTCACCCCAGAGGCGTTAGATACTTTTGTTGTAGCTAATAATGAGGGTAAAATCCACTTTAACCTACCAGACTCATTAAATACGATTCGCGGTCTGGTCCGCTATGGCTGTTGTTTAAACAACCATATAGAATTTGATATTGATTCAGACACGAGCATCATCTTGTTGCTAGAGAGCCATAGCGAATGGATGGAAGATATTACCGTGCATTCAGAAGAACATCACAATCACGCCAATGTCTACATTGCCTCTGCCAAACTGATAGAATCCGCTGACGCAAGCTTTGCTCAGTTAACAAGACATATACCTGGTATAACTATGATTAGTCATGGAGGCCAAATCGCCAAGCCCATGATACATGGACTCTATGGACATCGTCTACAAATCGTGAACCACGGCATCCTTCACAGAGATCAAGATTGGGGGATCGAGCACGCACCCGATATTAGTCCC
The DNA here is from genome assembly GCA_036128775.1 of Bacteroidota bacterium. Lineage (GTDB taxonomy): Bacteria > Bacteroidota > Bacteroidia > Chitinophagales > UBA8649 > UBA8649. The sequence continues at coordinate 3,746 of JAYYPZ010000123.1, forward strand.
TGGGCAGGCAGCCAAGTGGAGATATACACCCGGTCTCCTGCAGTGCGATACGGCACCTCTGCAATGGGCGGTGCCTACGTCATCTCAACACCAAGGCCTTCTAGTGATGAAGCGCACTGGCATGGCAGTGTAGTCAATAGCTTGAATTTCAACGGATTAGGCGCTGGCATCCACGGTCGAATTAGTGGGGCACTTGCTAAGGATGTAATGCTAATGTATAGTGGTAGTATCCAAGGACAGGGTGATCAGTTTAGCCCAGATTACGTGCTCACCAATACAGGAATGCGCCAGCACGTCCAGCGCATCAATCTCCACAGTCAGTGGAAGACTTGGCAGCACGAAGCCCATGTGAGCTACTTTACGCGAAAAACAGGCATTCTAAGAAGCGCGCACATCGGTAACGTAACCGACCTTAATGAAGCCTTGAATCGCGAGACGCCTTTTTACACTGAAGACTCACCCGGATTTTCCATCAGTAATCCTAGACAAGCAACCCAACACTACACCGTTGGGTCCAACAGCCAAATTGACTTAAATGCGAATACTCACCTACATATCGCTGCGGGATATCAGCAAAATGATCGACAGGAGTTTGATATCCGGCGTGGTAATCGAGATAGCATTCCTATTGTTGACCTTAAGCTACGTACAAGTCATTTGGAAGTTTCGATGGATTACAACACGTCTAGCTTGTATACAACCTTTGGATTGCGATACAGCCATGAGGAAAATCGGCCTCAATCGGGAACAGGCGCTAGACCACTCATACCCTTTGCCAACACAAATACCACCGCCATTTTTGGAGCATTAGAAAAGGAATTTGGCGGTGTTACCCTTTTTAGTGGCCTTCGCTACGAACACGTCAAACGTGCAGTCAAGTACTACACAAGACAACGGGACTATATCGAAGGAAGTGAGTCGCCCAACTTGTTTGCGGCAAATCTTGGCTTAGCCTGGAAAGGCTACAGAATAGACTTTTCTGGTATCAAACGAATGGCAAATCTCTATGAGCGATACGCAGATGGTATTCATCCCGCTGCGGCCGTTATCGTTCGAGGGGATACGGCGATACGCTGCGAACAAGTATGGCAAGCGAACATAAGCCTACCCTTTCCTACCACGAACGGATGGGAAATCTATGCAGGACTCTTTTACAACTACTTCCCCAATTTCATCTACACCGCATCGAGTCCAAGTCCTGAACTGACCATTGCAGGAGCATTCTTCGTAGAACAATACATTCAAAACAAAGCACAACTTGGCGGACTCGACCTTACCGTAAAGAAATCAATTAAAAAGGCTCATCTCGATTTTTCGATGACTTCATCCATTACTCTTGGTCAGAACATTGACGCAAAACAGTCACTACCCGACATTCCTCCATTTGAGATCAACCCTGGTCTTTCTTGGACGACGGAACTCAAAAGAAACAAAACATTAGGTCTCAGTGTAGACTATCAATATCTAGCTAAAGCATGGTTCTACCCTGTAGACCAAGTCGTTGCCCCTCCTCCATCGGCAGCACACCTCGTCAATGCGAGTGCAGAAGTAATGATACGTACCAAGAAATTTTTTTCTATGAAAATTATTGCAGAATGCCAAAACCTGACAAACCATCGCTACAGGACATACCTGAATAGATGGCGGTATTACGCCAATGAAGTTGGCATCCAACCAACACTTAAAATTTTATCTTTTTTTTAACCCCAATTATTTATTATGAATTATAAATTTTTACCCTTTCTTTTTGTTGTTATCGCTACGACGATGACCATCTCTTCATGTAGTGAAGATGATACGCCACCTCCTCCAGTTAATGAAGAGGAAGTAATTACTACCCTAAATGTTTTCTTAACGGATACTGCCGGAAATACGATTACATTCTCTTTTGTCGACCTTGATGGAGATGGTGGAAATGCACCTACTATCACTGGAGGCACACTTATGACAGGTATGACTTATTCAGGAACAATGACCTTGCTAAATGAGTCAGAAACTCCTGCTGAGGATATCACCATCGAAATCCAAGAAGAGGATGACGAGCATCAGTTCTTTTTCTCTTCAGATGACGCAACGTTTGCCTACACAGACCAGGATGGCAATGGAAACCCGGTTGGATTAACATTTGACATGACGACAGGAAGTACGTCAAATTCAAGTGCATCAATGACCGTTATTCTTCGTCACGAGCCGGACAAGGCGGGTGCTGGCGTAAGTGCTGGTGATATCACCAATGCAGGTGGAGAAACTGACATTGAAGTCACTTTCCCATTCGAATTGAACATGTAGGATAGATTAATCCTAGATTAAATCAACAATCACGAACCGCACTGCTCCTTGGAGTAGTGCGGTTTTTTATATGCTCAACACAAGATAAACTACGCGCCTTTAAGCACAACGATCACACTGCCCTCTAAGAACGACGCGTTCATCTTCTACTTTAAATCCTGAAGGAAGATCAATTCGAAGATTGACTTCACCATCTACACAAATCGTTCGATCACACTGAGAACAGTGAAAGTGAAGGTGGTCGTCATGGTGTTCTTGCGTCGTACATTCTGTGGCACATAAAGCGTATTTGGTCTGCCCCTTCGTATCGATTACTTCGTGAATCAATCCTTTCTCCTCAAATTGTTTAATTGTTCGATATAGGGTAACCCGATCAAACCGCACGAGGTTCTCCTCAATGATCATCTTAGGGATGGCCTCTCCTCCTCGTGAAAGAAATACGTCGAGTACCTTCTCACGTATTGGTGTGATCCGTAGATGATGGCTTTTTAATAAGTCGTGGCTTTCCATAGCGCAATGGAAAGGTATGATTTTACGATGAAAAACGGCCTACATAAAACGTTCTTAATTTTACTTAGACATGTATTTTGACCAAATCGAATGCACAAGACATTCGTACACAGAACATTACCCTAAGGCTAACAGCATCTCCTCTTCCATGGGAGAAATCGAAGGACCAAAATAGTAGGTTAAAAACCCATCTTCATTGATCAGGTATTTACCAAAGTTCCAGTCCGGCGCATGATTATTCCAACCATTTTGTGCTTTGTCGGTTAACCAACGATAGATAGGTTGTTGTTCTGTCTTTTTACGAACAACTCCTTTCTTCGCAATGGGAAAAGTAACCCCGTAACTAACCTGACAAAAGGTCTGTATGGAGGCATCATCTTTTCGTTCTTGCATGCCAAAATCATTAGACGGAAAGGCAATGATGGCCACTTTGTCGCCTGCTGTTTCATGCAAGGCCTGTAATTCCTCGTATTGACCAGTATAGCCACAATCAGAGGCAGAATTAACCAAGAGAATCTTCTTCCCCTTAAAAGTTCCCATGTCTAAAGTTTCTCCACCACTTAAGACGACTTCTAAGTCATACAATGGAGTATAGGGCGCTGTATTTTGTTCATTGGTAATGACCGCCCCATTTCGCGTATTCTTCGCTGCCTTTCGTATGAAGGGATATAGTCGCTTTAGTACATTTTGCTTTATCGTTGCCATCTATGAACCATTTATTCTTTTATAGACAACCTCGCCTTGTAGGTAGTCAGTGCTCGTTCTCGAGCTACTTTATGATCTACCATCATTGGAGTGCTTCCCTCACGCCATCCCGGATTAAACTGGTCGCGATACTTCCCGTCCTTATCGAATTTATCCGCTTGAGTAATGGGATTAAAGATTCTGAAGTACGGCGCAGCATCCGTACCACTACCACTCGCCCACTGCCATCCGCCATTGTTACTCGCTAAGTCAAAATCCAGAAGATGGCGAGCAAACCATGCTTCACCCCAACGCCAGTCAATTAACAAGTGCTTGGTCAAAAAACTAGCTACAAGCATGCGCACCCGATTATGCATAAACCCTGTAGCCAATAACTCCTTCATTCCTGCGTCCACTAGAGAGTAGCCTGTTTCCCCTCTACACCACTTATCAAAATCCTCTTCACTATTACGCCACGCAATTTCGTCGTAGGCCGGACGAAAGGCTCTCTCGGCAACATGGGGAAAATGACTGAGAATTTGAGCATAAAAATCCCTCCATATAAGCTCACTGGTAAATGTAAAGGACGTTGTATCCTCGCTCTGTTTTAAAAGTTGACGTATGGATATCGTACCAAAGCGAAGATGTATACCCAAGCGCGTAGTGCCCTTTACTGAGGGAAAATTGCGCCGTTCATAATACTCTTTGAGTACTTGGTTCTCCGCTGTATTTTCCGGAAAAGTGAGCTCTCTGGATGTAAAACCCATCGATTCCAAGGAAGGTATCTCTTCTGTAAAATTGAATAGATACTGAAGGTTGTTTTCCGACGGATATGACGGAATCCCTTTATCTTCTAGACGCTTACGCCATTTTTTACTGTACGGCGTAAACACAGTGTAGGGCTTGCCATCATCCTTAGTAACCTCATCGCGTTCAAAAATCAAGTGATCCTTAAAATCTTGCCAATCGATCCCTTGGCGCTCTGCCATGTCACGTATCTTCTGGTCTCGAACCTTCGCATAGGGCTCATCATCATGATTACTGTAGATAGCTGATATTGAATAATCTTTTACAATGGATAGCCAAACGTCCATGGTATCGCCATACCGAACACAGATATCTTTTTGTTCAATTTGAAGTCCTGCCTTGAGCGTAGTTAAATGGTCATGTAAAAAGTTAACCCGGCGATCGTCCTTGTCTTCGAGCTTGTCCAATATATCCCGGTCGAATATAAAGACGGGTAATACCTTAGCATGCTCCTGCTCGGCGCGCAAGAGGGCTTTGTATAGGGCATGATTATCAAACAAACGTAGGTCTCGTCTCAACCAGACAGCAATAACAGGAGAAGTAGAATGTTGCATATCTACTTAACCCCTAAGGGAGAGTAGAGTTCAATTGTTGTATAAATTCTTCGATGATTTCCTTCGAGTGGTTTAGATTCTTTCCTAGAACACTTCGAACAGGAATGATTCCTTGTATAGCGTTACATAGAGCTAATGCCTCCACATTCTGTAGCAAGAACCGTGACACAACCCCTTCTTGTACAAAATTTTTGTCCAATAGAAAGGCCCGAAAAACCCCTTGTACCATAGAAAACGCTGCACTAGGTGTTTGCCAGGACCCATTGCGATAATATAGAATATTAGTAAAGCTTCCTTCGGTTATACAATCTCTACCATTGTAGAATATAACCTCTTCGTTTGTGCCCCGTTGTCTACTGGGCGTCACATAGTCCCCTTTCCTGGGACCCTTTCCTGACATAAGTCTGTTATCTGTACTCCAAGGAAGCATCTGCACAACATCTATGGGCTCTGCGCTATTCCAAGTATGTTGCAATGGCTCGGCTTCAATGTAGAAGGCAGCATCCTCATACAACGCTTTGTATAGCCCCCCTCTTCGGCGAACCACGACAAGACGCAGTCGATATGAAGAGGTCTTTCCCAACCAGTTTACTAGCTGATTTAAAATTCCATCATTGAGCGAAGAAAATTCAACTGGAACTTCAAAGCCAAGTACTTCACAGGATGATTGTATGCGTTGCAGATGATAAGTCCACAAAGGGATTCGCCCTTGCTCGTAGCGCATGGTTTCAAAGAATCCATCGCCATATAGTAGACGCTCAAAGGGTGTGAAGGGCAGTTGATCGAGGGATAGTATGTTGCCTTGATAAAGACAGTACTTATCCATCTTAGAAGGTCATTTCGCAAACAGCGTCAGCGACTACAAGATCTCCATCTGTCAATGATTTAACCTCCTCTACACTTACACCAGGAGCTAGCTCCCTGAGCACGAAGGCTCCATTTTCAATCGTAAGATAGGCTAAGTCCGTCACGACGCGCTTAATGCATGCACGGCCCGTTAAAGGAAGACTACATTGCTTGAGCAACTTGGATTGGCCGTGCTTGTTGGCATGCGTCATAGCCACGATGATGTTTTCAGTACCCGCTACAAGATCCATGGCACCCCCCATTCCTTTGACCATTTTCCCAGGGATTTTCCAGTTCGCAATATCCCCATTTTGGTCGATCTCCATAGCTCCCAATACCGTTAAATCCATATGTCCACCACGGATCATTGCAAAGCTGTCGGAGGAGTTAAACAAAACAGACCCAGGTAGCATGGTCACCGTTTGCTTACCCGCATTGATTAAGTCAGCATCAACCTTATCTTCTGTAGGGAAAGGCCCCATGCCCAAAAGTCCATTCTCCGATTGCAAGGTAACATTAACCCCTTCAGGGATATAGTTGGCCACCAGAGTTGGAATACCAATGCCGAGATTCACATACCAACCGTCCTTAAGTTCTCTTGCTATACGTTGTGCTACTTGTTGTTTACTTAAAGCCATATCTATTGCGTTATTGTGCGTTGTTCAATGCGTTTTTCATAATCCACTCCTTCAAAAATGCGCTGCACAAAAATGCCAGGAGTATGAATAAAGTTGGGGTCTAATTCACCTGGCTCCACAAGCTCTTCTACCTCGGCAATGGTGATCTTGCCGGCCATGGCCATCACTGGATTAAAATTGCGTGCTGTTCCTTTGAAAATGAGATTACCGTACTTATCTCCCTTCCAAGCCTTGACATAGGCAAAATCAGCTGTTAAGCTAGGTTCTAATACATACATCCTGCCATCGATCTCGCGCGTTTCCTTTCCCTCAGCGACTTCAGTACCGTATCCAGTAGCTGTAAAGAAAGAAGGAATTCCTGCACCTCCAGCCCTGCACTTTTCAGCAAGTGTTCCTTGAGGGAGGAGTTCAACCTCTAACTCACCCGAAAGCATTTGCCGCTCAAACTCAGCATTCTCCCCAACATAACTCGAAATCATTTTGACCACCTGTCGTTGTTGAAGCATAAGTCCAATGCCAAAATCATCGACCCCTGCATTGTTAGAAATACATGTCAAGCCTTTGACTTTTAATCGAACAAGTTCACGGATACAGTTTTCCGGAATCCCACAAAGACCAAAACCACCGAGCATCAGCGTCATATTGTCCTCTATCCCTACCAAGGCCTCTTGCGCATTGGCATATACCTTTTTACTCATATATTTTTTGTTTGTCTGTACTTGTTAGTTGTCCTACATATTTAGTAAGCTAAGTTTAAATCTTCAATTTTTTCAGCATCATAGACCTTCTTTTTCAACCGTTCTTGTATTTTCTGAAATGCTTTATGATCCTGAGAATAGTAATCATAGGCAGTATTATACTCCTCCCATGTCACCTCATGATGTCGTAAGATATCTTCCATAAATGCATCTCGATAGATATCGTGACTATCCACTGGATAAGATTGCACCACAGCCTCCGCTAGTTGTATATCCAGTAGAATGTTTTCAAAGTGCTCCGAATCTACGCTTGGTTTATCATTACATGAACTCAATCCAAGTCCTCCAAGGAACAATAAAAAAATATAGGATTTTGCACGAATGCTGCACAGCCAAAGACTCCTACAATGTACCTTTGTAATTCCAATCACAGGGACAAGGTAAGGAGATGCTAGTTAGTGAAAAAAACTTTCGAGAAGTTATTGGCCAATGTAATGCCTACCAAGCAACATGCATTGCCGTTACCAAGACACGTCCCATTGAAGTTTTTCAGGAGTTTCAGGACCTTGGGCACAACATATTTGGAGAAAACAGAGTCGATGCCCTATTACAACGACAAGAGGAGCTAGGGAATGATGTCCACAATACTTGGCATTTTATTGGCCACCTTCAACGAAAAAAAGTAGCCAAACTTGTTCATAAATGTCATCTTATTCATTCTGCAGATAGTCTTAAACTCCTTTCCCATATTGACTTAAAAGCAAGTAGCACTCAAAAAGTGCTCTTACAGTTTCATATCGCTCAAGAGGAAAGTAAATATGGTATGAAGGTTGATGCATGGGAAGACATCATTTCTTCAATTCAAACCATGGAGTTAAAAAACCTTCAGATTGCAGGCGTAATGGGTATGGCGACCTATACGGATGACCGTCAACAGATTGGACGAGAATTCAACGCATTAAGAAAAACCTTTGAAAACCTTTTACCTACTATGCAATCAATGGATCAACCCTTTGACACTGTATCGATGGGCATGAGCAATGATTATAAAATCGCCCTTGATCATGGAAGCACCATGGTCCGAGTAGGAAGTTACCTTTATCACTCTTAGTCACTACGTGCAACGACACTACGCCTCCATCCGAATCGCCCTAAGCATTGTGCTCAGTATAATGATGGCTGTGGTTTATTCCCAAGACATCCAACTCTATTTGGTAGATGATGTAAACTGCGACCCAGTTAAGGATGCTTACATCGAATATGGAGATAGCTTGTTATTCTCCGACAATTATGGTTATGTCGAATTGGCCCCTCTTGACATAAGGCCAAAAACTGTATTTATTGCGGCTGAAGGCTATGAATATCGAAGTGTCCGGCTTGATCGTGATAAAAATAACATCTACGAAATTCGTCTACATCCTACGATTTATCGATTTGATGATGTAGTTATCGCCGTTAACCGATTAGAAGACACCCTCGTACGTCCCTTGCAATTCACGGGTCAGTTAAGCCTTGCTCGTATTGGATTTGAGGCTGCATCAACCTCTGCCGATTTATTACAGAGAACAGGAAGCATTCATGTTCAAAAAAGTCAACCCGGAGGAGGAAGTCCCAATATTCGGGGATTTGAAGCCAATCGAATACTACTTGTAATCGATGGAGTGCGAATGAATAATGCGATCTATCGAGGAGGCCACCTTCAAAATATCATTACGCTCGACGAGTCCCAATTACAACGTGTGGAGGTGCTCCATGGCCCGGGATCCCTACTTTATGGTAGTGACGCCTTTGGAGGCGTTATTCACTTGCAAACTCGGGCTCCACAGCTAAGTACAGTCGATCGAGTTTATGTCCACGGAGGAGGTATGGTACGATATGCATCGAGTAATGCTGAAAAGAAAACCAACCTTCATGTTAACATCGGAGGCAAGAAATTCGCAAGTCAGAGTAACTTTTCCTTTACAGATTTTGGCGATTGGACCGTAGGATCAAATATGCCTGACAGCTATGGTGATTGGGGCCTAACAAGAACGAGGGTAGTCACTACTGCGCAGGGTGACTCCCTTATTGCCAATTCACCCCCCTATCGAATCATAGAATCAGGCTATCGACAATATGACGCTGCTCAAGATTTTCTCTATCAAATCAATCCTCGGCTAAGTATTCGGTGGTCAAACCAGTTTTCTACCTCGACCTCGATTGCCCGAACGGACAAACTAAGTCTTAGAAATAGTCTTGGAATTCCGCATTACGCCCAATGGGACTATGGCCCACAGCGACGCTACATGTCGTATCTAAAGCTTAACACTGAGAATTCCTCAAAGCGTCATCGGGGTCAAGTCTTACTGTCAGCACAACAAGTCGAAGAGTCTCGAATCGTTCGCCGCTTTCAAGTTGACGCCCAAGGGAACCAAGTAGAAAAGGTAAATATCTACGCCTTAAACATTGATTGGCAATCAAGAATTAGCGACCTCCATAAGATACTCTATGGTATGGAGTCAAGTATAAACTTTGTAAACTCCTCCTCTTCTGTAACCAATCTCAACACCAACGAAGTATTGGCCGCACCAAGCCGATATGCTGATGGTGGCAGCACGCTTTGGAATATAGCAGGTTATCTAAAGCATCATTGGCAACTTTCGACATCTTTTGATGTGAGTTATGGCCTTCGGTATACCTATCAGCGGGTTGATATGCGATTCAATGATCCGCAGATTAGTGAAATCGATTTATCAAGGATTTATAATGATGCAGGGGCTTTATCGTTTTCTGTCGCTACTTCTTATGGCAAAGACAATGGCCACTGTAAAGGATTTACCTCATTGAGCTCCGGCTTTCGAAGTCCAAATGTAGATGATGGAGGTAAAATTTTTGACCCAACACCTACCGAGCTTGTACTTCCCTCTAGCAATCTAAAGCCTGAATACATTTATCAGTTAGAACAAGGATTCACATGGTCCTATGGCAAAGGTTTCACCCTTAAAGCTGCCCTATTCGGAAGCTTGATTGATGATATTATCCAACGCAGAAGTGTAACCTATCAAGGCTACGACTCCTTAACCTATGATGGTCAACTCCTCAATGTTTTGTCGAATACGAATGCAAATCTTGCCTACCTTATTGGATGCCAAGGAAATTTAAGTGGTACGCTTCCTTGGGGCTTACATTATCAAGCCTCTTGGAATTATAATCGAGGTAGAGTACTTGATGTTGATGTTCCTTTGGATCACATCCCTCCATTCTTCGGAAGACTCAGCCTTGATTGGAGCCGAGATATGGTGACGATTAGTCAATGGATTGACTACGCCTGCGCCAAGGATTCTAGTCAGTATTCTCCCCTCTCCGTGGACAATTTAGATGAAGCTCTAGCCTTCGGAACTCCAGGCTATGTTATTTGGAACGCCAAAGCAGAGATTAGACCTCTTGAATACCTTCATCTATCGGTTGGTTGCTTAAACATCCTAGACAAGGGATATAGGCCGTTTGGATCAAGCGTACACGCCGCTGGGAGAAGCTGGACACTTTCTTTACGGACAACATTTTAAATGGCTATGTCACAATACGTAACAAACAACAACTTAAATACTCACAGAGCGTTTAAAAAAAGCGTGATAAGCATTAGTTTCGCACTATGACAAGGGATGAGGCCATAATTAAAAAGCATACAAAGGACGGGTACAAATACGGCTTTACAACCGATATTGACCAAGAGCGTGCTGAAGTAGGCCTAAATGAAGATACCATTCGATATATCAGTGCTAAGAAAAATGAGCCAAAATGGCTTCTTGATTGGAGACTAAAAGCATTTGATGTATGGAAAAAAATGGATAGTCCAGATTGGGCTCATCTAAATATCCCTGCCATCGATTATCAATCCATCAGTTACTACGCCAGTTCTAAAAAGAAACAATACAATAGCATCGATGAGGTAGACCCTGAGATTCTCAAGACATACGAAAAACTAGGTATCCCCTTAGAAGAACAAAAGATGCTTGCCGGAGTGGCTGTTGATTATGTAATGGACAGTGACTCTGTTTTCACAACATTTAAAGAAAAGCTTTCCGAAGCGGGAGTTATCTTTTGTTCGATCAGTGAAGCGGTTAAAGAATATCCGGAACTTGTCAAGAAATACTTGGGCACAGTAGTTCCTCAGCGAGACAACTACTTTGCTGCTTTAAATTCTGCCGTGTTTAGCGATGGCTCCTTTGTCTACATCCCTAAGGGAGTGCGATGCCCAATGGAGCTTTCGACCTACTTCCGAATCAATGCGGAAAACACAGGCCAATTTGAGCGTACGCTAATCATTGCTGATGATAATAGTTATGTCAGTTATCTAGAGGGCTGCACAGCCCCTAAGCGGGATGAAAATCAACTACACGCCGCTGTTGTTGAGCTTGTTGCGCTCGAAGATGCGGAAATTAAATACAGCACGGTTCAAAACTGGTATCCAGGCGATAAAGACGGTAAAGGGGGTATCTACAACTTTGTAACCAAGCGAGGAATCTGTGAAGGAAACCGTTCGAAAATTTCCTGGACTCAAGTCGAAACAGGCTCAGCCATTACCTGGAAATACCCTGGATGTATACTCAAAGGAGATCATAGCATCGGAGAATTTTACTCAGTAGCTGTGACCAATAACAAACAACAGGCTGACACGGGCACCAAAATGATGCACCTCGGCGCCAATACACGAAGCCGTATTGTATCTAAAGGAATTAGTGCAGGGAATAGCTCCAACACATACAGAGGTCAGGTACTTATCGGACCAAATGCAGAAAACGCGTACAACTTTTCGCAATGCGACTCCATGCTGATGACCGACAGATGTGGAGCACACACTTATCCCTATCTGGATATCAAAAACAACTCAGCCCAAGTAGAACATGAGGCCACCACATCTAAAATTGGTGAAGACATGATGTTCTATTGCAATCAAAGAGGTCTTTCGGATGAGGAAGCCGTGAACTTGATTGTGAATGGATTCTGTAAAGAAGTATTTAATGAATTACCCATGGAGTTTGCAGTAGAAGCTAAAAAACTACTTGAGATCTCCTTAGAAGGATCCGTGGGATAGATTGTCACTTATGTTAGAAATCAAAAACCTTCATGCCAACGTTGCCGATAAGCCCATATTGAAGGGGCTTAACTTGGATATTGCACCTGGCGAAGTCCATGCCATCATGGGACCAAACGGAACAGGCAAAAGCACCTTAGCTTCTACCCTAGCAGGACGAAATGGATATGAGGTTACGCAAGGCCATGTGGTATTCGAAGATGCCGATTTACTCGACATGGAGCCCGATGAGCGAGCGAGAGCTGGTGTCTTTTTAGCCTTCCAATACCCTGTAGAAATTCCCGGTGTTACGACGATAAACTTTATGAAGTCAGCCATCAACGCCAGACGAAAAGCTGAAGGCGAAGGAGCCATCAAGGCTAGTGAGTTTATGGCTGAAATGAAGAAAAACACAGAACTAGTAGAAATAAAGCAGGAGTTCATGAAACGCTCGGTCAATGTCGGCTTTTCAGGAGGTGAGAAAAAACGAAATGAGATTTTTCAAATGGCTATGCTCAACCCAAAGCTTTGCATTCTTGATGAGACGGATTCAGGCTTAGATATCGATGCATTACGAGTCGTATCTGAAGGGGTAAATGCCATGCGGAATAAGGAACGATCTTTTTTGATTATCACCCACTACCAAAGACTTCTAGACTACATTCAACCTGATTTTGTTCATGTGATGTACAACGGAAAGATTGTCAAGTCAGGAGATAAATCACTCGCCAAAGAGCTCGAAGAAAAAGGCTATGATTGGATAAAAGAGGAGGTCTCTTAACATGGGTATCCTTCAAACATATCCTCATATATTCCGAGCGCTAGAATCTAATCTCGGTAGTCTTAGCAATACTGCGCTTCATCATTGCAAGCAAGAAGCTATGGATCGCTTAACTACCATGGGAATGCCTACGCGCAAAATGGAGCGGTGGCGTCACACATCTCCCCTCCCCTTTTATGCGAGTGAACTAAATCCATCGTTTGCCCCTTTGCACAGAAAACATATCAGTGTAGATGACTTCAATCGAAAAGACGAAATCGATGCACACAAACTTGTTTTTGTTAATGGATCCTATCAAGAACACCTTTCTAAGGTATACCCAGAGGCCCAAGGAGTGACCATTTGCTCCATGAATGAAGCATTGACAAAGCAATCAGAACTCATTACACCCCATCTTAAAGAAATTTGCCGCAACCCACACGACGGATTCAACTTGCTCAATGTGGCCTTTTTTGGAGATGGAATTTTCATAAAGATCCCAAAGAACACAGTTTTAGAGCGGCCTATACATTGGATTTTTCTTGCTGCAGATAATGCGCGTTTCATGATTAATCCGTATCACCAGATTCACTGCGGTGCAAACTCGAAGGTCCAAATCATCAAGGAATATCAGAGTCTTGATAATTCAGAGCTCTATGTCAACTCGCATTGCTCCACATTTCTTGATCAAGGTGCTCATCTTGAGTTTACCATGATTCAAAATGAAACGGTCAATGGATTCCATCACCTTAACAATCACATTGTCTACCAAAATAGAGATAGCCAGTTCAAACAAACAGCTGTAAGTTTGGCAGGAAGGCTCTTGAGAAACCAAGTCTTTGTTCGTCTGCAAGAACCTGGAGCTAATTGCGCCATTCAAGGCTTGTATTATGGAAAAGGAGACGACCATGTGGACAATCGAATAACGGTTAAACACCTTTCGCCAGATTGCGAAAGCCATCAAAATTTTAAGGGACTTCTAGATGATAACTCAACAGCGGTTTTCAATGGGAAAATCTATGTTGAAGAGGATGCCCAGCGAACGAATGCGTTTCAATCCAATAAAAACATCATTTTATCTGATCATGCGACGGTGCATAGCCAACCTCAACTGGAGATTTATGCTGATGATGTAAAATGTAGTCATGGGGCGACCTCGGGTCAGATCGATCAAGATGCTCTGTTCTATCTTGTATCAAGGGGTATTCCTTTAGACCAAGCGAAAGCCGTGTTGAACTACGCCTTTATAGCGGAAATCACAGAAAAAATATCTCTACCAACCATCCGCGAGCACATTCAGGAACTCATGCGTGAAAAATTAAATTACGCGTGGGATGACGAAATGACTCAATCCTAACTATGACTTTGACTCGTCAAGAAGTACAATCATTACGTGAGCGGTTTCCTGTTCTGCACCAGCAGGTCAATGGAAGAGATCTTGTGTATTTCGATAATGCGGCAACATCGCAAAAACCACAACGGGTTATTGATTGCCTCAACCATTATTACAGCAAATACAATAGCAACATACACCGAGGGGCACATTCCTTGGCAGCCAAAGCAACTGATGCCTATGAAGCGTCAAGACAGATCATCGCAGATTACATAAATGCACCGTACGAAACCATAAATTTTGTTCGAGGGGTCACCGAAGGAATCAACCTTGTGGCCAATACCTGGGGCGAAGCAAATCTCGAAGAAGGCGATGAAATACTGCTTACCCAAATGGAGCATCACGCCAATATTGTTCCATGGCAGATGCTTGCCGAACGAAAAAAGGCTGTTATCAAGGTATTACCCATTACCATGGACGGCGAATGGGATTGTTCTAATCTCAAGGACTACATCAATTCCAAAACAAAGATTGTGGCGTTCAACGCCGTTTCCAATGCATTGGGCACCATTAACCCGATACATACTCTTGTCGACGCAGCCCACGCCGTTGGGGCGGTCACAGTAGTCGATGGGGCGCAGTCTGCGCCACACCAAGTAATCGATGTCGACCAATGGAATGTAGATTTTTTCACCTTTGGCGGACATAAAATGTATGGTCCCACAGGGATAGGCATCCTCTATGGCAAAAAAGAGTTACTCGAGAACATGCCTCCATGGCAGGGCGGCGGGGAAATGATTCGCGAAGTGGATTTCACCGGAACGACCTACAACGATTTACCCTTCAAGTTTGAAGCAGGAACTCCCAATATTGCTGGCGTGATCGGTCTCGGAGAAGCCGTTCAATTCTTAAAAGAAACGGATGTTTCGAAGATTGCTAGCCACGAAGTACATCTTTTACGTCTTGCAGAAGAGGCATGTCAATCGATCGAAGGATTTGAGATTTACGGTAGATCCAAAAACAAAGCTGGGGTGCTATCTTTTCTCATTGAGGGATGTCATGCCTACGATTTAGGTGTCTTACTCGACAAAATGGGTATAGCCACAAGAACAGGGCATCACTGCTGTCAACCTCTTATGAAGTTCTATGGTGTAGAAGGAACGTGCCGTGCTTCTTTTGCAGCGTATAACACAGAGGAAGAAGTTGAAGTCTTTGTTACGGGCGTAAAACGTGCCGTTCAGATGCTCCGTGGATAGGATGTATCCTGCGTTCCCCTTACTTGTATAGATACCGATTTAAATTCTTGATGTAATCACCAAATAGCAGCATAGCCCTACCTCTGTGGCTCATACTCGCTTTTTCCTCATCGAGCATCTCGGCAAATGTTGTAGCATAGTGCTCAGGAATAAAAATAGGGTCATATCCAAATCCGCCGTTACCGCGTTTATCAAGGCTAATTTCACCATGGATTTCACCATCGAAGAAGGTCGATGTCTCTTCTCCATCTTCTATCATGATAAAGCAAGCTACCGTTCTAAAAAATGCTTTCCGACTCTTTCCCTGCAGAGCAGAAAGTAGTTTATCCATATTGCGGTCATGATTTACCGGCAGTCCCCCATAACGCGCCGTATAGATTCCAGGATCGCCACCTATACCCTCACAGCAAAGACCAGAATCCTCAGCCATTGTTGGAAGGCCACAAAAATCAAAGACGGCCTTAGCTTTGATGTAAGCATTTTCTTCAAAGGAGACACCAGTCTCTTCGACCTCTTCTGTAAAGCCGATGCCATTCAAATCAACAATTTCCAAATCGGGTAACATCGCCCTAACCTCTTGAAGTTTATGAGCATTTGTTGTTGCAAAAACTAGCTTCATAGTTAACTTTTTGAGGGCAAATCAAACATTTTCTTCATAGCCTCCCAAAGCTTTTTCTTATCCTCTGCCCGGTCCTTCATCCAAGCAATACCTCCAGAAAAAACAATTTTTTTGCCAGCTATCTCGTAAGGGGCATATGCCTTCGGATGGAATTGAAGATCAAAATTAGAAGGTCGGATCCCAAAAAATATCATATAGTTTAGCGACTCCATTTGAAAGAGCTCACCCAGCGCCTCATCGCCAGAACAGAACAATAAATCATAAGTGGATTGGTCTCTATTAGCTGCTTTCATTACTTTTTCTAGAAAAGCATGGGTTTCAGGAAGGTCATCCTCTGTATTGAGCACCAGCACCACATCAATGACTGATTTACAAGAACTTATAGTTCTTCGTTCTACGTTGTAAAGCCGAGAATTCTTAAAAAGATGCTCCATTTTCCCTATCTTTGCACGGCATTATGACGGATATCCACTCAAACATCACCATACCAATAACTAAAGTAAAGGAATCCAGCCTATCTCAACTTGATCTTGCTAACATAAAGTTTGGTCATGCATTTACGGACCATATGTTCGTTGTTGATTATGATAATGGTGAATGGATTAACCCACAGATACGGCCTTTTGGTCCCATTCAAATGCATCCAGCGACATCATCCATACATTATGGACAGTCCATCTTCGAAGGAATGAAGGCTCATCGTAATAAAGAAGGTGAAATCGTTTTCTTTAGAATGGATGATCATGCGGCTCGTTTATGCCATTCCGCCAAGCGAATGGCCATGCCTGAGATTCCAAAAGGACTCTTTCGCAAAGGGATTATGGAGCTAGTCAAACTAGACCAAGCTTGGGTACCTCAAGAAGAAGGCTACTCTCTATATATCAGACCCTACATGTTTGCAACAGACGAGTTTATTGGGATACGTAGATCGAGCCACTATAAGTTTATGGTCATTCTAAGTCCTGTTGCTGGCTACTATTCAGGAGCTGTAGAAGTATACGCATCTACGAAATATACGCGAGCAGCCCCAGGAGGAACTGGTATGGCAAAAGCCGCGGGAAACTATGCAGCAGCCATTCTACCTGCAGAAGAAATCAAAGACAATGGGTATGACCAAATTCTTTGGCTTGATGGAAGAAACCATACTAATCTGCAAGAGATAGGTACCATGAATGTTTTTGCTGTAATCAATGGTGAGGTGCATACTCCATCCTTGTTTGAAGGCACTATACTGCCGGGAATCACAAGAGACTCCGTAATCCAGTTACTCAACAGTTGGAATATTCCAGTATATGAGAGGGAAATTTCCATTCACGAATTGATTGAGGCTCAGCAAAAAGGTCATATCGACGAAATGTTTGGAAGTGGAACGGCCGCTACAATATCTCCAATTAAAGGGTTTGGCTATGATGATCGCCACTATGAAGTAACCCTAGGGGATCAAAACTCAATTTCCGCTAAGCTGAAAAAAGCCCTTCAAGAGATCAAGCAGGGTAATGCGACAGAATCGTTTGGTTGGGTAGAAAAGCTTGCTTAAAAGGAATACTTCGGATTATCCTCCGAAAAATCGCTGGACGAGAAAGAGGGATCCACAACGATATTGGTGAATTTGTATTCTTCAAACAAGTTTCCTTTATGGTCTGTTATCCTTTGATAAACCGGTAGATAGGTCGACTTATCAATGTAAAAGATACTGGTCTTGCCGTATGCGCTCGTCACCTTTATGACATCACCAGCAGATAGTGACTTACCTACTCGCAACCCGTTGATTTCAGCAAGCATGTATTCACTAAGATGCAATGATTTAGCAAGCTTTGATAGGGACTGTGATTTAGGAACCGTATAGTTCGTTATCTTAAAATTAGGATCATGAATCTCAATTTTATAACATGATCTTCCATCGAAGGTAACGCTACCCGATAACTCAAAAGCCTCCTTAAGAATCCCCTGTTCCTTTGCCATTACCATCGATTCGTAAAGAAGTACGGCAGGCGTCCGAAACCCAGCATCAGTAAGGAGATTATGCATACCCTTTCTCATCATAGAAGACTTTGGATCGAGTTTGATTTTAATACCCTTTTTTATCAATGCCTTACTTCCATAAACATCAGGATTGTATAAAATTTCTGCCCCCTTGTTTTCCCCACCCGTCATTTTCGTGTATATCCTTTCTGATGAATAATGAACCTTGCACTCCATCGTAGACTGTTCCATATCACCGTCTATACGTTCATTCATAACTAGCGTAAACGAATGACCTGAAGCGTCCATAACGCGGTCATACATCTCTTCAATTATAGATTCAGGACTTTGGCCGTAAGCTGAAAACAGCACTGAGAAATATAGAAGTATTGTTAAGAAATGATATTGTTTCATGTTCAAGTATGGATTTAGGCTAAACTTAAACAAAAGTTGTTCCAATGCATCTATTTTGAGGATAAATCTTCTCGCAGGAAGTGATCAAATGCTAGTCCTTGTAAAGTATCGTGATCAACTAGTCGGCCTTTAGATACAATATACTCTTGACCATTATATATTATAGATGCCTTAGGAGATCTCCCATAAACCCAATCCCATGATTGCAATATTTCTTTGTGTGATTGAAGTTTATCTGCAACCACCTCCTCCTCATCAACTGTTGTAAAAGTAGCTTGTAATTCTGCCATCAACAAGTTAATAACCGATTCCATGGATAGACCAAAGGATTTCAAATTGACTACCTCAGAACGAACGGAGGGAAGAGCTTTCGAATGGGTTACAAGTGGAGAAGATATCGATTTCTCTAAATGATTTAGATTACTGTCCACAAGTAAGGTACAATGGGTTAACAGCTTGTTTCTACCCGCAAACTGGGCAGAACCCGATATTTTTTTGCCGTGACAAAGAATGGCATTTCTCGTATTTAACACAGTGTCAAGCCCATGACGTTGTAAAGCCTGTCTTGGCCAGTCTAAAAAGAAATGGTAGTCATTTACAAGCTTTAGGGATTTAGGCATTACTAAGCCAATATTCAGATTTCCCATATCATGATATACCGTTCCTCCACCGCTTACCCGACGACATATTTGAATGCCTTGCTCATCGCAAAAAGGCACATTCACTTCAGCAAACAACTGCTGGTTTCTTCCGATTACGATGGAAGGTCTATTTGTATAACAATAAAACAGGGGCCTTTCATCAACATCTTCTTCGAGAGCCCATCGCTCAAAGGCAAGATTAGTTACAGGATCATTAGACGGGCTATTGATCCAACGAATATGGTCACCAAGTATACGTTGCATTAGAACATACTCAAATTGATCCATTAGGCGATCAGCAATTCTACCTGATCTACAATCATCTTACATCGACGCTCAGCATCTTTTTCCAATTGCTTCATCTCTTCAAGTACTTTGGTCTTCCATGGACCATCAGCAAGGTCCTGAATATTGATACGGACATTCATTCCAGCTCCTTGAATTGCAGTTCGTGCACAAAGAGCTCCTACTCCGGTATCAGAAGCCGAATTGGGATTACCCTCCTTTGCCATGGCATCAAGTAAATCAAACATACCATACGCAGTTCTCATCACCTCTAAGGGTACCTCAATGGCATATTCTGTGGCCTCCTTCATAGCTTGCTGACGAGCAGCATTTTCCTCAGGACTCCCCTTAGGTAAACGTATTGCTGCCATAATCCGCTCAAAGGCTGCCGTATCTTCATCAACTAATCGAAGCAATTTGGAGAGAATTTGCTGACCATTATCAGCCCACTGAGAAAAGAAATCCCAACGGTCATCCCAACCGCGTTTATGGGATGATAAATTAGCTACCATTGTTCCAAGGGCCACACCAAGCGTTCCCACATAAGCTGAAATTGACCCACCCCCGGGTGCAGGACTCTCACTAGCTGTTTCATGGGCGAAGGCTTTTAAATCCATTCCAACTAGCTTGGATGAGCTCGTCTCGCGAATCATCCATTCGATGATGTTTTCCTCAGGCACAAAAGGCTTTAAATCACTAAGACCCATAGAGAGCGCTGCTACTCGAACGAGCTCTTCCTCACTGACTCCAATACTTCTGTTTTGTTTTTGCAGAAAATATTTACCCGCATCCAACATACTTTGAAGAGGTACAAGCCCTACAAGTTCGGATCCTGTGACGCGCATACCTCGCCTGTGCGCGGAATGTACCGTTTCATCAAAGGCTTTATGCAGTGGGGTTTTGTTTACATCGGTGATATTCATAGAAATCTGAGCAACACCATATTCTTTGATAAACCAACCAATTCCTTTTACTCCCGGACAAGTACCGGGAACTCTCTCCGGATTACCATCTTTATCAAGCACTTTTTTGCCTGTGGGTGTGCCATCTTCTGTTTTTATGCGCCCTTTTTCTCTTATATCAAAGGCTACTGAATTTGCCCTACGAACAGAAGTTGTGTTTAGATTCACGTTAAAGGCAATAAGAAAATCACGAGCACCGATCGCAATGTTTCCTGTTTTTGCATTGAAGCACTGAGGGCCGAAGTCAGGCTTCCATTCCTCCTGCTTTATCTTTTCTTCAATTCCCTCATATTCCCCAGCACGCACCGTCGCGAGATTCTTTCGCTTCTCCTCTGTGGCCGCTGACTCATACAGATAGACCGGGATACCCAAGTCCTTTCCTACCCTCTCACCGAGCTTTTGGGCACATTGTATGCAATCCTCCATCGAGGTATTGGCTACAGGAATAAATGGACAAACGTCTGTTGCGCCAAATCTTGGATGTTCTCCACTATGCTGGCTCATGTCGATGAGCTCGGCGGCCTTACTAATGAGTTTGTAAGCTGCTTCCACGACTTGATCAGGTTCTCCAACAAACGTGATTACTGTTCGATTCGTGGCTTTTCCCGGATCTACATCGAGCAATCGGACACCCTCCACTTGCTTTACCGTGTTCGCAATGGCGTCAATAACCTCAGGCCTTCTCCCCTCACTTATGTTCGGCACACATTCGATTAGCTTTCTCATGATGTTTTCTTTTTGTTATTTCTCGTCAGTTAAACTACCCACTCCCCAGATATCATAACCCTCTCAATATTGTTTTCTCCAAAGGCATAAGGAACATAGGACAAGTTTTGTATCTCCCTTTGAAGAATCACAAGGTTCGCTCGTTGTCCAACTGCTATACTTCCGACCTCTTCAGCGGCATCCATGGCCATTGCGCTATTGCAGGTAATAGCATCAAGCGCTTGTTGAGGGCTTAACTTCATTTTTATGCAGGCCAAGGACCATATCTTTTGCATATCGTATACCGGAGAACTTCCTGGATTAAAATCACTAGCAAGGGCAAATGGCAAGCCACGCTCCATAAGTTCTCTTCCTGGCGCATAGGGTATTCCGAGATAGAAACTACAACCAGGTAACCCTACCGGTATGGTATTACTCGATGCCAACAACTTAATTTCTGTCTCCGTAATTTGTTCTAAATGATCGACTGAAACGGCCTCATGCTCAATGGCGACCTGCACGCCCCCACTTACGGCTAGTTGATTGCCATGAATCTTCGCCTTAAGACCAAACTCGGCTCCCTTGGCTAAGATCTTCGCCGTTTCTTCCACCGTAAAGAAACCCTTCTCGCAAAAAACATCAATAAAGTAGGCCAGCTTTTCCTCTGCCGCGGCCGGTATGAGCTCCTCACAAACAATATCAATCCAGCGGCTTCGATTGGATTGATAGGCCGTTGGTAGAGCATGAGCCGCTAGTAAGGTTGGGCGAATCAACATATTAGAATATGTCTTTTGCAGTCGACGAATGACACGCAACATCTTAAGCTCATCATTAACCGTCAAACCGTATCCACTCTTTATCTCTATGGCCGTCGTCCCTGCTTTTCGCACGGCATCCATTCTCCAACACGCTCTTTGAAAAAGCGCATCTTCTGACATCTCTTGAAGCTTTCTAGCCGAATTGTGAATTCCCCCTCCAGCGGCGGCAATCTCCTCATAACTCTTACCCTCAATTTTCATTAAAAACTCCTCTTCTCGGGATGCGGCGTGTACAAGATGTGTATGATTATCTACAAATCCCGGAAGAACAAATGCATGATCAGCATCAATAACTTCAGCCTCTAAGGGTAAATCTTCAATTTCAATAAATCTCCCATTAGAAATAGCGATTGAGTTTAGACCTGTTGCCTTTACATATGGTGATTCAGTATGAAGGTTCGTAATGAGCTTTGCAACTGACATATCGTCAAGATACAGGGTTATTACCGTTTACACCCCGAAACGACGAGGAGAATTATCTACTTTTGCTCTATGGTTGGAAACTCCTTTGGACATCGCTTTCGAATCACCACTTTCGGTGAATCACACGGACCAGCTATGGGCGTGGTTATCGACGGTTGTCCCGCAGGACTATTCCTAAAGCCATCTCATATACAAGAAGCGCTCGACCGAAGACGCCCGGGTCAATCAAATCTGACCACGGCTCGCAAGGAAAAGGATCAAGTAGAAATCCTATCAGGCGTATTTGCAGATAAAACCTTGGGAAGTCCCATAACCCTGCTTATACGCAATCAAGACGCTCGTCCAGAAGATTACAACCACCTTAAAGAAGTTTATCGCCCCTCGCACGCCGACTACACCTATCTCAAAAAGTATGGTCATCGTGATCCCCGAGGAGGAGGTAGAGCTTCTGCCCGTGAAACCGCGTGTCGCGTGGCCGCCGGAGCGGTGGCTAAGCGTATCCTAGATCATCTTGGTATTGACGTCCACGCCTTTACGCATCAAATTGGCCAAGTTGTTTTAGAGGATACAACCGTTGATTATTCAGGCATTGAGCAACATCCCACACGTTGTCCAAATCCATCTATTGCAGATGCTATGCAACAAGCTATTGAGTCGGCAAAGTCTGAGGGAGACAGCCTTGGAGGTGTTGTAGAATGCCACATAATAGGCCTGCCTGTTGGGCTCGGTCAACCTGTATTTCATCGATTTGAAGCTGATTTAGCCTTTGCCATGCTATCCATTAATGCGACCAAATCCTTTGAAGTTGGCTCAGGTATATCAGGAACCAGAATGAAAGGAAGCGAACACAATGATGCCTTTGTTATTGAAAAAGAAAAGGTGGCCACAACAACCAACTTTAGTGGAGGTGTGCAAGGAGGAATTACCAATGGAATGCCGGTAACCTTTAAAGTGGGATTCAAACCAACCGCAACCATTCAGAAACCTCAGGAATCCATTAATCAGCAGGGCGAAAAAGCCATCGTTGAGGGCAAAGGAAGACATGATCCTTGTGTAATACCGCGTGCTGTACCCATTGTAGAGGCCATGGCAAATCTTGTGACCGTAGATCATATTCTTCTAGCCCAAAGCGATACCATGGAACAAATAGACTTGAAAAAATGAAAGTCTATCACCACAAAGACTGTCCCGTGTTTCTGGCGGGTGATGCCACCCACTTAAGAGAGATACTTCATCCGGACAAAATGGACATTGCCCTGCGTTACAGTTTGGCACATGCTGTGGTAAAACCCGGCGAAACATCTTTCAAACACGCACTGAAAACAAGTGAAATCTACATTATTCTCGAAGGAAAGGGACGGATGGTTATCGACGAGGAAGCTCAAGAAGTCACTAAAGGGCATGTCGTTTACATTCCGCCAAATGCCATCCAATGTATAGAAAACATAGGAACAGGGGATTTAATCTTTTATTGCATCGTAGATCCAGCCTGGCGAGAAGAAGATGAAATTGTCTTTGAATCCGAATCCAAACCATAGCACCATGAAAAAAATAGCCCTTCATTGGCAAATCATCATAGCCCTCATCCTCGGAGTACTCTATTCCTACTTAGCGATTTCACAGGGTTGGATGAAATTTACGTTGTACTACCTACGTCCCTTTGGAGATATTTTTATTCGCTTACTAAAAATGCTTGCCATACCCTTGGTCCTCTTTTCAATCATTAAGGGGGTAGCTGGATTATCTGATATCTCTCGTCTTGGAAGATTGGGAGCAAAGACATTTGGTCTTTATGTGCTTACGACAGTTGTTTCCGTAACCATTGGACTTGGTCTTGTTAATCTCATTGAACCTGGAAATAAAATTGACCCAGCAGTTAAAGGGGAAATTAAAACCTACGTTGAAATGAATGTTTCTCAAGATGATGGATTTCAATCCTTACAAGCAAAACAAGACGCTACCAATAAAATTCAAGAAGAATATGGCCCCTTGTTTATCCTTGTGGAGTCAGTTCCTGATAACATTTTTGGAGCCTTAACCTCAATGAGCAAAATGCTTCAGGTGATCTTTTTTGCCATTTTCTTTGGCATCGGTCTACTCTTTGTCGACAAGCGATACAGCGATCCAGTGAATAAGGCAGTGGACGGTGTTAATGAAGTTATTCTGTTATTGATCCAATGGGTAATGCGCGCTGCCCCTTTCTTCGTCTTTTGTCTCTTGGCAGGACAGATGGCACGTTTAGCAGGTGATAACCCAGAGATTTTATCGCAAATTCTTCAAGCTGTAGGTTGGTATATGATTACGGTTATTCTAGGATTAGCCATAATGGCACTTGTCTTTTACCCAAGCTTGGTTGCCCTCTTTGTCCGGCACATTGGCTACAGAGGCTTCATGCGCAAGCTCATCAAGGCTCAGTCGGTTGCCTTTTCCACATCTTCAAGTGCAGCTACCCTGCCAGTAACCATGGATGTCGTAGAGAATGACCTTGGTGTTTCACCTCAAACCACAAATTTTATCTTACCGATCGGCGCCACAATAAACATGGATGGCACATCGATGTTTCAAGGAATTACCGCAGTATTCTTAGCCCAATTCTTTGCGGGAGGCATGGAGATGACTGATCAATTGTTAATGATTGGTATGGCCACCTTGGCCTCTATTGGGGCCCCTGCTGTCCCAAGTGCGGGATTAGTCTTACTTATGGGCATACTTGCTTCCTTAGGTTATCAAGCTTGGTGGGTAGCGTTAGTTTTCCCCATCGATAGAATATTGGATATGACGCGCACAGCAATCAACGTTACCGGTGATGCCGCCGTCGCCACGCTTATTGCTCAGAGTGAAGGGGAATTTACTTCAGACAAATCCAGCCAGTAAAAATGTCTAGCTACCGCTTTAAACAACGAAAAATGCGCTGGATAAACCTTTATCCCCCCTATCTCGGTGCGGGTATACGATTCAAAGGCTTTTCGGATGACGATTATGCTTGCCATGTTGAAATGAAGTTGCGTTGGTGGAATAAGAATCTCTTTAATACCCATTTTGGCGGATCCATCTATGCGATGTGTGATCCTTGGTTTTGTTTTATTGTGCTTGATAAGTTAGGCCCTGATTACATCGTGTGGGATAAAAGTGCTACTGTGCGATTTCTAAAGCCAGGAGAACGAACACTTAAGGCCGTATTCAGAGCGAAGCCAGAGGAAATTGAACACATTCGAAATCAGGCGGATTCCCAAGGCAAAACCACCTATGTATTTACCGCCGAAATATTAGACAGTAAAGGAATACGTGTAGCCGAAGTCGATAAGGAAGTGTATGCACGTCGCAAGTCCTGAACTAAGCAACTACTCGCATTTCCTAAGCGCATTTACTCTTCTTTCCTAATAAAGGTTAAATAGGCAGTCCTCATGACTGAATAACCTTGGATTCGAGGTATTTTATAGGCCATACGTCGTATACATGAAAAAAATTCTCGTCTTATCCTGCCTTTTGTTTCTCTTAGGCACTGTTAGTCAAGCTCAGCACCTAGTGAGCTACACCAAGGTTGACTCCTTTACCACAGATAGCCTGCGAGCGCTTTGGAAACAAAATAAAATCAAAAAAGTCATTGTACCCATCAAGTATGACTTTGATGTATATGAAGTGACATACAAAACCCTTTACGTTGATGGCGATACGATAATAGCATCAGGGTATATATTCCTCCCCTTAATGCCTGCAAAAGACATGGCCGATGGAATTCCAGCTTCCATTTTAAATCACGGAACAGAAATGCGCATCAATCCGAATTGGAATGGCCTTGGAGGGCTTCAGGCTGTTGTTGCCGCCTATGCAACAGATGGATATTACGGCCTTTACCCGCACTACATTGGATTAGGGAAGGGAGAACGACGTCACGTGTATCAACATGCAGAATCAGAGGCACAAGCTTCGATTGATATGGTGCGGGCTTTACGCGAGTTTGCTGAGATTATGGAAACTCCGTTTAATGAGGACCTATACATTTCGGGATATTCCCAAGGAGGCCACGCAGCTATGGCTAGTCATAAGATTATGGAGGAAAAATATCCCGATGAGTTTACGGTTCGTGCCAGTGCGCCAGCTTCCGGAGCATATCATATGACAGGAAAGGACCAACAACGACGAATGTTTGAACCCTATGGTCATCAGGCATACCTACCCTATTTGATCATATCAATGGATCGAGCCTATCCAGATATGTGGGATGGGGATATCTATGAAGTGTTTGTGCCGCCTTATGATAGCCTCTTGCGTGCGACAATGACCGGAGAATATAGCATCGGCTATGTATCCAAGCGACTGCCGGAAGTCCCTGCCGATATGCTTGATCCATCGCTCGTCGAACAATATTTACAAGATACCTCCTTCCCATTACGAGTTGCTTTGGCCGATAATGATCTCTATGATTGGGCTCCAGAAAGCCCTATGCTATTATGCTATTGCAATAGCGATGAACAAGTGGATTACCGAAACACACTCTTCACCTATGACTACATGAAAGACCTTGGCGCAAGGCATGTGCGTTTATCCAATGGTGGAAAAAAATACGACCACAATACCTGTGCGCTCTTTACAAGCATTCAAACCAAATTCTTCTTTGATAGCATCAGAAAAGGAAAAAAGAGAGGACGCCGAGGCCCAATATTCAAACGATTCCTAATCAGCTTAGCCAAACTAGCGGTGAAACCAAGCGATGTCGCAGTGAATCGCAAAAAGCTTAAGGACTAGTTATTTTTTTATAAAACTTCCCGTCCAGGTATTTTCTTGAAAGGCGTCCGTGATATGTAGATAGTAAAATCCTGGATGCAAGTCATCTGTCGCAATACTGAACTCTCCTTGATTTGTTTCTTCTAAGGCACCCCCTTTGACGATTTGACCAAGCTGATTGAGCATGATATAGCTATAGTCTTTTCGATGTAAATAGCTTGCTTTTAATGCGAATCTAATGTGAGTGTTTGCCGGATTAGGATATATATCCAGTTGTTTTAATACATTGAGTTCAATCGATGTAACATCACTTGTATCGACTGGATTTACGTCCGTTGTATCCCTAAGACTTTGCCATTGAATCGCGTATCCACCCCCTTGAGTAGCACAGTCCGACCGAAACTCAATCATAAATATATCGGCATCTAAGACCAATGTATCTGGAAGTGTGTTACCTGAATACTGTCCGATTAATGGGCTAAACTCGTCAGGTCCTTCATAAAGAAAAAGATAATCCCAATCCTCTTCAAGATCAAATTCCTCAAAGGATAATTGAAAAGGACCATTGCCTTGTATTTGATAAAGCAGACGCTCATCATCATCGTAATCTCCGAAGGGACCCCCACTGTCATAGAGTACTCCACTATCCTGAATGTAGACCTGAGGTAAAGTGCCTTCATTGATCAACTTGTAGTAAAAATCCCAGTCCCAAAACTCTCCTGGATCCGTGTGCGTCTGATTAGGAAAGTGTTGATGCCCTTTGATCCGGTTACAAGAACCCGGCACACCCGCTTGATTATAATTCGTAGTAGCAGTCCATGGATAGTAGGCGGTTCTGTGCCCATCAATGCCATAGCCAGAGGCCAAAACATCCCGCGTAAGATTTGCCGAGGATCTATACATCGCATCAGTATACCACGCAGGATTGGAAACATAGCCTTCGTGTTCATAGCCAATGGTATACGGATTTTCACTACCCACATGCCAAGCCTTATCGGATTCACGCACCATTTGGGTCACTTGGCCGTCGCTTGAGCGAATGACGTAATGCGCTGAGACATTTGAATTACAGTTTTGAAACCACGCAATACACCCTGAATAACTGCCCTGTACTGTATGTATAGTTATCGCAGAAATCTCGCTTCCACTTCGGCTACTGTAATTACAAGAAGTAGGATTCCAGAGCGCTTGACTGTAGTCAGATGATCGAAGGCCACTTGCTATCGGATCATGTAAGTCCATATTGTAGACACCCGCTTCGGATAGCATAATCCGAGGCATTGAATTGATGGTTATCCATTCCCCAGTAAATACCTCATGGGCGAAATTTGGAAGAGGGTCAAAACCTAATTGAATTGTCCATGCAGAATCACTTGATTTTCGCGCAACTTCAGATAAAAAGCTAACCACAGGAAGGTATAGGGCTTTATTTTCGACCGAATCCGTTAGCCTAACAGGAAACTCACTCAATGCAGACAAGGCAAAAGCAATGTCCGTACTGGATGGCGTAGAGGGCAAAAGGCTATCTAGAGCCAGGGCATAAGCATTCAAGGCAGTCTCTTCATCGCTTACAATTTCCGAGACAGCAATTCCGGATAAATCAGATACCAAGTAAAGATTTTCTTGAAAGACCCCGTGACCATGGTCGTAGAGGCCCATCACTGTTTTTGCTTGAGGCATACCCGTGCAACTCGAAGTAGTAGAAGAGGTTAAGTGCTCAAATCGAGTATTATGCCAAGCTACAGCATGACTCAAAAGAAGTGATTTGGGTCGCTGACCCATCATAGCCATCGGAAACAAAGTGATCCAAAAAAGGAGTGAAAGAATGTTGATCTGCATTGACTACGCTAAGTAAAGACATCCCATCAAGGATTAGGCCACCAATTACTAACGCTAAACTGAGTATAACTAATTGCCTTAGTAATAATAGAGGTCATCCTCAGTTGAGGCTCCCGTCCATACCGGAATAATCCACCCGAATTTCAAGCCAATTCTGAGGTCGAAACGCGAACCATCGA
Source organism: Bacteroidota bacterium (assembly GCA_036128775.1). Lineage (GTDB taxonomy): Bacteria > Bacteroidota > Bacteroidia > Chitinophagales > UBA8649 > UBA8649. The sequence goes on from JAYYPZ010000123.1 coordinate 32,746, forward strand.
GCGAAGTATTTGTGGCAAGATCCCAAGGGCGAAGATTGGACGTAAGGCCTTCTTGAAATTCGATGCCGAGATAAAGATTGGCAAAGCGTTGTTGTTCGAGTTTCATCAATCCGATAAACTGCGAAAAGACAACACCCCCGCTCAAACGATCATAACCTGTTCGATACTGAGGACTAAATTGAGGCACTGCATTTCGATCAATATTGTAGCTGATTTTATGCAGTGTGTAGCCCATACCCACTTTAATGAGAAGGCCACTATTTGGTGACTTTGGCGAAAAAGGAAAATTCTTACTGAGCCATGTCATAAGGCTCATTCCACGCTGTTCAAAACCGACAGGGACTAAGTCACCATCATCTCCTACCATAAAGCCAGAAGAAAGCAAGGAGTTAAGAAGATCATTTTCTTTAACCTTGTTTCCAAAGTGATATTGGCCTTCTATACCCAGTCCTAGTTTTCCTCCCAACACATAGTCACCTGAAAAACCAAAAGACTGTGAGAATCCAAATCGTTCGCTCAAGTTTCCAAAAGGCATATAGGCTCCATATTGCGGCGTAAGATGTAAAACATTAGACGCTTGCTGTGCGGCAATAGGTTTGATAGAAACACTTAGCCCGCTAAGAAAAATAATGATTGTCAAAAGAAGCCTTACCATACCTTAAAGTTACAAGGATAAATCCATTGATTGTTTTTTGCAATGCATAGATTACCGTACCTTTAACATTGACTCAGATTCAGCATGAAAGCAACTTCCTCCATAGCCATGGTTGATTTACAAAATCAAACAAAAAAAATCCGAGAGGAAATCAATGCGGCTATCCATGAGGTGATTGATTCGACCCAATTTATCGGCGGGGAAAAAGTCAACCAGTTTTGTGAAACATTGGCTAATTACGTAGGTGTGCATCATGTCATTCCTTGTAATAGCGGGACAGATGCGCTTCAAATCGCGATGATGGCCTTAGGAATAGGCCCTGGGGATGAAGTTATAACCCCAGATTTTACCTATTTCGCAACCGCAGAAGTTGTTGGACTATTAGGAGCTACTCCTGTGTTTGTGGATGTTGGTATGGACCACTTTACCATACTTCCCGAAGATATTGAACGGGCCATAACACCAAAAACCAAAGCGATTGTTCCTGTTCATCTTTTTGGTCAGGCAGCCAATATGGAGGCGATAAAGAACATTGCTGAAGCCCATAACATTTTCGTTATAGAAGATTGTGCTCAATCGATAGGTTGTACAATCACGGAAGGTGAATTCGGCGGCAAGTCAACAGGAAATCTAGGAGACATCGGTTGTTTTTCCTTTTTTCCATCAAAAAATTTAGGCGCATTCGGCGACGGTGGAGCCATCACAACAAACAACCCAGAATTAGCCCAAGCATGTCGTCAAATAGCCAACCACGGACAAGGTAAACGCTATTATCATGATCGATTAGGTGTTAATTCAAGACTTGACGCGATTCAGGCAGCAATACTCCAGGTAAAACTGAGTTACTTAGACAGCTACATTGCTCAACGCCAGCGGGCGGCATCGAAGTACGATGAAGCACTTGCACCATTTAAGTGGGTTACGACGCCCAAACGACTCCCATATTGCAACCATAGCTTTCATCAATATGTTATACGTATGGATTATGAGTTACGCAAAGAAATAATCACTATGCTAAAAAGCTATAATATTGCGCATAACATATACTATCCCCTCCCCTTGCAAGAGCAAAAAGCGATGGCAAACTACCCTAAACGTCCGTGTCCAAATACGGCAGAGATATGCCAAGAAGTACTCGCATTGCCCATGCACACGGAATTAACAGATGACCAAATCGAATACATTGCTTCAATTTTTGAAAAAGTAGACCCATGAAAATTACTATAGTAGGTACAGGTTATGTTGGCCTTGTCACAGGAACTTGTCTAGCAGAAACAGGAAATGATGTGCTCTGCATTGATATCGACGAAGCTAAAGTTGCCAAGCTAAAAAATGCAGAATGTCCAATTTATGAACCTGGATTAAAACCATTACTTGAACGAAATATCGAGCAAGGCAGGCTATCCTTTTCGACGTCACTTATCGAAGGAATAAATCATGGTAAGGTACTTTTCTTAGCCCTACCAACACCACCTGGTGAGGACGGTTCTGCCGATTTAAGCTACGTATTAGGTGTAGCGGACAACATTGGAAAAAATCTAAAGGAATATAGGGTAATCGTGGACAAAAGCACCGTTCCTGTTGGAACTGCTGATAAAGTATCCGCACAAATTGCTCAGCATACCTCACTTGACTTTGATGTCGTATCCAATCCAGAATTCCTTAGAGAAGGAATGGCCGTAGATGATTTCTTAAAACCTAGTCGTGTAGTGATTGGAACCTCTTCAGAGAAAGCAGCTGATATAATGCGCCAAATCTACGAGCCCTATGTGCGGCAAGGACACCCAATCATTGTTATGGATGAGCGCTCTGCCGAAATGACCAAGTATGCTGCAAACAGCTTCTTAGCCACAAAAATCTCCTTCATGAACGAAGTAGCCAACCTCTGTGAAGTCGTTGGCGCTAACGTGGATAACGTTCGCATTGGAATGGCACCCGATGATCGTATCGGCCGTCGATTCCTATTTGCAGGTGTAGGCTACGGAGGGAGTTGTTTCCCAAAGGATGTTCTAGCCCTGCACAAAACGTCTAAGGATAATGACTATGAATTCAAAATTCTTGATGCCGTAATCAAGGTCAATTACGAACAGCGAGCACGGTTTTATCAAAAAATACATGACCACTTCGACGGAGACTTAAAGGGAATGCAGATTGCATTGTGGGGACTTGCCTTTAAACCAGAAACCGATGATATTCGTGAGGCTCCCGCACTATATATCATTGATAAGTTGTTGGAAGCAGGGGCCAAGGTTAAAGCCTACGATCCAGAAGCTATGGATAATGTTAAGGCGCTCTACGGCGATCGAATAGATTTTTGTGATACGATGTATGATACCTTGGAGGCCTCGGATTTTCTGGTAATTGTTACGGAGTGGTCGGCCTTTCGACAACCTGACTTTGACAAGATCAAAGACACGCTAAAATTACCCCTGATTTTTGATGGCCGAAATCTTTACGATAAAGAACGAATCAAGGAGCTAGGAATCGTTTACCAAAGTATAGGAAGACCGTAAAAAACAAAATGAGCAATCAAAATACACCAAGAATTCTAATTACGGGGGGAGCTGGCTTCCTTGGTTCACACCTTTGTCATCGATTTTATAATGAAGGTTTCGATGTCATTGCCATGGATAACCTAATCACAGGTTCCCTTAAGAATATTGAGGATCTCTTTGGAAAGGAGCGGTTTACCTTCATGAATCATGATGTTACCAAGTTTGTACATGTCAGCGGCCATTTAGATTATATCTTGCATTTTGCTTCCCCAGCTAGTCCAATTGATTATTTAAAAATCCCAATTCAAACATTAAAAGTTGGAGCTCATGGAACGCATAACTTATTGGGCCTAGCCAAGGCTAAAGGTGCTCGAATACTGGTAGCCTCAACCTCTGAAGTATATGGAGACCCCTTGGAGCACCCTCAAACAGAAGCATATCTTGGAAATGTAGATCCTGTTGGTCCAAGAGGGGTGTATGACGAGGCCAAACGATACATGGAAGCTCTGACTATGGCCTACCACAGGTTTCATAATGTCGAGACTCGTATTGTCCGCATTTTCAACACATTTGGACCAAAAATGAGGCTCAATGATGGTAGAGTTCTACCAGCCTTCCTTGGTAATGCACTCGAAGGAAAGAACCTTCCAATTTTTGGTGATGGTTCACAAACTCGATCATTTTGTTATGTGGATGATACCATAGAGGGCATCTACAGAATTTTAATGAGTGACTGCCCAGATCCAATTAATATTGGCAATCCGAATGAAATAAGCATAGCTGAGTTTGCTAAAGAAGTACAGGAAATTTTTCCTGATCGCTCTATAGGTATGGATTACCATCCTTTGCCGAAAGGAGACCCTAAGTTGCGTAGACCAGATATAAGCAAAGCTAAAGAAATACTCAATTGGCAACCGATTACGGGGAGAAAAGAGGGATTAATGCGAACTTTGAAGTATTTTAAAAGCATTCCCCAAGAAGAACGAGATACTCAAGCCCATAATGACTTTTCAAAATTCATCATTCGATAAACGATAATCATGTATCAACAACTTTTAAGTAAAGAGAAGACCCTAGCCGTTATAGGTCTTGGATATGTTGGACTGCCTATCGCCCTTGCTTTTGCAAAAAAAGTTCGTGTCATTGGATTTGACATCAATGCCGAACGTGTCGACATGATGAAAAACCGTATCGACCCGAGCAAGGAGTTAGAACCAACAGCATTTGATGGTTGTGACATACAATTTACCCACTCCATCGATGATTTAAAAAGCGCATCGTTTTACATTGTAGCAGTACCAACCCCGGTGGACAAACACAAAGTACCTGACCTTACACCTGTTTTATCCGCATCACGTACCGTAGGGCAAGTTCTATCGAAAGGAGATATCGTAGTCTATGAATCCACGGTATATCCAGGATGTACCGAAGATGATTGCATACCCGTCTTAGAGGAAGTTTCAGGGCTGCGATGGATGGATGACTTTAAGGTTGGCTATTCCCCAGAACGAATCAATCCGGGAGATAAAAAACATACATTAGAAAACATCGTAAAGGTAGTTTCAGGAAGTGACGATGAATCCTTAGATGTCATTGCAACTATGTATGAGCAAGTGGTTGAGGCAGGCGTACACCGAGCTTCAACAATAAAGGTTGCTGAGGCAGCAAAAATCATCGAAAACACGCAAAGAGACCTAAACATTGCGCTGATGAATGAGCTTTCCAAAATATTTGATCTCATGGACATCAATACCTATGATGTTCTTGAAGCAGCCAATACAAAATGGAATTTTCTCAACTTTTTCCCAGGACTTGTGGGAGGGCATTGCATCGGCGTAGATCCATATTATCTCACGTATAAAGCCATGTCGAAAGGATATAAGCCTGAAGTGATTTTAGCAGGAAGACGGATCAATGATAGCATGGGAGCCTACGTCGCAAAAAAGTTAGTCCAAGCATTAATCAAGAATGGAAAGGACGTCAGCGAATCTAAGGTCCTTATCATGGGAGCCACATTCAAAGAAGACGTAAGTGACATCAGAAACACCAAAGTTATAGATGTTATTCAAGAGCTTATTGATTATTCGGTAGCCGTAGATGTCGTGGATGCCTATGCAGATCCCTCAGAAATGGAGCATGAATACGGCCTTAGTCTGAGCTCGGAGACCAACCCACCTTATGACGCGATAATAGTTGCTGTTAATCATGATCAATACGCTGAAATGACGCTAGATAATTATCGCAGTCTTATGAGCGATGAGCCTATTCTTTTCGATATTAAAGGCATGCTTAAAGACCGTGACATGACGGGCATTCATTATTGGTCATTGTAATTTGTATTTAAAACAAAACACTATGTCATCAACTATTTTAATCACCGGCGGTGCAGGATTTATAGGAAGCCACGTAGTGCGTTTATTTGTCAAGGAGTATCCCGAAGCGCAAATAGTCAATCTTGATAGCCTTACCTATGCCGGAAATCTCGAAAACCTAAAGGATATCGAGCAAGAAGACAACTACCGATTTGTCAAGGCAGACATTTGTGATGCCCAACGGATGATCGAACTATTCGAAGAGGTAAAGCCAACACATGTCATCCACTTGGCCGCGGAAAGTCATGTTGATCGTTCCATCACCAATCCAACGTCTTTTGTAATGACTAATGTTATCGGTACGACCAATCTACTAAATGCTGCCAAGCACATTTGGTCAGATCGTAAGGGTGTGTTTCACCATGTTTCAACTGATGAAGTCTATGGATCACTTGGTGCAACAGGTCTCTTCATAGAAAGCACTCCCTATGATCCAAGATCGCCTTATTCCGCCTCAAAGGCGGCATCAGATCACTTAGTGCGAGCCTATGCCAATACCTTTGATATGGATGTGCGCATTACGAATTGCTCAAACAATTATGGACCAAATCAGTTTCCTGAAAAACTCATCCCACTATTTATCAATAACATTAAACACAAAAAAGCGCTTCCTGTGTATGGAGATGGTTTGTATACAAGAGACTGGCTATATGTTGAGGATCATGCTGAGGCAATTCGACAAGTATTGTTCAATGGAAAATCAGGAGAGACATATAACATCGGAGGGCATAATGAATGGAAAAATATTGACCTAATCGAGCTCTTATGCGATGTTATGGATGATAAGCTCGGGCGTGAACAAGGTGAATCCCGTCAGCTCATCACCTTTATAAAAGATCGTCCTGGCCATGATCGAAGGTATGCCATTGATGCTTCAAAAATAGAACGTGAACTGGGATGGAAACCAAGCCTAACTTTCCAAGAAGGGCTTGTTAAAACCGTTGAATGGTACCTTTCAGAAGAAAAATGGCTTGATCAAGTTACCAGTGGAAACTATCGGCAATATTATAACAGTCAATACGCTAAACCATAACGCATGAGTCAGTCCATGTATAGTGAATCATTCCATTCGGATGAAAGCTTAGAAAAGTATTCCTTTCTCATTACGGGAGGAGCAGGCTTTATCGGGTCGCATATTGTGGAATATCTCATGCATCATGGAGCTAAAAAAGTGCGAGTTTTAGATAATCTCCTTACCGGGAACATAAAGAACTTAGAACCTTACCTCAATCACCCAAATTTTGAGTTTATTGAAGGAGATATTAATGATTTAGCAACCTGCCACAAAGCATGCGAGGGAATCGACTTTTTAAGTCATCAAGCCGCATTAGGTTCCGTCCCTCGGTCCATAAAGGACCCCATACGCACTAATCACATTAACATTGATGGGTTTTTAAATATGATGGTAGCTGCCAAGGAAAGCAGCATCCAGCGTGTAGTATATGCCTCTTCTTCCTCTGTTTATGGCGATGAAAAAACATTACCCAAGACAGAACAACGACTTGGCACCCCTCTATCTCCCTATGCAGTAAGCAAAAAGTGTAATGAGCTCTATGCCGGTGTCTTTGGACTAGCCTACGGCATGAAAATTGTCGGCCTAAGGTATTTTAATGTGTTCGGCCCGCGTCAGGATCCCAATGGGCCGTATGCTGCAGTGATTCCAATTTTTATCGATCGCTCCCTCAAGAATGAATCCGTTTACATCGATGGGGATGGGCTTCAGACAAGAGATTTCACATTTGTAGCCAATGCAGTTCAAGCCAACATTCGAAGTCTCTTTACTGAGGATAAAGATGCCTTTGGCAAGGTGTATAATATTGCTTACGGCGAGCGTTTTAGCATCCTGTCGATGTATGAGACAATTTGTGAGGCACTCGGAAACCCTTCGAATGCTATTCATAGGGAAGCACGTGAAGGAGATATCCGTGATTCATTAGCCGACATCAGCCTTGCTAAAGATCGGTTGAATTATCAACCAAGATTTAGCTTCGAGGAAGGAATACAACAAACAATACCCTTTTATAAGACTTTGTAGATGTTTAGCTGGCTTACATCCTCACGCACACCTATAAACAATTTGCACGAGCTGCAATTCGATATGCATTGTCATCTGCTGCCCGGTATTGATGATGGTCCTGAGTCAATTGAAGAGAGTCTATCCATTATACAAGCTATGGTTGCCGTGGGTTACCAAGGAGCTATCTGCACCTCACACATCTTTCCTGAGGTGTACGACAACAAAGCAGATGATATGCTGCGGGGAGTAGATTCTTTGCAGTCCGCGCTCGATCAAAACAACATCAACTTTACCTTACGCGCCTCTGCTGAATATATGGTTGATCGGCCATTTATCGAACTAGCTAAAGCCAAAAAGCTTTTGGCTTTTGGCAAAAAGGACTATGTTGTCATCGAGACGGGATTTACGCAAGAGAACCCCTATTTTGATGAAGCCATCTATGAAATGCAATGCGCCGGATATTGTCCAATCCTTGCCCACCCTGAACGATACCTTTATCTATCTCAATCGAAAAGTATTGAACAATTTGAAAAGATTATTGACAAAGGAATTGAGCTTCAAATCAACCTTTTTTCTCTGTTGGGACTCTATGGAAGGCTATCCAAAGAAGTTGCTGAAATTCTCTTAAAAAACAACTTTATCCAATGGATTGGCACCGATATTCATAGAAGCCAACACATCTCGTTATTGGAAAAAGCAAATAACTTGAAAACTTTATCCAATTCAATGCGCGATAATCCAATTCAAAACAAGTATTTAGTGGAATCAATATGAAAGAGATTGCATGCCCACTTGAAGGACTCTTCCTATATGAAGCGAAAAAGTTTGGTGATCATAGAGGCTATTTTTTTGAGAGTTTTCGCCATGATTTTTTTAAGGATCAAGTAGATAAAACTGTCCATTTTGTTCAGGATAATGTCTCGAAGTCCACCAAGGGGACCCTTCGTGGATTGCATTTTCAAGCCCCGCCATACGCACAGGCAAAACTTGTACATGTTGTAGAGGGTGAGGTTTTCGATGTTGCCGTAGATATTCGCAAGGACTCCCCTACTTATGGGCAATGGCATGGAGTCTACCTATCAGGAGAAAATGCAAGACATTTTTACATCCCACACGGATTTGCTCACGGATTTCTTGTTCTAAGTGAAACGGCTATCTTTTCCTATAAATGTGATAATTATTACCACAAAGAAAGTGAAGGTGGACTGCTATGGAACGACCCCACCATTCAAATCGCCTGGCCAACTATTGATCTTGAGGTCAACCTTTCTGAAAAGGACCAAGAATTGACCTCTTGGGAGCATTTTGAATCCCCATTCTAGTCAATCGTAATGAAGAATATAGCCATACTAGGATGCAAAGGCCAATTAGGGCTATCTATTCAACATATGTTAGGTCAACACGAGCATGGCTACAACACCATTCTTCTGGATAAAGATGAATTAGACATCACAAATCGCGAAGCAGTCAACAACTTTTTTAAGCATCATTCAACACTAGATGTATTAATCAATTGTGCTGCATATACTGCCGTTGATAAAGCCGAAGAAGATGCAGACTTAGCTTACCAAATCAATGCTGAGGGAGTAAAGCATCTTGTTGAAAACATACCCTCATCTTCTGTACTAATTCATATCAGTACAGATTTTGTTTTTGACGGGCAAAAAGACGGAGCTTACGTGGAAACTGACACGACTCACCCCCTTGGCATATATGGCAAGAGTAAAGAGGAAGGTGAACAAGCCCTTCTCGCATCGAAAAAGACAACGTACATCCTTCGCACCGCATGGCTCTACAGTCCCTTTGGGCAAAACTTTATGAAGACTA
>JAYYPZ010000124.1:0-12137 GCA_036128775.1 Bacteroidota bacterium
CTGACACGACTCACCCCCTTGGCATATATGGCAAGAGTAAAGAGGAAGGTGAACAAGCCCTTCTCGCATCGAAAAAGACAACGTACATCCTTCGCACCGCATGGCTCTACAGTCCCTTTGGGCAAAACTTTATGAAGACTATGCAAAAGCTGGGATCCAATCGACCTTCGCTAAATGTCGTTGACGACCAATTCGGATGTCCAACATCTAGTATCGCCTTGGCAGAGGTGATTATACAATTGATAGCAAAAGATAGACAGTGGCTAAAAGATAATGAGGGAATTTACCATGTGACCAACCGTGGCAAAGCTTCTTGGGCAGAATTTGCTGCGGCCATTATGAAAAGTAGTGATCTTTCATGTCAGGTTAATCCCATTCCTAGTGAGGAATATCCCACGCCAGCAAAGCGACCCAAAAACAGTGTACTCAGTTCCGAAAAAATTGAGCGCACCTTAGGAATATTAATGCGACCTTGGGAGCAAGAGTTGCAAGCAATTATAGAATTACAACAACAACTTATGTTAGACAAAATCAAATCAATCGCTGTAGAAGCCGGCCGAGCTATCATGCATATATACGATACAATGCCCGATGATATTGGCGTTCAAAAGAAATCAGATGACAGCCCACTAACCAAAGCAGATTTGGCGTCCAACGCCGTGATTGTAGCTGGACTAGAAAAACATTTTCCAGATATTCCGATCATCTCGGAGGAAAATAAAAACAAGTCCTACGACGAAAGGAAGCATTGGAATACGGTTTGGATTGTTGACCCTCTCGATGGAACGAAAGAGTTTATCAAACGAAATGGGGAATTCACGGTAAACATAGCCTTGGTTAAAGATGGTAAACCCATTCTAGGGGTTGTATATGTTCCAGCTACTGAGACCCTATACTATGGATCTCAAGGACACGGTGCATGGAAGGAAGATAGTCAAGGAAATCGAAGCCACTTGTCCAATACTAAAGGTCATTACAGTACTCTAGATCAAGTAACCGTTGTTGCCAGCCGATCCCACTTATCAGAAGCAGTGGAAGCCTTTGTCGAAGACTTAAAAGCGTCTGGTAAAGAAGTCACTTTTCTTTCTGCTGGAAGCTCTCTTAAGTTTTGTCTTGTCGCGGAAGGCAAGGCTGATGTTTACCCAAGACTTGCACCAACCATGGAATGGGATACCGCAGCAGCTCAAGCCGTGTGCTTAGAGGCTGGACGCCGAGTCATACAACACGACACAAAAGAAGACTTAACGTATAACCGGGAGGACATGCTTAATCCGTGGTTTATCGTCGAATAATTTGTGCTATCTGCTTAACGTCTATTTAGAAAAAGTAAGACGAGATACAAAAACTGAGCTACTGCTGCTAAAGCCGCGACCATATAGGTCATTCCTGCCCACCATAGAGCATCTTTAGCTCCAGCATACTCTTCATCACGATGCCCAGCAACCCCGCTTTCCGTTATCCAAACTAAGGCCCGACGGCTTGCATCAAACTCAACAGGAAGCGTAACGAGGGCAAAAAGCATAATCATTCCTTGAAGACCCGCGGCAATTAAAATACCTGTAGATCCGAAAGCCGAAGCTGAAAACAAGCCAAACATCGCGGCCATCATAACATATTGCATCATGTTAGAGCTAAACTGAACAAAAGGGACAAGAGTAGATCGCATTTGCAACCAAGCATAGGACTGAGCGTGCTGAACAGCATGGCCAACCTCGTGAGCCGCAACCGCAGCTGCAGCGACACTGCGCCCTTGATAAACCTCCGGACTGAGGTTCACTGTCTTGTTGGATGGATTATAATGATCAGTAAGCTTTCCTTGGACGGATTCAATAGTAACATCATGAATACCATGGTCATCAAGCATTTTTTGTGCAATCTGAGCTCCCGTCATTCCCGAACGTATACCAACCTGGCTGTAATAGGCAAATTTGCGCTTAAGCCGCCCGCTAACAACCATACCTAATACTCCAAACAAAATGGAGATGACGAGAATACCGAAATATAAATCCATATTTTTTAGATTATAAAATCAAAAACTATGCCGTCAAAAATAAGGCCTTACTTGCTGAAAAAATGTCATGTTCTAAACAGAATAACCGGCTTAATCCTAAAAAGGAAAGCCACAGCGCGATAAGGAAAAATCTTCAGAGAGAGGTTGAAATTTTTTGCCAGCAACTCATATTCCATAAGGCATTGCTCCAAGTATCCGTGAGACGTTATCCATTTCCGATGTAATCGCTGCCACTTGGCATCAATCATAGCATCGGTGTAGGTAAAGTCTTGATGGACAGAATATTGCTTGTATAGCCGTTGCAGTTCACTAGGACGCAAGTCCGCACTGCGTTGAATACCATCTTCATATTCCGACTCAGGTTGTACCAACTTGAGTTTGTTGGTCGCATCCCATAAAGCATCAGCAAATCGCTCTAATGCATAGTTTGCCTGTCGTTTATAGCGAAATACTTGAGTAACAATCGCTACAATGGCTGAAATCATCATCGCAAGAAAAACAATCGGAAGCATATCCTATTCTTTTTTAGCCTTTACTTCAATAAATGGCACATCTTCAATCTCATCTTTTTCCGTTTGAGCTGGCTTGCCACCAAATCGATGAAAGATAACATTGGGTGACGACCTCTTTTTATCCTGAGTCATCGAATCTAATGCCGCAGTGACCAAGGCTAAAAGAAAGGCTGCAGTAAAACTATAGGAAACACCATCTACCCAACGAGCTGCCAAATGAAAAACAAAACCATTGACTACAAGAATGAAGAATCCTAATGTAAACAGTGTGAAGGGAAGAGTAAACAACAAAAGGAAAGGCCTCAGCGTGGCATTAAGCACTCGAATAACCGCCCCAAGAACAAGCACCATATACAATGGCTCGATTTGCACAGAGGATGGAAAAAGATAGACTCCTCCCATTAACACTGAGCATACCAGCAACCATTGTGTAATAATGCGCATTCTTTATCTTCTGATTTTAACTTACGGATTTATTATTGATTATTTTAACGCACAGATGGGGAATATTGTATACTCAAAACGAATGAGTCCGTATAGATGCCATCGGACATATCAATCCAATTGAGTTCAAGGATATACAATGCCATCATATACCTTTGTTAGAAATGAGCAGTTACTGTATTACGTCATTAAAATAAACAGCATATGATCAAACGATTCTACAATCCGCTACACCGTGATTTATATGTAGCTCTATTTTCTCTGATTACCCTAGGAGCAATACTAGGATTGGGCTATGGGTTTATGGAATATGAAAGAGAGTATATCGATCCCTGCTCAACAGAACCGATAGTTGACACAGATGCCCTTGCATTCTTTGCCGAGTATAAAGACATGACATCCGAGGAGTTACAAGAAAAGTTTTCCGAAGCCCAAGAGCATGCGGTTCGACTAACGGGGAGTATTGGTTTTGTAGACTCCCATGGAGAACATTTACATCTTGAAGCTATTGCCGGTGGATCGGAAAGTAATTTCATCAACTGCGCACTAAGAGAACCGATTGATACGGCAACCTATAGCATAGGATCGAACGTCAGCGTCCAGTGTTATTGCAAAGGAAAGAAGGAGCTTGACGTAAGCGATGACCCCGTTGCATCGATGATGGGCGAATCATCCACTGAAATTGTATTGTATAAATGTTGTGTAGAGTAAACACTATTCTTTGGGTCCTCATGATTACGCTTCTTGGTATGAGTTGCGGCTATCTTGATGCCACAAAACAGCGTGTGGAAGAGAGGAAGGACGATGGCTCAGCCCTTCCTGACGAATACTTCAACACCGCCGAAGCCACGGCCTATGACCAACGTCACGATAGTCCTCCTGAATACGATTCAGCCGGCAATATTATATCCCCAATCCAAAGTATACAAAACGCTACTCGTGTAGCCCAGGGATCCAACGAACCGATTTTTACCATCGCTCCGAAATTTGAATTGGTTAATCAACTTAATGAAACCTTTGACGATTACAACATGACGGAAGGCTTATTGATTGTCACCTTCTTTTTCACGCGTTGCCCAAGCATCTGTCCTACAGTGAGTCATAACCTCTTAGAGGTTCAAAATCAACTCTCTGATAAGGGTAAATTTCAAATCCTCTCAATATCTGTTGATCCTAAGCGTGACAGCGTTGCACGTCTATTAGAATACAGTAAGGACTATAACGCGCTGCCAGGACGCTGGGATTTTTTAACTGGAGATTCAGCCACCATCTTAACTCTGTACCGAAAGACCTTTAAACTTCCCTTTGATGAAAGCATGGGTAAGATGGCCTATCAGGCTCATTCTTCTAAAGTCTTTCTTGTGCGCAATCAGACGGACGTTCTCGGTTTTTATGATGGTACAAATCCTGAAGAAATGAAACTTCTTGTAGAGGATGCCCTTCGTTTTATTGAATAATGTTTACCTTTTGATCATGCGTTCATCTCTTTTAGCAGCTTGTCTCCTTGCATTTTGTGCAGTTTGTCTCTTTCAACAATGTGAATATGAAAACATTGAAGACAACTACCCACCCCCACCCACTTCGCCTTGCGATTCGGCTACAATAAGTTATATGGCGGATATAGAGCCCATCATTGTTCAATCCTGTGCGATTAGCGGATGCCACGCCAGTGGAGGACCACAATCAGAATTAACAACCTATAACCAAGTCAAATTTTATGTAGATAATGGACTCTTCAAAAGCTGGGTGATTGACCAAGTTCCCTATGCGATGCCTATAGGAACACCGCTTACTCCTGAGGAACTTCAAAAAATTGGCACATGGCTTGACGAAGGAGCATGTAAAAACTAAATCAGTATCGTTATGAAATACATCTTTGCACTATTTACAACTTGCATCCTTGGTCTCAGCTTATCCTACGGCCAGCTCTATTCTACTTCCAATGGTGAAATCACATTTTATTCCCACGCACCATTAGAGGATATTGAAGCAACCAATAAACAAGTATCCTGTGCTATTGATCTTTCCAAAGGTCAGATGGCATTTAGCATGCTAATGAATGCTTTCCAATTTGAAAAGGCATTAATGCAAGAGCATTTTAACGAACGGTATGTTGAGTCCCATAAGTACCCAAAAGCAACATTTGCTGGAAGCATTGAGGACATTGATAAAATCGATCTATCCAAGGCAGGAAGCTATAACGTCACCGTTAGTGGAAAACTTAGTATTCATGGTGTAACCCAAACAGTAAGCTCAAAAGGCACGCTAAAAATCGGGGATGATAAGACGCTCACCGCGAATTCTACATTTACAATCAATCTCGAGGACTACAAGGTTAAGATACCAACGATGTATATCGACAATATCTCGGAATCCATCGAGATTAAGGTTAAGGTAAAACTTAAGCCAAAATCTTAGTACAAACACAATTCAATGCGCCTACATTATACGCTGATATTTTTCGCATGCTCTTTTATGGTGCCTCAATTGGCGCAAAGTCAAGAGGATTTATTAGATATGCTTGCCCAAGAGGAAGAACCCTTAACGCAATACACCATTGCCACATTTAAAGGAACACGGATAGTAAGCGGCCACACCGTGGAAACGCAAGCAGAAGGCGTCATGCAAATGCTGATTGGTCATCGATTTGGAAGGCTCAATGCAGGGTGGAGAGATCTCTTTGGCTTGGATGATGCCACAGTGAGGATAGGCCTAGATTATGGCATTACCGATAACCTTAATATTGGAATAGGACGTTCTTCCTACACTAAAATCTACGACAGCCATATAAAGTATAGGTTTCTGCGCCAACGATATGGAGCAAATCCATTTCCTTTTACAGCTACCGCCATGGCCAGTGCAATGATTCGGTCCGACTTACGTCCATTTGGAAACATTGACGTGCCGGTTAGCAGTCGGATGTATTACACCTATCAACTGATGATTGCTAGAAAGTTTGGTGACTGGCTCTCATTACAGGTGACCCCTACTCTTGTGCATCGTAACCTTGTGCAGACAACCAATGATAAAAACACCATCTTCTCCTTAGGTCTTGGTTCATCGATCAAACTCACCAAAGCCATGCGCTTCAATGCAGAGTACTACATGATTCTTCCAAGCAATCAAATCCAATCCGATATTCAGGGTGAGAAAGTGCGTAATGCCTTTAGCGTGGGTATTGATCTAGAAACCGGAGGACATGTTTTCCAATTACACTTTACCAATGCACGAGGAATGCATGAAAAATTCCTTGCGAGCGAGACCACAGGACGTTGGCTGGATGGTGATATTCATTTTGGATTTAATGTAAGTCGTGTCTTTACGATGTATGATCGCTACGCCAAACGTGAGGAGCGCCAAGCACAAAAGAAGCTTTAAGCATAAATTCAAACGCTTCTCGTGAGATATCTTAGTTCTTTAAAGTAACTTTTAACTCCTTGTTTTCAAGGGAAAAAAACAAGATAGAGGAATAAGGTATTGCCAAAGTTTTGACACCAGAAGATGCCACAGAAACTACTTGCAACGAACTTTGCCCGAATCGCAGGCTTACCTCTAGGTTGTCCTTGGACATGTAAACTTTGTTTTCATATCCAATAGAGCCATTATTGAAAGTAGTCGGATAATTCCGACAGACAAAACTTTTAATGTCGTAGATAGCCAAATCATTGGCAAGTAATAAAGCTTGTATATCAGCCTGTATCGGGTTAATGTTAACGTTATTTAAGGTCAATGATCTCTCTAAGGATGGATCTAATGTTAATATGTCTACAGGCCGACTATCAGAAAAATTCTGATTTCGGTGTAGTTGAGGTGCTTGAGCCAAAACACCTAGCGATAACGACATTGCCACCAATAAAAGTTGAACGTTTTTCATTAATTTTTTTTTAAAATTACATATTTCTTCGATACTGCCCCCCTACTTCAAACATAGCCTCAGTTAACTGACCAAGCGTACAACACTTTACAGCCTCCATCAATTCTGAGAAGATGTTTTCGTTTTGTACAGCGGCATTTTTTACCCCGTCAATAGCCTTGTTTGAGGTATCATGATGCACTTCATGTAAAACCTTAACCGTACCGATCTGAACGTGCTTTTCTTCCTCGGTAGATCGAATGACCTCACCTGGGATAACCGTTGGAGACCCTTTAGAAGAAAGAAAAGTATTTACGCCAATGATTGGATACTCTCCAGTATGCTTCAGCGTCTCATAATGCAAGGATTCCTCTTGTATCTTACCACGTTGGTACATGGTTTCCATAGCTCCTAGAACGCCCCCACGCTCAGTGATTCTATCAAACTCTGCCATAACCGCTTCTTCCACAAGATCAGTTAAGGTTTCGATAATAAATGAACCCTGTAATGGATTCTCATTTTTCGCAAGCCCTAATTCTCGATTTATAATCATTTGAATGGCTACCGCACGACGCACTGAATCCTCGGTAGGCGTGGTGATTGCCTCATCATAAGCATTGGTATGTAACGAATTACAGTTGTCATAGATAGCGTATAGAGCTTGTAACGTCGTTCGAATATCATTGAAGTCTATTTCCTGAGCATGTAAACTCCTACCACTGGTCTGGATATGATATTTCAGCATTTGAGCTCGGGATCCCGCGTCATAAATATCACGCATAGCTTTAGCCCATATACGCCTTGCCACACGACCAATCACGGCATACTCAGGATCAATACCGTTGGAAAAGAAGAAACTTAAATTGGGCCCAAAGGCATTGATATCCATACCACGACTTAGGTAATACTCCACATAGGTAAATCCATTAGCCAGTGTGAAGGCCAATTGTGTGATTGGATTAGCTCCTGCTTCAGCAATATGGTATCCTGAAATCGATACGGAATAAAAATTGCGCACCTTTTGGTCAATAAAATACTCTTGAACATCTCCCATTAGACGCAGGGCAAACTCCGTAGAAAAGATGCAGGTGTTTTGTGCCTGATCTTCCTTTAAAATATCAGCTTGTACAGTGCCTCGAACACTTTGGAGTGTCTTTGCCTTAATCTCGGCGTATACCTTAGCATCAAGAATTTCGTCTCCTGTAACCCCCAAAAGGAGTGTACCTAAGCCATTATGCCCATTAGGAATATCTCCTTGATAGACGGGTGGATTGTCCCCAAAACGCTTTTTCCTAAGTGCCTCAACTTTATCTTCCAAACCATGCTCCTTGATATACAGTTCACACTGTTGATCAATGGCAGCATTGAGGAAAAAGGCAAGAACCATCGGTGCAGGCCCATTAATTGTCATGGAAACAGAGGTCGACGGATCACAAAGATCAAAACCTGAATAAAGGCGTTTTGCGTCATCGAGACAACAGACACTCACTCCGGCATTGCCAATTTTACCATAAATGTCAGGACGTAGACCAGGATCTCTTCCATATAACGTCACCGAATCGAATGCTGTCGACAATCGTTTAGCCGGCATATCTGCACTCAGATAATGAAACCTGCGGTTGGTGCGCTCCGGGCCTCCTTCTCCAGCAAACATCCTCGTAGGGTCTTCACCTTGACGCTTAAAGGGATAGATTCCTGCAGTGTAAGGGAATTTGCCTGGAACATTTTCACGCATTAGCCAACGAAGACGATCACCCCAATCGGTGAACTTTGGTAAGGCAATCTTTGGAATCTCCTGGTGAGACAGTGAAGTAGTATGAGTCTTGATTGAAATCGTCTTATCTCGTACTTGAAAATTGTATTCAGAGGCTGAATACTCATTGATCATAGTATCCCATGCATGAATATCATCAAGAAGATGATCATCTAAATCTTTTTTCAGCGCCTCAATACGTGCATTCGCTTCGTCCACCATAGCAGTTTCTGATAGATCACTGCGCAAGGCTGTCCATTGACCGAGTTTAGAGGCAAGCGCTACTTGATGATTGACTCGTTCTTCGTAGCGTGCGTTGTTTTCCGTTATCTCTGATAAGTATCTAACTCGTTTGGGTGGAATAATATGAATCTTCTCTGATAAATCCGTGTTCCAATGCGAAGAGGGTTTTAGTGATGCGCATCCCTCAAGTTGGGACACCCGTTGCATTACGGCTAGATAGAGCGCATTAGTGCCAGGATCATTAAACTGCGAGGCTATCGTACCATGTACGGGCATAGAATCCACATCATCATGCCACAAACCTCGATTTCGTTGAACTTGCTTTTTAACATCCCGAAGGGCATCTAAGGCTCCCCGCTTGTCAAACTTGTTAAGTGCCACAACGTCCGCAAAGTCCAACATATCAATTTTCTCAAGCTGAGTCGCTGCGCCATATTCTGGCGTCATAACATACATGGAAACATCACTGTGATCAGCTATTTCTGTATCACTCTGCCCAATCCCTGAGGTTTCGAGCAAGATTAGGTCATACCCTGCAACTTTGAGCACTTGAACAATCTGATTGATGTGCTTTGAAAGGGCAAGATTTGCCTGGCGCGTTGCTAGAGAGCGCATAAATACTCTCGGGTGATTAATGGCATTCATCCGAATGCGGTCACCAAGTAAAGCTCCTCCTGTTTTGCGCTTAGATGGATCAACAGAAACAATGGCAATGTGTTTATCCTCCTGGTCTAGAAGGAAACGACGCACAAATTCATCGACTAGGGAACTTTTACCAGCTCCTCCTGTACCCGTTATACCTAGAACTGGAGTATCGAGTTTAGCCGCGGCCTGCTCTAGACCCTCAATTTGGACAGCATACCTATCGTTAAAATTTTCTACTGCACTAAGTACCTGCGCTAAGGATGATGGGTCGTTCTTGCTCACCGACCACATTTCATCAGCGATGTGCTCACCTGTTGGAAAGTCGGATGAAGACACTAAATCATTTATCATGCCTTGTAATCCCATTGCACGACCATCATCAGGAGAATATATCCGAGTGATTCCATAGTCCATTAACTCTTTAATCTCCTCAGGAAGTATTACACCTCCTCCACCTCCAAAAATCTTGATATGTTCGGCGCCTCTCTCCTTTAACAAATCATACATGTAACGGAAGTATTCATTGTGCCCACCTTGATAGGATGTCATCGCAATGGCCTGAGCATCTTCATTTATCGCAGCATTCACTACTTCTTCTACACTTCGATCATGACCTAAGTGAATGACTTCGCAACCTGTTGATTGAATGATTCGACGCATGATGTTAATGGCTGCGTCATGCCCGTCAAAGAGAGATGCAGCAGTAACTACGCGCACCTTGTTCTTTGGAGAATAAGGACTTTGATCCAACATATTTTAAATATACAAAATGATCAATAGTTATCTGAAAATGAGGATGTTGGGGAATGTGATTTTAGCTAAGTGAAGTAAATTGCTGGATACTCATTTTCCTAAGTCATGATGTAAAAAAATGGTAGATTGATGGGAGGATGGGTGGGGGTGGATTCCTCCCAAGTAAGAATAATTAAGAACTTTCGCTCAAGCAAATGAGCAAAATTACCCTATCCCCTAGTAATCCCCCAACGTCTCTTCAAGCTGGCCTAAAGCCACTTCCAGTTGGTCGTCATTGGGTGCCTTTCCATGCCATTCATGAGTACCCGACATAAAGTCAACGCCATGTCCCATATCAGTCGTCATTAGAATAACAATAGGTTTTCCTTGACCAGTAAGCATCTTCGCCTCTTCAAGGGTCGATCGCATATCATCGAAATCATGGCCATTCATTTCAAGAACAAGCCAGCCGAAAGCCTTCCACTTCCCAGCTAAATCACCTAAACTCATTACATCCTCAAGACCTCCATCAATTTGTTGACCGTTATAGTCTACGGTAGCAATAAGGTTATCCACCTTATGGTGCGCAGCAAACATTACTGCCTCCCAAATTTGTCCTTCCTGTAACTCTCCATCACCATGCAAGGTGTAGACCAAATGCTTATCTCCATTTAACTTTTTAGTTAATGCTGAGCCTATTCCTACAGACAAACCTTGTCCTAGTGAACCCGATGCAACGCGAATCCCCGGTAGCCCCTCATGGGTTGTAGGGTGTCCTTGAAGTCTTGTATCAATTTTTCGAAAGGTATTGAGCTCATCAAGGGGAAAGAAACCTCGGCGAGCAAGTGTGCTGTACCATACCGGGCTGATATGCCCATTCGATAAAAAGAATACATCCTCATTCACACCATCCATCGAAAAACCTTCTTTTAACTGAAGAATTTCGTGGTACAACAAAACAAAGAAATCGGTGCAACCCATGGAACCACCTGGGTGACCTGAATTAACTGCATGCACCATACGAAGTATATCGCGACGTGTCTGAGTAGCTAGTGATTGTAATTGAGTGTTTTCCATTGGACGTTTGCTAAGCTTAATAGATTGTGAAGCTACTACTTGAAGGGACATGAAATACAAAAGGAAATCAACAGATGTATACAATCCTATAGAACTTTGTTTCCATCATAACGATTAATATGTTTAAAAGTCCATTTTCCTTCAATGGAAGGATAAGAAGATTATAATTTGGCCTTAGTATACTGATATATTATGCTTATCTCTTCCTAAGCATGGGGTTAGCAATTGGAGAGGAGTTTTTTGTAGTAATGATACCAGCATATTGGTTCATTCTTGCCCAAGGGAGTAAACGTTGCCATGATAGAGGAAACAGCGGATGGTATCAACTTATTCCATTTTATAGTCTTTGGATGCTTTTTGGTGATAGTGAGCTAGGAATCAACAGATTTGGACTCAATCCCAAAGGAGAGGGAAATAAGGAAGCAGTGGATGAGGGGGATTTCTAAATAATCCATCTCTGAGCAAACAACAAGGCATAAAAAAGCCCTCAAATGAGGGCTTTTTTGCACTATAACAATGTTCAAGTTAATCATCCAAACTCATTCGTTCCCTCATCACCTTTAGTCAGTGCAAGGATTAGGTTATAAATCGGAACTAGGATAAACCAACCACTCTTTCCAACGTCATGCATGCGTCGAACAGCAACTGCAAGACCAGGCAAGAAAGCGACGAGGCTATATATAGGAGATACGATCATAAGTTCATCTAAGCGCCCATCACCCCATGCAACAAGCAAAGTGGGAATCATTGAGATTAACGTGTTTATCGCAAAGAATGACCAATACTCTGCACGGGAAGCCCGGCCGCTAAACGTAGCGTAGTTTTTAAAACAATAGATATAATATTTCATGGTTTTTGTTTTGGTTT
>JAYYPZ010000125.1:0-25378 GCA_036128775.1 Bacteroidota bacterium
AAGTCCTGAACCTTGAATATTTTGATCATCAGTTCCTGTAGAAACAGAAGACCAAATAGGCGTATTGTTAGCACCTTGTGAGACGAGCACCTGACCCACTGTACCCGGCTGGTCACCTGGTCTAAAATCTCCAATGATTCGAAGATTACCGATACTATCCAAAGACATAATCTCTGTATTTGACCCCATGTATTTCGTGTGCCATAGATGCTCCATTACATCACTATTAAAGCCATAATACATGTAAATCTCATTCGCCCCGTTTTGTCCATTGTAATCCGGTAAAAGATGGAAATGGAAGTCTGGCGCATTCACTCCTTGCGTGTTGCCGGCCTGCAAAGCCCTCGTAAATGTCCCATCTGAATTTATGATGTCATAATCTTTACTTGTCGTCAGGCCATTGACGTGCAGATCACTCACGGGATTGGCTGTTCCAATGCCTACGTTACCTTGGGTATAGATATTATCGTTTATGTCGTCGGGAACAGTTGTAGTCCCTACCTCTAAGAAGTCGACATCATCAGTCCCTTGTAGAGAAGATAGATCGACGGTAGCCGAAGTCCCATTCTCAATATTGATTTCCAATATAGTGTTGTTAAGAAAGGCCCCAGTTAGGTTTTGATCATCAGTCCCAATACCATCTTGTAGAGTGGATAGATCGACCGTCTCGGAATTACCATTTTCAATTCCAATGGTAAGAATAGTCCCGTTAAGTCCAGAGCCTTGAATATTTTGATCGTCCGATCCTGCACCCACAGATAATGGGTTTCCTGCAGTCCCATCACCACTTATACTTCCATCAGTTATGACAACCTGTCCTCCCCATTGATCACCACTACCGCTACCAGGATAAGGAATCCATTGGCTGCCATCCCAGAAAAAGAAAAGGTCTTCTTCTGTATCATAGACCACTAAACCCTCTTCATTAGGCCCACAAAGCGCACCCAAGGTGTTTCTTGCATTGGTGTTTAGCCTTGGCATAAGAAACCCTTTATCGTCGCTTTCTAATTCAAGTAGGGCATTAGGGTTGGGGTTGTCTGTTCCAATACCAACGTTTTGTTGACCATAGCTAAGAAACGCTGTCAAAAGGAAAACAAGGACTAGAAGATGATTTTTCATAATCATGAATTTCCTTGCGAAAATAGGAAGAATCCTTGACAGTGCTTGTTTCTAGCCTTTTTTAGCCAATGTTGCGACTATGCTTTCTTGCCCATTTGGACCAACGGAAATGATGTAATAGACCCCTGGATGGATTGCAGTATTATCTTGGCGAAGACCATCCCAAACAAATTTTCCACCTAGAGCTTGGTCTTGATAAACTAGCCTTCCTCTGGAATCCATAACCTTAACATACGCATCACTTACAAGGCCAATCACAGAAATGGGCCCCACATAATCTGCCTCAATTGGATTGGGATATACTTGGACATCATTGTGTTTGTCTGTTCCCTCGCTAGCATCACCAATAAATGAGGCTAGGCCTAAATCCGTTGCAAAAAACACATCCCCTGTACGTCCTAGAATTCCGATATCAAAGATCGTATTGCTAGGTAGAGGGCTGTTTCCCGTGGTTAGTTGGAGTATTTCCTCTTCACCACTTGAGCTAATTAGGGTGGCTCCATTTGTTGTGCCAATCCACTTTCGATTTCCTCCATCCACTGCTATGGCTTGCACAACCTCTGTGTTGAATAAGTATTCTGAATAATCGCCAAGGGTAACAATTATGCGACGAGGCTTAGTACACGAAAAGGAAGAGGAAAAGACCGAAGATGGACAGTCGATAACAACCACACCTTGGCCTGTTCCAACCCATAGGGCACCATCTCGATCAATGGCTAAATCATTGATTGTATTGCTTTGTAATTCGCTATTAGCTGCCGTAAAATGGAGGGCCTGTGGATCATCGCTTGCAGACGAAAGAATATTTCCTTTATTATAAACCCAAAGACCATCATTTGTCGTAGCCATCCACACATTATCCGCATTATCGATTACCATTCGTGTCACAAAGAGCGGGGCGTTCGCAGGGTCAAAGCCATACCACGTGCCATCATTATCCAATACTACTAAGGGATTTTGACTGCCGAGATTAGTCATCCATACACGTCCTGATTTGTCAAAATCAATATCACTAACAATCTGAAAGCTGGGGTCGTTTTCTTTGGATAGGATGGCTGAGTTACTTGAGTCAAAGTGTTCATCCGCCGAATTCAAAAAACGGGAAGCCCCATAAAAGCTTCCAGCCCATACCTCATTTCTGCTTGGGTGTTCACGAACGGGTACAATATCAAAAGTAGGATTCAAGACATCTACGTTGAAGTTGACATAATTTTCCCAAAACGAACCATTGTAAGCACTCACTCCGTCATAGATATATGGATCTCCTGGACTTTTACCCAATCCAAAATCCGTGCTACCCGAACTCACCCAAATCTTATCTAATCCGGGCTCGATACGAAAGGCTTTCGCGCTGTACCGCTGACCACCTAAAAATCGCCGACTTTGCGTGTTGTTTTCGAAGATTTCTCGTAACCCTCCCCGATAATCACTTATATATACCTTATCCTGAGCTCTTTCGATATCCAAGGGGTAGGATGAAAAGCCACTCAAGCGTATGTCAAAACTTCCTTCACTCCAAACAAAAATCTGTGATGAGTCCACAATACCCGAGATAAAATCACCCTCTGTCTGTATCAAGTAGAGCGAATCGGATGCCGCTAGTTGTATCGTTTGATACCCTGATAATGGAACTAGAGATGTAAGACTGTCCAGTGATTCCAGTTTATAGAGTGTATCTAGACTGTGCATAAAGCAAGCGCCTTCCCAGTGCTCAATGCCCCCTGTAATTGATGGATTAATTGTGTTCCAAGATTGGAAATCCAAGAGATTGCTACCATCATCAAAGGCAACTTTTAATCCCTCATTGGTAATAGCATATAAGGTGTCTTCAGCTTTGCTAAAGTCATAACACACCACTGCTTGTCCACCATTACCAATGATGTAGGTGGCCTCAATTTCGAAGTTGATTAGATCAACGACTACAATTCCAAAATCACAGGAAAGGTATGCCTTACTTCCCTCAGTGTATATCGCATTAATCAGTTTGGATCCAGTAAGGGTCGAGTTTAGAATATCAGGAATATTTGTTACCTCTCCAAAGTCATTGATTAGGTCAATGTTACTGTTTTCATAAGCAATAACTAGGCTTTCAATTTCAGCGTTCCATGCAATTTGTCGTATTTGAACATCACTCAGTCCGTTGGTTTTATCGTAAGTCTCAATTTCTCCACTTGCCATGTCGTAACGCAATAGTCCAGTGAGAGAAGCAGACCAAACCGCCATATCAGAAGCCTCCACTGCCGTTGACGTCTCGTAACTGTTATGGTAGCGCCATGTATTGTACTGTTGCCCCCAAAGCAGGGTAGTTGCAAAAAAAAAGAGGTGCATAAAAAACAAACGGACAAGCAGCATTTTACCAGGCATTTCACGAATTTACATATTCGATGGTATAGGGCAAGAACTTCCTTAGATTTGGGGTGTAAAAGACAGAACACTTTGACAAAGTTTAAAAACACAGCAAACGAACAACTCAACCTACCTCAAATTGATGAGGCAGTACTGGCGTACTGGAGCAGAGAAAACATCTTCACTCGTAGTGTTGACGAGCGCCCTAAAAACAGGCCTTTTGTTTTCTATGAGGGTCCTCCATCGGCCAACGGAATGCCAGGTATTCATCATGTAATGGCACGAACGGTCAAAGATGTTTTTTGTCGATACAAGACCATGCAAGGTTATCGCGTGGAACGCAAAGGAGGATGGGATACCCACGGATTGCCAGTTGAGCTTAAAGTTGAACAGGAGTTAGGAATTACCAAAGAAGATATTGGGACAAAAGTTACCATTGAAGAATATAACGCGAAGTGCCGCGAGACCGTCATGCGGTTTAAGTCGCATTGGGATGATCTTACCCAAAAAATGGGCTATTGGGTTGATTTGGATAATCCATATATCACGTTTGAAAACGACTACATTGAGTCCGTCTGGCACAACCTAAAACAACTTTGGGATAAAAATCTTTTGTACAAAGGGTATACCATTCAGCCCTACTCTCCTGCAGCGGGTACAGGCTTATCAAGCCATGAGCTTAATCAACCTGGGGCCTATCGAGAGGTAAAGGATACTACAGTGGTTGCGCAGTTTAAAGTAACCACCAATAATGACTCATCCTTCTTATTTGACAATGACGAAGAGGAGGTATATCTACTCGCTTGGACGACGACACCTTGGACGCTTCCATCCAATACAGCATTAACCGTAGGCGCCTCTATTGATTACGTAAAAATCAACACCTTTAACAAGTACACTAAAAAGGAAGTCAGTGTGGTTTTGGCTGAAGCCTTAGTATCCAAGTGGTTCACAGAAGATCAGTTTAATGCAAAGTTTACGGCTGACTTTGACGGAAAGTGTATTCCAGCTCGTCGCGTAGCAAATTACCCCGGCAGTCAGCTCGTAGGTATTCGATATGAGCAACTTATAGGAGATAGCGTACCAACCGATGGGGATGCTTTCAAAGTGATATCAGGGTCCTTTGTGACAACTGAAGACGGAACGGGTATAGTACATACAGCGCCAAGTTTTGGAGCCGATGACCGTTCGGTAGCAGAGGAAAACGGTATAGGTAGTTTGACACTTGTCGATGGCACAGGAAAGATGACCGATGATGCTGGACCTTTTGCAGGGCGTTATGTTAAGAATTACACCGATGATGACGCGTA
Source organism: Bacteroidota bacterium (assembly GCA_036128775.1). GTDB lineage: Bacteria > Bacteroidota > Bacteroidia > Chitinophagales > UBA8649 > UBA8649. Next base: position 4,776 of record JAYYPZ010000125.1, read on the forward strand.
TCAATCGCTAGATGTAGATATTGCTATTTATCTCAAGGAAAACAATCGAGCCTTTGATGTGCGTAAATACGCACACAGCTATCCTCACTGTTGGCGAACTGACAAACCGATTCTCTATTATCCCCTAGATTCTTGGTTTGTGCGCGTTTCTTCTCTACGAGATGAGCTTGTAGCTACCAATAGTCAGATTCACTGGAAACCTGCGCATACCGGGGAAGGTCGATTTAAAAAGTGGTTAGAAGAAGTCAAAGATTGGAACCTCAGTCGTTCTCGATTTTGGGGGATTCCGCTACCGATATGGTCAACTGCCTCAGGCGAGGAAAGAGTGTGTATTGGTTCGGTTGAAGAGTTATCAAACGCTATTGACCAAGCCAATAAAGCCCTTGGATTGGAGCAGTCGATTCCCGAGGACTTGCATAGACCATATGTTGATGATGTGGTCCTTGTGTCGAGCAAAGGTGAGGTTATGAAGCGGGAGTCGGAAGTTATTGATGTTTGGTTTGATTCAGGCTCAATGCCATATGCTCAGTGGCACTATCCTTTTGAAAATAAAGAGGACTTTGACTATCAATTCCCTGCAGATTTTATTGCAGAAGGAGTTGATCAAACGCGTGGTTGGTTTTACACGCTGCATGCTATATCCACCATGCTTCACGGAAAACCTGCCTTCAAAAATGTAATTGCAAATGGCTTGGTGCAAGATAAAAATGGACAGAAAATGTCTAAGCGCTTAGGCAATGCGGTAGATCCCTTTGAAACACTAGCGAAGTATGGAGCCGATGCGACGCGATGGTATATGGTGACCAATGCGCCACCTTGGGATAATCTAAAATTCAATATTGAGGGAATTGGCGAGGTACAACGCAAGTTCTTTGGCACCTTGTATAACACCCTGTCTTTTTTTACGCGCTATGCGGATATTGATGCCTACCGCTATGATGCAAACACAGCAATAGACTACAACAATCGAAGTGAGTTAGACCAATGGATGCTTTCGGTGTATGCCTCAACTGTCGAGCAATGCACAAGCCTTTTGGATGACTATGACCCTACGCCTGCAGGACGTTCAATTCAGACCATGATGATTGATCAAGTGTCGAACTGGTATGTGCGCCGCAGTCGTAGAAGATTTTGGAAAGGAGACATGACTGAGGATAAAAAAGCGGCTTATGATACGCTGTTTGAAGTCTTGTTAGGTACTGCAAAGCTCATGGCACCCATTGCTCCCTTCTATGCAGAATGGATGTATGATCGGCTATCGACTTACACTACGGAGGCAATGCATGACTCCGTCCATTTATCGTCATGGCCCGATGCTGCCTCGATGCAAAGCAATCAAGATTTAATGCTTAAAATGCATGTTGCCCAGCGTCTTTCCTCAATGGTATTAGGTATTCGAAAAGCGGAAAAGATAAGAGTCCGTCAACCTCTATCAAGGATTTTGGTTCCCCTATCCAATGAAGTGACTTCGGAATTAATGCAATCCATCGAGCGTATAATACAAGAAGAAGTAAATGTCAAGGCTTTAGAGCTTATGCCTGAAGATCATCCGTTGATGCAGCGCAAGGCGAAGGCAAATTTCAAAACATTAGGTCGTCGACTGGGTAAAAAAATGAAAGCCACTGCTGCTTGTATTGCTCAATTGGATTCCGGCGAGCTTAAAGAACTTCAGCAAAATGGAAGTATGAGTCTGACGGTTGAAGGCGAAGCCATTGAAATTACAGAGGCTGATGTCGAATGGATTACTGAAGATATCAAGGGATGGAGTTTTGTTAGTGAGGGCAATCTGTCGGTGGCCTTAGACGTTGAGGTGACAGAAGAACTGCGCCAAGAAGGATTAGCCAGGGAACTTATCAATCGCTTTCAGAACCTCAGAAAGTCAAGTGGTTTAGAGCTTACCGATCGAATTGATATCTTCCTAGAAGATTCCCCTTGGTTAAAGGATGTGATGGATTTGCATAAATCCTATATTTTCGCAGAAATTTTAGCGGATACGGTACATTGGTGTATCGATGGGGTACAAGCGGAGGTGGAAATCGATGAATACCAATGCACTATCGGACTTAAAAAAACTAATTCATGAGCAAGACAAGTTACACAGATGCTGAGCTCCAGGAGTTTGAGGCAATCATCTTAAAAAAAATGAACCGTGCAAAGGAGGACTTAAAAATTCTTCAAGAGCAAATTTCAAATGGTACGGGAAGTGGTGACGGTGATTATAAGTTTAATGGGCTTGAGGATAGTAATGCCATGACAGAAAAAGAACAGCTTAATCAAATGGCTGCTCGTCAGGCTAAGTTTATCTCGCACTTGGATAAGGCCCTCATGCGAATTAAAAATAAAACCTACGGTATTTGCCGTGAAACGGGCAATCTAATAGATGCCAAACGGCTTCGAGCTGTGCCTCATGCAACCTTAAGCATCGAAGCAAAACTCATCGAGTCGAAACGAAAAGGGCGTCGATAAGTTGGAAACCTTGCGCAAAAATCCCGGATTTTTAGCCCTGGCTATCGTCCTCTTTATATTGATTGTTGACCAGATCGTCAAGATTTACATAAAGACAAACTTTGAGTATGGAGAAAGTCACCACATTTTAGGTGGACTCTTAAATATTCAGTTTGTAGAGAACCCTGGAATGGCTTTTGGGTTTGAATATGGTGGAGCCCTTGGAAAGTATGTACTGTCCATCTTCAGAATGATCGCCATCACCGTGATTATCGTATTTCTTCGAAAGACCTTAAAGAAGGATGAAATTAATTTGGCATTCATTGTTTGTCTATCCCTGATTTTAGCAGGAGCGGCAGGCAATGTGATTGATTCAATGGCCTATGGTCTTTTGTTTGATCGGGGTGGTGGTTATCCTGGCATCGCAGAATGGGGCGGTTCATATGCTCCATTTCTACAGGGCCAAGTGGTTGACATGATTCAGTTTAATGTGCATTGGCCTGAATTCGTTCCAAAGCTTGGAGGAAGGCTTATTTTTTCTCCAATCTTTAACATTGCTGATTCGGCAATATCGATTGCGGTGTTAGCCTTTTTGTTTTTTCCTAAACGGATTTTACCTCAGGAAACGGCTGTTTAGCTTTAGCCTTTCGTGTGATTTTGTGCTTGGTACAAGGTGAAGTAGAGCCCTTTGCTTTGGATAAGTGATTCATGATCTCCTCGCTCTGCAATTATACCCTCTTGCAAAACAAGAATTTCATCAGCGCCTTGAATGGTGCTAAGTCTGTGGGCAATCGATAATGTTGTCCGGCCTTTCATAGCGGTTTTCAATGCGTTTAAGACACTTTGCTCCGCTGCAGAATCAAGAGAAGACGTTGCTTCATCAAGCAAAAGAATATCAGGGTCAAACAATAAGGCACGTGCTATGGTTAACCGCTGTCGTTGACCACCAGATAGCTGCAATCCCCGATCACCAATCACGGTATCCAGCCCATCAGATGAATCTTGGATGAAATCCCATGCATCTGCTTGTCTACAGCATTCGATGATGATCTTCTCTTCAAAGGGTTTACCGAGTGTGAGATTTTGTCGAATGGTGTCGTGCAGCAAAATGGGGTCCTGGGTTACCAGTCCAAAGCATTTTCTATATAACTCTATGTTAAGGTCTTGGATAGGAATCATGTCTAAGTAGATGGACCCCTCAGTAGGCTTGTAAAAACCAAGAATCAAATCAAAAAGCGTTGATTTCCCACTTCCCGAAGGCCCTACAAGTGCAATATGTTTTCCTTTTTCAATATGGATGGATAGTTTGTTAAGGACGAGACGTTCTGCTTGGTCCTCATAAGTGAATGATAGATTTTCAATGTGAAGATTTTGAGCCATGGTAAGGCTTTCTACATTTGATGTTTTCCTCATTGAACCAGTAGATAACGCGGTAACTTCAGATAAAAAGTGTTGGATTCGTTCTGCTGCAGCACTTCCTCTTTGATAACTAAAGAATGCAGAAGAAAGGCTCTTTGCCGGCCCGACAATGTAACCAAAGGCGGCAATAAAAAAGATAAACTCTGAGGCGAGGAGCTTACCGTTAAATACAAAGAGACTGCCTACAATCAAAATGGATGCGACCACAATTATGGCTAAAAATTCGGTCAAAGGACTTGCCAAGTACTTTCGAAAAAGCATGGACTGATAACCTTTCTTCCATGAATCATTTAAGTTGTCAAATCGTTGTTTTTCGTTATCCTCAACCCCATAGGCTTTGAATAGCCGAAATCCTGAGATGGCCTCGCTAAAAAAGTCCATCAGTCTTCCTTGATCATGTTGCACTGCTTTAGAATCTTGTTTGAGTCGTCGACCGATGCTCCCGATCAAAACGGCAACAACGGCAATAAGCGCCAGGATAAAGAGGGTGAGCATGGTTTGAATGGAAAACAAAACATAGAGCAAGGCTAGAATGGTTAAGCTATCTCGAAAAAGGGCTTCAGCAACGTTGAGGATTCCATGTTCTATTTCAGTTAGATCATTACTTGCCTTCGATAAAATTTGTCCTCTTCGATTGGACTTGATGTAGTGAAGTGAGGCAGAATTAAGTCCTTTGTAAAGCGTTTCCCTTAAGTTAGCATAGACTTTTGCCCGCAATTTAGTCATAGCCCGGGAAGCTAAATATCTCGAGGCATTTTGAATACATGAAGCGGTTATAAGCAATACGGCGATGCCATATATGGCATAGATTGGTTGGCCTGAGGTCTCAACAAGTGCGGATAGTTCTTGAGTCAGCCATGCCTTAAGTTGGCCAAATCCCACACTTGGGTTATCACCTGATAATGACTGGCTTTGACTGCCAAAAATGATCTCTAAAAGAGGGATTAGCGTAGCAAGGGTGAAGAGGCTGAATAGTACTTGAATGGCGGTACATAGCACATAAAACAGTAGGTAACGTCTGTGCGGCTTGACAATGGAAAGGATAAAAGTGGACGTTTTCAATGTATTTTTATGCGTGGTATTCTGGGCGTGCTCTTAGACAAGAACTTTTCTTAATCCATTCCTTGGAAAAAGCCGTCGTTTAAGATAATCTCTCTACCTTCAATTTATGGAATCTCGCCGACAGCAAAAAGTAGCTTCTCTTCTTAAAGATAGCATGGCAACTTATTTTATGAAAAAACGCGGGGATTTCCTCGGTAATCGCGTGCTGGTGAGTATTCTGAGCGTCAGCGTAACGCCGGATATGGGCTTTGCACGTTTCTATGTTTCCTTCTTACCTGATAAGGAGAAGCAAGCTATGGTTGATGCGTTAAATGCTAATGTGCGTAAGATACGCGCTGATATTGCTAAAGACCTTCGTCACGCCTTGCGTGTTATTCCAGTGATTGAGTTTTATCTCGACGATTCGATTGCCCATGCAAGCCATATGGAAGAACTCTTTAAAAAACTAAGAGAGGAGGGAGAGTTATGAGATTGATTCTCCTGTTTGCAAAGCGCTATTTATTGGTTAAGCAGCGAACCTTTGCCATCAATATCATATCCTGGGTCACAATTATTGGATTAGCTATTGGTGCAGCATCAATCATTGTTTTACTATCCTCATTTAATGCCTTAGAGTCCATGATTTATGAGAGCCAGGGAAACTTCCGCCCTGAGTTGCTTATTGAATCGAACAAAGGGCGATTGTTTAAGGCGGATAGTATAAAAGGTCAATTAGAAGATATAGAGGAGATCCAGCATCTTGCGGAGGTTTACGAGGGCTACGCATTTTTACAAATTCCGCATAGCTATGGGGATAGTTCAGCTACTAAAAATGTGGTCGTACGGTATCGAGGAGTTGACAAATCCTATGATGACGTATACGCGCTATCTTCCATTCTCACCGAAGGATACCATATGCCTTTTGAACAGGATTCTTTAGCCCTTTATATGGCGAGAAATCTCTTTGCAGAGCATAAATTATATTTTCAAGATTGGCCGTATTTGTATGCTCCGACGGAAGATGTTCTACTCGAGGATATTGACCGCTGGAATGGATACGTCCGGCTCTCAACTCCTGGACAGGCATCTCTAGGCAGACGAACACCCAGCATTCCACTGCAGCCGATGGGTTTATTTCTGACCGGTGATGAGCAGTTCGACGTCCATTATGTCTTTGGGGATATTGACCACCTCCGAAAGCTCAATCTGAGTCACAAAGGCTTGGTCAGTCAACTGGGCTTATCCCTGAAGGCAAATACTGATATTGCCGCAGTAAAAACAGGTATTCAGCAAACGTTGGGTTCAGATTTTAACGTCTTAGATCGACGTGACCAAGATGCTTCTGTCTATCGCATTGTCAAGCTCGAGCGCTTTTTTATGGTCGTTATTTTAGCTTTTATCGTTGGGATTATATCATTTAACATGATTGCTGCACTTAGTATGTTGATTATGGAGAAACGACAGGATATTATAATGCTGCGTGCGTTAGGTGCTGAACGACGAACGGTTTTTTCCCTATATCTATTCCAAGGAATGTTTGGGGCGGCAATCGCTACTGTCCTCGGCGTTGTTTTGGGTTCATTAATTGTTATCGCTCAGGATAAATTTGGATTAATCAATTTCCCTCAACCCAATCCTGAAGCGACTCCCATTCCTTATCCGGTAGACTGGCGGTTTACTGATGTCCTATTGATTGCCATTATGATGCTTGGTATAACCTGCCTTGCCTCTATCTATCCCGCTTGGCGTGCTTCGAAGGTGAAATAGAGAGAAAGGTTTTATCGAAAGGCTAAGACACTCTGATAGGCCTTTTGTAAAAGGGCTTCTTGGGCATTGGTGAAGTCTGCAGGAATGTTCTGTGCATGATCTGTCATTGTATTCTTAAGTAATTCTTGATATCGGTCAATCCATGCTCGATTAAAATATAGCATTCCACTTCGTTGGATAATAAAGTCAGATAAGCTGCAAACCCGCTCATGTTTTATGGTATATTCCAATTCAGCTTGTAATAATTCAGCGAGCGATATCTCGCCCTTATTGGTCGACTTCGCTTGAGCTTGCTCAATAATATCTATGGCAAAGTGGCCATACAGATGAACAAGGCGCTCTCCTAAATAGTCAGGTCCCTTTATGATTGCGTTAGCACTTGAGCATAGATGCTGTACATCAGTTGTCGAATCAAAGTCTTGGCCGTACAAAACGAGGTTTTTAGTTCGACATGCTAAACGCTTTCCAATGACGCGTTGAGCCCGATTGACAATGCGCTCGGCCATCTTTCGATACCCTGTGAGTTTTCCTCCAGCGATCGATAATAAACCATCCTTGGATTCGAAGATTTCGTCTCGTCTTGATAGCTCTGACGGACCTTTTCCTTTTTGCTGGATTAATGGGCGAAGTCCGCTCCATGTCGATTGAATATCCTTTTTCTCAATAGGATAGTCCGGGAACATGCGAAGGGTTGACTGTAAGATGTAGTCTACATCTTGTTGCGCAGGGTAGGGTTGGTTTACATCGTCATTATAGGGAGTATCTGTGGTTCCGATGTACACAATATTTCCTCTAGGAATGGCGAACATCATGCGTTGGTCAACAGCATCGAAATAAGCTGACTGCTTGAGGGGAAGCTTTTCACGGTCAACTACTATATGTATGCCCTTGGTTAAAAAGAGATGCCGGTCGGTTGTATCCTTTTGAAAGCTGCGAACATTATCTACCCAGGGGCCTGCTGCATTAATAACCACCTTGCTTCGAAGAGTATGGTCTGTGGCGTGGATATGGTCAGTAAGCTTTATCCCATCGATTACACCCTCGTTATTGTATGTGAATTCCTTTACCTCGGCATGATTGAGGGCTATGGCACCTTGTTGACACGCAGTTTTTATCACGCTGATGGTTAGCCTTGCATCATCCGTCCTGTATTCATAATACAGTCCTCCGCCTTTTAAGTTGTCTTTCTTTAAGAGGGGTTCATGGAGCAACGTTTTTTCGGCAGATAGCATTTTGCGCTGCTCCTCTTTGGGTACACCGGCAAGCCAATCATAAACTTTTAGTCCGAGAGAGGTTAGCCCCCATCCGAGGCTTCCATCGGAATAAATGGGGAGGAGCATGCGTTCTGGACAGACTAGGTTCCGGGCGTTTTTGTGTACTATGGCTCGTTCCTTGCCAACTTCTCGTACCAACCGGATGTGCATTTGTTTTAAGTAGCGGAGGCCACCGTGAATCAATTTAGTCGACCGGCTGCTAGTACCCCAGGCAAAGTCTTCTTTTTCGACAAGTAGGGCATTTAATCCTCTGCTTTGTGCGTCGAGTAGTATGCCTGCGCCAGTGATGCCACCTCCTATGACGATGATATCCCAGACAGTGTTTTCTGCCTTTTTTAGATCAGTAAGTCTGGTGGAAAAAGAAAACGCCATAAACTAAAGATAAAGGTCTAAAGTCTATGGCGCAATTAGGTTAAGATCGGATTAAGAAATCCTTTCTACACGTTTACTTTTTGAACCATATGGGATACAGCCCTGATGGTCGATTTATTCAAACTATAGTAGATAAACTTTCCGTTGCGTTCCGTTTTGAGTACATCCGTTTTTCGCATGATGGCTAAATGTTGCGAGGCAACAGATTGCTCGATACGAAGCTTGATGTAAATCTGGGTTACTGTCATCGAACCAAACTCCTCTAAAAGGTTTAAGATCTGTTGACGCAAGGGGTGGTTCAACGAACGAATAACAAGAGATGCCTCTTGGAGTTCATTGAAATCCAACGTTACATCTTCCACTTGGGGATCATAAGAACGGAGCGTTATAGAATTTTTGGTATTCATCTTTCACAAATTTTATCGTTAACTGGGCTTATATAACCCCTTTAGATAAACTGGATTACAATAGCCTACATCATCAAACTTTTTATTGCTCCAAGCTTGCCATACATAGGATTCCATTCCCCGGATAGAGGGATAGACATCGCTATCTACAGGTGGATTTTGATTGGGCCAAAGATGACTTCCCTTAGGAGCGCCATCACCAGCAAGAAATAGTGAATTCGAAAGATGATGAAGAACTTTTACATCTTCCTCTCGATCGAGAATACGTGGTCTATCTTGTAAAACTTGTTGACCGTCCGTGGAATATGCACCGAGATACACTTCATTGCGACGTGCATCCATCATACTCAGGATGGTAACAGAAGAATCTAACTTATGCTTTAAGACAGTTTCTGCTGCAATAGTTTGCAGGGTAGATACTGTGATTAAAGGAATCTCTAAAGAAAGACATAATGCCTTTGCAACGGAAAGACCAATCCTTAAGCCAGTATATGACCCGGGACCTATTCCAATAGCAAGCGCATCTATATCAGTCATTGACCAATCGGCTTGGAGTAGTAAAGAACGTATTGTCGGAACAAGCACTTCACTATGACGTCGGCCGGATAGTTCATGGTACGCTTCAACAATCCGATGCTCAGAAGAACTACCCTCAAGAAGTCCTACTGCACAACATATAGTTGAAGTGTCTATACACAAAAGCTTAGTCATAAAGGAAATGGATTAAATTTCCCGACTTATGTTCTAATACGTAGGATATCACAAGAGGTTACAAACGGGATGAAAAATTTAAGGTTGCAAGTAGGCATCATAGGTTGCATCATCGTTTAAAACGGTACATGCACGTTGGATTTGTTGGTCATACTGAAAACTTGATTCGATACTACCCTGTTCAAAGAAATAGCGTCGAACGATTTCTTCGTTGAGCAACTGACGTAATTCATCCTCATGCTTTTCAATATCAGCCCCTTTATCTCTTGAGAGTTCTATGTCTAGGGCATCAAGAGTTTCCTTTATGGCGTCATAATATCCATCCTCTTTACTCTTCTCTCGGAGGGATTCGAGCGCGTCTTCACTTTGTGTGGTATAATCAAAGTCTTGAATACGCAGCCAATTAGTGAAGGCTGAAAACAATGAATCCGAAACATAATATTCACTTGGACTCAGAGGCAAGCTAGCATGATGAGCCTGGAAAATCGTGGCGTAATCGAAGATTAACTGCTCTGACAAAAGCGTGAAGGCAATATCGCTTAACGCAGGCATTTCCACTTCAAGGTCCGGCATGATTCCTCCGCCATCATAGACCGTGCGTCCATTGCGGGTAGTAAATGCCTGAATCAAGCTATCGGGTATGCGTCCAACGGATCCATCATCTCGCCGTTCAGCATAATTTAAGGCTTGAATACAGCGACCAGATGGTATGTAGTACTTGGCCGTCGTCAACTTAAGTTGTGCATTGTATGATAAAGGGCGTGTGGTTTGCACAAGTCCTTTTCCATACGATCGCTCTCCAATGACTACGCCGCGATCGAGATCTTGGAGCGTTCCTGAAACAATTTCGCTTGCAGAAGCCGATGAGTGATTGATGAGCACGGCCACTTTGATCTCTACATCAATAGGGTTCTCCCGTGTTTTAAACTCGGCGTCCCATTCAGAGAGTTTTCCCTTTGTTTCTACGACTAACTCATTTTTTTCAATAAAGAGATTACAAATTTTAACGGCTTCTCGCAATAGCCCTCCTGGGTTGCCTCGAAGGTCAAGAATTACAGATTCCATTTGCGCATTCCCATCGCGTAACTCAAGAAAAGCACTTTCTACCTCAGCGGCAGCATTTTCCATAAAGTTGCTCAATTTGATGTAACCAACCTTCTCATTAATCATTCCATAGAAGGGAACATTGAGCACTTGAATCTCCTGTCGAGTTGGGTATACTTCCATTTCGGCATATTCTCCGTTTGCTTGGAGTCTTGCTATGCGCATGGTCACTTTGGTATTGGGCTCACCGCGCATAATATCCCCCACTTCATCGGTAGTATACCCTTGAACATTTATTCCATCTACAACTAAGATTCGATCCCCTCCTTGAATACCTGCTTCCTCTGCTCCATATCCTTGGATTACTTCAGCAACAACCATGTGATCATTGTATTGGCGAACATAACATCCAATGCCACCATAACGCCCTGTGGTCTGAAAGCGGTAATCTTCTATGTCTGCTTCACTGATAAAAACCGTATATGGGTCAAGTCCTTCGAGCATGGCATCCATTCCTCGTTGCATAAAAGCATTGGGTTCTATATCATCTACATAGTAAGAGTTGAGCTCTTTATACATCGTGGTAAACATGTCGATGTTCTTACTGATTTCAAAGTAGTTACCCCCTCCATCAAAGGATAAAAGTGAACAACTAAAGAGAATAAGGATAAGTCGAATACGAAGATTTCTCATGGCTTGAAAATAAGGCTTTCGTGGATTACGGAACGGGGTCATACCCAGAACTTCCCCAAGGATGACATTTGCTTATTCTTCGTACCATAAGGTAGCTTCCTTTAAATACGCCATGTTTGCGTAAAGCTTCTGCACTATATCTGCTGCAAGTTGGTTGGAAGCGGCATGCGCTAGGTATGAAGGGTCTTAAAATCAACTGATAGATTTTAATCAGGAGAAGCAAGGGTAGGGCGAGAACTTGTAGGATGACTTTCATGTTTTACTTACCTTGAGCAGGGTTTAGTTAAAGGTAAGGCACTTATGAAAATTGGTATTGTATGTTATCCTACTTTCGGCGGCAGTGGCGTGATTGCCACCGAGTTGGGAATTGCTCTTGCTAAGCAAGGACATGAGGTACATTTTATTACCTATAGTCGCCCTAAACGGCTCAGTGCACTCCTGCCGAATGTATATTACCATGAGGTGAGTTTTCAGAACTATGCCTTGTTTCAGTATCCTCCTTATGAAACGGCCCTGACCAGTCGTTTGGTTGATGTTGCACTCTATCACAACCTAGACCTGCTTCATGTTCACTATGCCATACCTCACGCCTCGGCAGCCTATTTTGCCCAGGCGATTTTACGGGAAAAGGGTAAAGATTTGCCCTTCGTGACAACTCTTCATGGGACAGATATAACATTAGTTGGCAAAGCGCCCAGCTATCAATCTGTTGTGGAATTTTCCATAAACTCATCCAACGCCGTTACGGCCGTATCTGAAAGTTTAAAACAGGATACGCTAGACAACTTTGTAATCAACCAACCCATAGAGGTAATCCCTAATTTTATTGATATCAATCGCTTTGACTCAGAGAAAAATGGCCATCCAAGACCTTCTTACCTGCCAGAGGGTGTTCCGGTGCTTGTCCATGCTTCAAATTTCCGAAAGGTTAAGCGAGTAGAGGACGTGCTCGATGTATTCTATTTAGTGCGGCAATCCTTTCAGGCTAAACTAATTTTGATAGGAGATGGTCCAGAGCGTGTTCCCATGGAGGTGTTAAGTCGTCAACGGGGGCTGGATAAAGACATTATTTTTTTAGGAAATCAAGATCGAGTAGAGGATCTTTTGCAATGGGGGGATGTTTTTTTGCTACCATCAGAAAAAGAGAGTTTTGGCCTCGCTGCCCTTGAGGCTATGGCATCGGGGCTTCCAGTATTTAGTACAAATGTTGGAGGTCTTCCTGAGGTTAATGTCCACGGCGAGACGGGATATTTGGTGAACGTTGGAGATACCACAAGGCTGGCCAAACATGTTTGTGAGGCAATCGGAAATAAGACAGCACTGAGTCAACTAAAAATCAATGCAAAGGCTCGATCTCAGGCATTTGCTAAAGAGGCTATAGTTCCCCAATATCTAGCTTTGTATGAACGTCTCATTGGATAAGCGTAACGCTGCCCATCATGACCTCTTGAGTTTTTGATGCCTCATTATAGAAGGATAATTTCCAGACATAGTCTCCTATTGGGGCAATTTGGCTCATGTAAAATCCATTCCAGGATAAGTCATTTCCATTAGAGCTTTGAAAAACAAGATTTCCCCATCGGTCGAATATCACTAGATTTTCCTCGCTGATTCCGCGGGTTTTCATCAAAAAGACATCATTCACGCCATCGAAGTTTGGAGAAAATGCTGTGGGTGCATCAATTTGTGAGGCGATTTCAACACAAAAGGTCTGCGTAGTGCTGTCGGAGCATCCATGAATGTCTTTGAGGTATAGATGGACAGGGAAGGTGCCTGTGTCCTCAAAGGAGTATTCTACTGGGCTACCTACTTCATAGGCGAACGAGTCTACGTTTCCGATGATCCAGCTTCCTTGATATCCCTCACGGCTCTGATCAAGCAAGGATAACGAGTTATTGATCAAATCCAGGCATTCATCGTTTGGAATACTGGTGAAGTCTGCAATGACTCTTGGGTGGGCTGGAATGGATCCTCCTCCATTAGCAAAGCAATTGGTTAGCGGGTTTTCAACGTATACATCAACGAAGTCACCAGCCTGCCCAATAAAGGTATCGATGCTTGTTAAGGTCCCCTCATCCCAAGAGTATAAGTAGCTAGCAGGTGGCTGAACATCGACATATACAAATCCAGGTTCTCCAAGACAGGCTGAATCTGAGGTGGAAAAGGACAGGGTTGGACTTGGTTTGACAAATACAATTAAGTCCGCAGTGTCTGGGTCGCTGCATCCGTCGGAGGCAACAAAGGTGTAAGTAAGTGTTTGATTAGGCGAGGCAATAAATGCAATCACATTTCCTTGGTCTGGAGACCATGAATAGGCATAGTTTAACACGTCACCCCCCGTAACTTCTGCTTCTACTCGAAACTCATCGCCTTTACATATTGCAGTGTCTGCATTTAAAATTTGTGCATTTAAAGCTAGGCCAATCTCAGTTGACAGGTTTGCTGTAGATGCACAATCTCCACTGCCTACCGTGTAACTCACTGTTGTCAGGCCTGGGGTAAACTGAGTTGGATTAAAAAGACTGTCGACAATTGCGTTACCCCAAACTCCGCCAATGGGTAGGGCCGATAAAACGTAGGTGGTATCCTTAAAGCAATAGAAGGCGTCGAAATTAAGAATACTGGGCTGGGGTGCGGGTCCGTCAACTTGGATATTCATAGAGAAAAAACACCCTAAAGGACTTATATAGTCAATCCAATGATTTCCAATGCCTGCATTGGCTGGGGAGAATAGACCAGTTGTTGGATTGACTATGCCCATACCATCCCAATACCCCGGGGGAAGATTATCGTTTAGAATACTTGAGCTACTCAAGGCACAGAACGTCGTATCGGACAAGATAAATTCTTCCTCGCGGTAGAGGGTCATCGTATCAGAGCAGGTGTTATTCGTAAAAACCAGATTATGATACCCTGGATTTAATGCCTGTAAGTCAAGCAGGCCATCTTCGCTATTTTGGAGCAATCCGGGGCCACTCCATAAGCCTCCAGGTCCAGGGAACCTATTTGTATTGTCAAAGGTCAAGTCATATAGTGCATCATATCCGCAAAATGTCAGGGTATCTTGTGTAACTCGTGTATACGCTACTAAAACATTAGCTGTATCGACACATCCGTTGGCAGTGTAGGTGATTTTCGCGAGGGAGTCCGCACCATTTGAAAAACCGGGGTCAAACAAACCGCTATCTGAAAGTATACCTGGTCCATCCCATAGTCCATTGTTCGGCATGCCGACTAGAAGTTGGTTGGGTTGACTAGGACAATATATTCGGTCCGGTCCGGCCTCTACATCTTGGACTAAGATGGTTATGGTGTCAATGCAGTCTCCTGTTTGATAATATACTTCATGCACGCCTGGTCCTGTGATACTTGGATCAAACCAACCCCAATACCAGTTGGTGATACCATTTCCATAAAACTCTCCGCCTCTTGGGCTAACATCTAAAGTGTGCCTCTCATCATTGACACACAAGGTGTCTGCGAGTTGAACGGTTGGGTTTTCGACGGTCATGGTAATGTAGTCATCCGGACAAAGACCCGTAGAATAGGTGATTACATGATTTCCTGGTCCTGCTAAGCTAGGGTCCCAAAGTCCTTGGATGGGATCAGTAATACCCGCTCCTGAAAACACCCCTCCTGCTGGGGAAGAGAGTAAGTCAATCACCGTATTAGAACCTTGGCAAAAGAGATATCTATCCCATGACCAAATATTCATTGGATTGATGGTTACTAAGAAAGAATCAGCGCATCCCTGGGCATAATATCTTATCCAATGGTCTCCTGGAGGAGCATTCCAAGGTCTAAGCCTTCCTATGGAGTTCACGCCTGGTCCTTCCCAATATCCTCCAGGGGGTTGTGCCGTTAAAAAGGTATCTGAACTTGACTGGCAGAGTGCAAAGGGCTGGGGCATCGAGAAGGTATCAATGACAATTACAAAAACTGAGTCAGTGCCTGAAGGAGCAATTCCATCGCTCACCGTCACGGTATACCATCTACTGCTATCAGCAGTTAAAAAATGATCTCCCGGACTGTTTGGTAGCGGTGGGTCCCACGTGTAGTTAACCGATCCACTAGCATTTAATGCATCTGCATATAATCCAATAGTTTGGCCCCTACACACGGTATCAAGATTATTGTAGAGGATCACATCTAAGGGACAATCATTGATTTCAAAGCCTCCAAAAAAGTTTATCGGCCATCGCTGCCCACAAGCATCTTCAACTTCAGTAGTAAGACTTATCGTGTATTGACCATTTGTATTGAAGTTTTGAGATAAAACTACTTCGATCTCTTGCGTTGCGCCGCCTTGGCAATTTAGGCTATTGACCTGGACCACATTGATCTGTCCTGAAGGTCCAAAGACTTGACCAATTGCCGTATCTAATGCTGCACAATCTATGGCTTGGTCTATGGTAAACCGCGCCAAATTAGACTGACAAAGAGGATTGCTGACCGAGGTTAATATTCCGTCGCTTGGCTCATCAATAACAGCTTCCCATTGGGCGCTCCAACCTGTACAGCTCACCGAAGCGTCGGAGCGAAAGTGTATAGTTAAACAACCGCTTGTTGCCACGATGGGCGGGATTTGAATCTGACCTGAAAAATTTAACCCTATGGGTGCAGAAAATGTATCAGGCCCATCAAAAAAGCGAAGTATATCATTGTTAATCTCCGTACAAAAGTCATTAAAGACCATCGTGATAGAATCTGCTCCTAATGGGCAAATGGAAAATGTTAGGTCCTCGTTATGCCCGTAATCAAGAGGAGTAATACCATTATCCGAGTCAAAAAAGAATCCTTCACAATCGTCTACTGTTTGGTTTGACATGTAAAAGTTGGATTGCCCAAATAGAAACCATGGAATCATGGACAAGGCAAGAAAAAAGGGTATAACCTTATTCATAAATCACAATGTCTTCGGTAAGTACTACATTCGACTGGTGACCTGCACGGTCGGTTAGCCACACCTCAAAACGTGTAATCTCTTGGGGCCCAGTTCCTAATCGAAATGTATTGGGTAAAAGCACATTTAACTGGCCTTGGATAGAAATCTGGCTTCCTAGAGGCGCCTGCGGACTAACAAAAAACCGATCGGCATCAGGCAAGCGAATGTCTTTTATATAAAGGGGCAAGGAGTCGCCTTCAGGCCATCCGATATCTCCATCGCCATCACGATAGGAGATAGTAAATAGTAAGGAGTCTGAAAACTCTTGAACTTGAAGAGGGCTCACTTCGACTGAGAGTATCTCAGGTTCAATGGGGTATACAAAGTTTATGTCATCTGACTGACAAGACGACGTAAAGAGTATAATCAGAAGTTGCACACTTCCTGCGATGTACAGCATTAGTTTATGCATCGAAAGGAATAATAGTTTTTGATATGGGGCAGCGTCACAGGTCCTGGCAGAAGCACGGGAAGATTTACACCATCATTCGCTCGGACTTGGGCAAAAACAAAGGCATTCTCCAAAAAGATTTGGTCGGGACTGGGAATGGTCACCTTATAGTTATAGGTCGATGAATTACCATAATAGTCTACATAGGTGGTCGATCCAGAGGACTGTACTGCATAGCGAAAGGAATTACTGTAGTCATCCCTTGAATAGGAAAGGAAGAGTGAATCGACAATCAAAGAATTTCCTGATGCATCGCTCAAAGCAAACCACAAATCAATAGATGGTGTAGACGATGGCACTTGAATACTAAAGTTTTCTGCTCTTGGAAAAGGAAGAGAACTCCCTGTTGCTGTAACTTGAAAGCCTTTAAGTTGGGGAATGAAATCCGAGGTCGAAGCTATATTGCCCAGTAGGTCAGGGCAACCGGCATTAATCCATTCATTCAACGCCGAGATGTAGGTTTCTTTGTTCATTTCCCAATCACTATCTGGCTCAGTGGCAAGCGGCATGATGCCTGAGATTCCATCGATATCTTCTGTAAGACGTCTTATGATCATTGAGTTACTTGCGTCATAGGGAAGCGCCCTGTGCGTCAGGG
Source organism: Bacteroidota bacterium (assembly GCA_036128775.1). Classification (GTDB taxonomy): domain Bacteria; phylum Bacteroidota; class Bacteroidia; order Chitinophagales; family UBA8649; genus UBA8649. The sequence continues at coordinate 21,943 of JAYYPZ010000125.1, forward strand.
GATTACTGACGTAGTTTTTGATGATAGGTTGATATACAAGTGAGTTGTAGGAGGCCTCAGCGGTGCGAAAATCTGGCTCAAAGGTGCCGTCGTGGCATCCCGAATTAGCGCAAGTTGGTCCAAAGACTTTGGTTTGAAGTCCTTCAAGGCTTGCTAGCGGAATACTGTCGTTGGAAAGATCATCTGGGTCCTGAATATTATCATATGGGTTAGGAGGTAAGTTGTCTCCTTGACATTGGATAAGGGTGACCAAAAGGCCTGTAATACCAATGATAACTGTGATGTTGCGCAGCGATATCATATGCGATCTAATAACGATTGACTTGACGAGGTAAGGCCTGCTTGAATAACTTGTGACTTTATGCCCAATACTTCTGCCATGGTAAGCACAATATCGGAGATGTCGCCAATGGGATTGCTTTCACTCCCTACGACTAAGTTTTGGTCGATTCCCGGTCCTACTACCATTGAAAAGATGCGGGTAGCATTGAGGTCACTATGGTCGTAGGCCAACCAATCATTTTCGTCAAGAACGCTGTTTGGGTCAAGGTTTCGGCCGTGTTCTGGACAAACGATAAGGCAGGTATTGTCCGCCATCTCGGGGATTTGCGTTTGAATCGTATTCCAAAGATGGCCTACTGCATGATCCGCACGATGCAGCGATCGCAAGTAGCCCGTGAAGTTTGCATGGCAACCATCAACGCTATCCAAGTTGACGACCGTTACCTTGGGCTTAAACCACTTGAGCACTTCACAAGTGTAGCCTACGGCACGCATATCGTTGTTAGTCACTACTGGCGGATGAGAAATGGTATTTGAAGCCTTTTTGGCAAACATTTCTTCAAAAAATAGTCGTAACTGATATTTTTCATCTTCTGTGTTGCGTACTCCTCCGAAGTCGCTTCCAGTGCGGTTAAACGAGCGATTTAGAAAGTTTTGCATGGCATTCACAGGGCCAAGATCTTCTTCTGGGTGATAGGATTTAGCATTTTTGATATGTTCTTCTCCTTCAGAACCAAAGGTTACGTCAGGGGCTATAAAGTTGGCTCCATACTCCACTCCATAATCCGGATGGTCACTGTAGTTTAAGAGAGGCAGCGAATTACCTATGCGGTTTCCCACCATCCAAACATCGGTTGCTCCAAGATTGGCATGCTTTCGGGCATATTCAAAAATCGTTGGATTGCGGGGTCGATTGCGAAGACCTTGTGTAACACTTCGGCTTCCAGTAAGCAGCGTAACAAGACCTGAATAGTGGCCTGTTCCAGCCGCGGTCACTTCCGGAAAAAGGATTCCTTGAGATTGTAAACTCGAGCTGAGGATTGCCGGGATTGGTAAGGAGCCTTGGGGCCCCACACTGGGATCGAGGCCATAGACAATTTTATCTTGAGGAGCCTGTCCATTTAAAAGATTGTACATGATGTTCCCTTCATAGATAGAACCTGTCAAGCCTTGACTGTCGGTAAGGTATCGCTGAAGAACGGATTCTTGTTGTCTTACGCCTCCTGCAAACATTACAAGCACAACATGGTCAGCTGAACTCATTGCACCACGAGCAAACAACCCGTTTTTCATGATGTAGGGTGATGCTAAACTTAATCCAGCGGTTAACCCAGCCTTCTTTACAAATTCTCGTCTATTCATGGCATATTGGGTTAGTAGAAGAAATATTCATCCGACGTAGCAAAGGCTAGGTAGACTAGCTCGGTGCTGACATTGGGATTATTGATTAAGTAATCACGCCACCATTCCAATTCGATTTGGGATGGGGGTCGAAAATAAAAGCGGTTATAGGTCTCCACGACAAAACCATCGAGGTCTTGCTGCATAATAAGGTTGTCGGGGAGTTGAACATTGGGATCGTTCATATAGCTTGACACGATGAGTTCCCAGGTTAATCGTTTATCCCCTGTGCTGCGTAAGAGACGCTCCACTTCAACTTGATCATTTACAGAAATTGGCGTACCAAAGAGGTTGGCATGGAGTACAGCGACAAACTGTTCAGGACTTTTTTCTTTTGTTTTTCCTGCTGTGGGGGATAGTATATCCTGAGGATTTACCTCGTAGACTACGGGATCATCCTTTTGACATGATGATGCCAGAAGCAGAATACTCAGGATTCCTGTAAGTAGATATATCGGATTAAAAATTTGCATATTCATCGGTTGACATAATCGAGCGCTGAAGTTTTTCGAAATCTTTGTCGACATAATAGGAGGCGATATAAAAACTTAACTCGTTCGGAGTCGGGTCTCGTAGTAGTAATGTTTTAAACGTCCACATAATCATTCCTTGATAGAAGGCTTGTCCTTCGGTCATTATACGTATGAAATCGCCTCTATTGGTTCCTGATTGTCCCATCAAGGTTGTACTCACATTGTCCTCGACCATCGCATATCCGGCCTCATACTCAGCATCGGTTGGATAGCGGTACAATAAGTTATCAAAAGCAGAAATCACGAAGTTGAAGGTGCCCATATTGATTTCATCATAGACGAGATTGTCCATTAGGCGTACATGCATACTATCCATTGTAAGAAGTCCAAGGCGATAATCTCTTGGAATGTCTAGAACAGCCTGTGCGTCTTGAATGCGTTCTCTAAAAAAGGCTGTTAATGAAGAGTCTCCATTGTTTATTGCCCCGGTCAAGTCATTTTGCAATTGCCCCATTTCTTGATAGATGTAGTCGTTTTCGACACTCTCTATCATTCTTCCTTTTCCCAAAGAGTAGATCCGCTGACTGTAGGCATGCCTGTAGGAAGAATCTCCTTCTCTGTAGGTTGTATCTCGTTGAAGATCTAGCAACATGGCATCTCTCGACTCGCCGCTGAGTTCATTGCTTTTTAAGAGATTGAAGTAAAAAGTCATCTCTTCGTCTAAGGCTTCTCTGCCTAGTAAGTCAATGAAGCATCGTTGAATGTAGTTTTCAATTTGAACAGTAGAGACATATTGTCCTTGGGGTGGTTCATTGTCTGGAATGATTACCACTTCATCCTCTTGACACCCGAACATGACAAGGAAGCCAAGCATTAGATAACAAAATAATACTCGTCCAATATAAAGGTTGGGTGGACAGTTTGTTGGTAGGTGCATCATTTTCAATATACTCAATCTTTATCTAACCTTTAGTACTAACAATTAATTGAGTTACAAGAATTTCTTATCTTAGATAGACTAGGATTTACATAAGAACTATGAAAACAATACTCTTTTCTTTTTTGCTGCTCGTGGCAGGTCTCTCAGTAAACGCACAGGCGCTTTATATTGCGGGCGATAACAATTCAGCAACAACTGAAATTTATGTCAATGGTCAAGATGGAAGCAACCCAACGCTTTATGTCAATGGGGATTTAACGGTAAGCAATGGTAAAATAGACAATGCCTCGGGCCTTGTTTGGATTGCTGGGAATACATCGTACACTTCAAGCACAAATGG